>CBFHXH010000111.1:0-12611 GCA_965659735.1 uncultured Pikeienuella sp.
GGGTTTGCAACCACGAACGATGCGGATGTGATGGCCCGCGCCGTGGTCCGGTCTGGCAGCTACATGCTCTATGACCAGCACTTGGCCGCGCCGGGGGCGGAGGCGTTCGCTGACGCCCGGCTCGACATGCCGAACTGTTCATCGCGCATGGATAACCTGCGCGCCGCGATTTTGCGCCCACAGCTCGCCGATTTGACGGCTCAGGTTGCGCGCTGGAATGACCGCTACGCCGCCCTCCAGGATGGGTTACGCGGCGCGCCAGGGCTGCGACTGCGCGAAAAGCCGAATGAAGAAACGCATGTCGGCAGCTCTATCCAGTTCATGCTGCCGTATTTGGCTGCGGATCAGGTCGCGCCCTTCATCGCCGCCTGCGCTAAACTGGGGGTGGAGCTGAAGTGGTTCGGCGCGCCGGAGCCGCATGGTTACACGTCCAACCACACCAGTTGGCGGTATGCCGGCGCGCAAGAGGCGCCCGTGACCGACCGCGTGCTGTCGCGCCTATTCGATATGCGTATTCCGCTGACCTTCAGCGTCGACGATTGCAAGCAGATTGCAGGCATCATCGTCGCAGTAGTTGCTGATTTTCGCTGACCGGCGATGCGCGCTCAGTACAGCCTGATCGGCGTCGTCCTGGTGTTGGGGGCCGCGATCCTGTGGGGGACCACCGGCACCATTCAGGCGTTTCTGCCGGACGGCCGCGAACCGATGGTCGTCGCCGCCTTTCGACTGGCCTATGGCGCGATCACGCTGATCCTGCTGGCCATCGCGGCGCGCGAGGCGCGGGTGGCGTTCAGCGCACTGCCATGGGGCTGGGTCATTGCGGCGGCCGCATCAATCGCGGCCTACAATCTTTTGTTCTTCGCGGGCGTTTTGGGGGCCGGGGTGGGCGTTGGCACAGTTCTGGCTATCGGCGGAGCGCCGATCTGGGTGACGCTGTTTACTGTTCTCATCCTCAGACGCCGCCCGGACCGCATCACGATGCTGGGTCAGGCCCTGTCGATCACCGGCGCGGCGCTGCTGGTTCTGTCCGGCGGGTCCGAAAGCTCCAGCCTGACGGGGATCATTCTGACCATCCTCGCCGGGGCGGCCTACGCCAGCTATTCGACCATCACCTCGAAGATCAGCGCCGCCGCGCCTGCGGCCACAATCGCGGCAGCCACCTTTGGACTGGCGGCGGTTATGGTCGCACCCGTATTTCTGTTCACTCCAATCGGTTGGGCGATGGCGTCGGGCACCATGGCGGTGCTGATCTTTCTGGGAGTTGTCGTGACGGGCCTGTCTTACGCGCTTTACACCAAGGGCTTGCAGACTGTTTCCGCCGCAAGCGCCGTCACCCTTGCGCTGGCGGAGCCGCTGACAGCATGGCTGCTCGCCACATTTTTGGTCGGCGAGGCGAACACGCCCGCCAAGATGGTTGGTGCCGCCCTTCTGATCGCGGGTCTGTACACCGTCAGCCGCGCCAAACCGGCGTCTTAAGCCAACCCAAGCTCAACCCGTTTTTCTTGGACAGCTTGCCCGCGTTGATGGCTTGCGAGCCTGCGATCAAGTTCTGCAGTTCGTCCAGCGCCATCGCATCCTTGTCGATCTATATCCACCCAGACTTGCCCAGATACGGCGCAAGACGCACACCGGGCGCGTCGCGCCAGATCTCGCGCGCCATCTTTGACGGCTTCAGGACGACGGCGTCATTATTGCGCTGCCAGTCTGAATAGACCGCAAACATAGGCCCCGCCGCGGCGCCAACCTTCCACACGCTGGCGCCGCCCAATTGCACGACATTCGCAGTGGCCGGCAGGCTGGCGCAAAAATCATTGTATTCTTCGCGTGTCATACAGGCGATCCTCCCGTTCATCCGGCCATCTATCTACTGCGAAAGAATGACAGGACATGTCAGCAGGCTACCGATCCGCTGCTTCTGCATCGTAAACCTCGCGGGCGGCGTCGATCGTCGTGAGGTTATCCAACGCCCATTGCCCAAGCACACACACCGGATCGCGAAAGGAAGAGCCAAGTTCAGTCAGCGAATATTCCACCTTTGGCGGGATCGTCGGGTGATAGTCGCGGTCGACAAGGCCGTCTCGTTCCAGCTCTTTCAGCGTCAGGCTCAGCATGCGCTGCGAGATGCCCAGATGGCGCTTCAAGGCGTTAAACCGCAGGGTTCCATATTGCGAGAGAGAGAGGACGACCAGCATGCTCCACCGGTCGCCAACGCGCGATAGAACCTCGTTGATCCGCTTGCAGTTGGGGCATTGTTGCGCATCCAGCATGGTGGTTCCCTTTTAGTAACCGAGGCTAAAAAATGTGCCTTCTTGTGGCGCCAGCCAGTTCCAAATAGATCGTCGGTAACAAATGAATGCTGCCATTCCGATGACCGAACAAGAGGATCGCTCCATGACCGCACGCAGCCTGCTGGACCAGTTGAACTGGCGTTACGCAACCAAGAAGATGAAGGCAGACACCGCCGTCCCACAGGATAAGATTGATGCGATTCTGGAGGCGATCCGCCTTGCCCCCACATCCAGCGGCACGCAGCCCTTTGAGGTTTTTGTCGTCAACAACCCTGACCTTCGCGCCCAGATCCGCGACGCAGTCAGCAGTCAGGCGCAGATCACCGATAGCTCGCATCTGCTCGTGTTCGCCGCCTAGGACAACTACACGGCTGAGCGGATCGATGCAGTCACGGCGCAGATGACCGAGGAACGCGGCGAGCTACCGATGCTGAACGCCTACTACGACAACCTGAAAAACAACTACCTGCCCCGCGACGCCAAGGTGAACTACGCCCACGCGGCCCGTAAGGCCTATATCGCGCTGGGGATCGCGCTGGTCGCTGCAGCGGAGCAGGAAGTTGACAGCACCCCGATGGAAGGGTTCGACCCCCACAAAGTCGATGAGATTTTGGGCCTTGGCGACAAAGGCCTCAGGTCAGTTGTGCTGCTGCCGCTTGGCTATCGCGATCAAGCTGGCGACTGGCTTTTGCCGATGAAAAAGGTTCGAAAGCCCGCCGAGACGATGATCACCCATATCGATTGATCGCCCAAAATGGCGCTGGGGCGACATTTGCTGTGATTGCAACCTGTCGCCCCACGTTATAGATCCACGAAGATTTGTAACGGAGACACCCATGTCCGCGCCCAAGAAAGTCGTCCTCGCCTATTCCGGCGGCCTCGACACCTCGATCATCCTGAAATGGCTCCAGTCGGAATACGGCTGCGAAGTCGTGACCTTCACGGCCGATCTGGGCCAGGGCGAAGAACTGGGCCCCGCTCGCGAAAAAGCGAAACTGCTGGGGATCAAGCCGGAGAATATCTACATCGAGGATGTCCGCGAAGAATTCGTGCGCGACTTCGTCTTCCCGATGTTCCGGGCGAATGCAGTTTACGAAGGGCTGTATCTGCTGGGCACGTCCATCGCGCGGCCGCTGATTTCCAAACGCCTTGTTGAAATCGCCGAAGAAACCGGCGCCGATGCGGTGGCCCATGGTGCGACCGGCAAGGGCAATGATCAGGTGCGGTTCGAATTGGCCGCCTATGCGCTGAACCCTGACATCAAGGTGATCGCGCCCTGGCGTGAATGGGATCTGACCTCACGCACCCGGCTGATCGAATACGCCAAACAGCATCAGGTGCCGGTGCCGAAGGACAAGCGGGGCGAGGCGCCGTTTTCAGTGGACGCCAACCTCCTCCACACCTCGTCCGAAGGTAAGGTGCTGGAAGATCCGGCAGAAGTGGCGCCGGATTATGTCTATCAGCGCACTGTGCATCCGGAGGATGCGCCGGATCAGGCCGAATTCATCGAGATCAGCTATGAAAAGGGCGACCCGGTTTCGCTGAACGGCAAAGCGCTGTCACCTGCTGAAATGCTGACGGCGCTGAATGAACTCGGCGGCAAGCACGGCGTCGGGCGGCTCGACCTGGTTGAGGGTCGGTTTGTCGGCATGAAATCGCGCGGCATCTACGAAACGCCGGGCGGCACGATCATGCTGGAAGGCCACCGCGCCATTGAAAGCATCACGCTCGACCGCGGCGCAGCCCATCTGAAGGATGAGCTGATGCCGAAATATGCAGAGCTGATCTACAATGGTTTCTGGTTCAGCCCCGAACGCGAAATGTTGCAGGCGCTGATCGACCTTAGCCAGGAACACGCCAGCGGCACGGTGCGCCTGAAACTCTACAAGGGCTCAGTCCAGTGCGTCGGCCGCTGGTCGGACAAGTCGCTCTATTCCGAAGAGCATGTGACGTTTGAGGATGATCAGGGCGCTTACGATCAGAAAGATGCGGCGGGCTTTATCAAGATCAACGCCCTTCGTCTTCGTCTGTTGGCGATGCGGGACAAGCGGCTGAAGGGCTGATCCCCGGCGCGCCCCGTGCGGCTGATCCTTCATATCGGGGTCTGGAAAACCGGCTCGTCCGCGATCCAGATCTTTCTCAATCGAAATGGTGAGGCGCTTGCCCGCAAAGGCGTGCTGACGCCCAGCTTCACGCGCGCGCGGCATGGGCAAACGGCATTGGTGAAAGCGGCGCAATTGCTTGACATCAGAACGCTCGACCGCCTTTGCGAGCGGATGTGGCGCGAGGCTGAGAAAGCGGACGCCCACACGATCGTGCTGTCGTCAGAGCATTTCTGGCAGCAAACCCCACAAACGCTGGACCTTTTGGCTGAACGCCTGGGGTCGGCTCCTAACACATCGATTGATGTGATCGCCTATCTCAGACCCCAAGAGGAGCTCTGGGGATCAATTCTGGCGCAACAGGCCAAATCACTGCTTGTGCGTCTGGACGGGGCCTTATGGGGTGATCGTCATTATGTCGGATCAGGGGTCGCAAATCGCGGGATGTATTTCGGAAAATGCCTGCGACGTTTCGAAAGACGGTTTGATGCGAACGTCATCGCCCGACACTACGACCGCAACGGCTTTCCAGGCGGCGATGTCGTGCGCGCCTTTCTTGAACTTGCGGGAATTGGCGAAGATGGCCTCGACCTCAGCGCCGGCGACGCCAATCTTTCGTTCGGTTGGAAAGGCATCGCATTTTCAATGGCCTTGGCGGCGGAACACTCACAAAGTCCCGGCTGGCGGACCGCGCTGCTGAAGCGACGACTGGCGGCGACGGTGCGCAAAATGGCGCGCCTAAACGACGACCCGCACTGGATCGGCAAGTCCCCCGTCATCTTTGATACGGCTGAGCGGCATAGAATCAGGTCAACCTAGGCTGAAGACGAGGCGCGGCTGTCGCGGAAGTTCTTTGGCGGCTCCGCTCCGTTCCCTCCTGTCAAGGACGTCAGCCCAACACCGTTCGGGCCAGAGGCGCTGCCCCCGGCTGAACGGGCCGAAGCGCGGCGGGTCCTTAGCCATACGCTGGGCCTGTTCAAAGGCTGAAGTCCCGCGCCACCGCCATCGCCGATCTGCTGGACAAAGCAGGTTGGTGAAGGCACGGTTTTGCAATGAAACACTTAATCCTTACACTCGGCTTTAGCCTGTTCGCCAGCGCCGCATTGGCCCAAACGCCTGGGCCGTTCGCCGCCTTTGACCGGGCGTCGGAACCTGTCCTGAATGATCCTCATGACATCGCGATGGGGCCTGACGGGCATCTTTACATCGCAGACAAGTTCGCCAACGAAATCGTGGTCATGGACGCCGAAACGCTAGAGGTTATCCGCACCATCGGCGATGGCGCGCTGATGGGCGTGCATGACGTGTCGTTTCACACCGATGGCCGCGCGGTTGTGGCCGTAACGGGGCTGAGTGTCGCTTTGGTTTACGAAAACCTGCAGGATGACCAGCCCGAACCGATCGCCGCCTATCGCGCGTCAAACACCGAAGGCGCGCTTTTGCATTCATCAGGCCGCGTCTTCGTCATGGCCAGCGGGCAAGGCGTTTTGGGCGCATTTGACGGTCAGGACTGGGTCGATGGCGCCGGTGGGCACCTTGGCGCTCATGACGTGGCCGAGGCGCCCAACGGCGATGTTTGGGTGGCAGACAATCGTAACCGCCGCCTTGTAAGATATTCCAAAGACCTCGCGCAGAAGCAGATCCTCGACCATGCAAAGTTCGGCTTTGTCGGCCCGCGCTATATGGACATTGACGCGGGCGGGCGGCTGATCGTGGCGGATCAGGATGCGCATCGTGTTTTGTTGATTGATCCCAACGGCCCCGATGGCGGCACACTGATCGGCGTTTTGGGCGATGGCGCACCAGGGTCAGGCCCCGGCAAGTTCGACGATCCCGAAGGCGTACTGGTCGACGGCGGTCGATATTACATCGCTGACAGCGACAACAACCGTATTGTGCGATACATCGTTGTCGTGAACTAGGCCGATTCTTGGTCTGAACATCCATGCGCTAACAAGACGCCAAAGGCGCCACTTCAGAGCATCGTATCAGTCGCCGCGGCGCTTCGCCCCGGCGACGCGATACATTCGCCAAATTGCCCTAGTGGATGGTTTCCGTAGATGTCAGTTTGGTGATCTGGTCCTTAAGGCGCAGTTTTTCGCGCTTAAGTTCGGTGACACGTAAGTCGTCAGAGCCTGGGCTTCGGAGTTCATTCTCAATTCGCTGTTCAAGCACCGCATGTTTACGACGAAGTTCAGTTATATGAGACGAAACGCTCATTACGCATCTCCCTACTTTGTTTGTTATCATAAAAGTAGATCACCGAATGGGCGGGTTGTCAGCGATTCTTTGATTAACGGTTTCCTGCGCTCTCACGTCGCCATCCTTGCATCATCCCCCCAGTCGGCGCTTTGGCCGCGCAGCGCTGCAAAGACCCTGCAATCAAAGCCCCGCCGATAGCGATAGCGAAGATGCCCAGCATACCCGCCGGCGTCGGCGCCTCGCCCAACACAAGCGCGCCCAGAGCCAGCGACGAAATAATCGCGGCGTAGAAGAACGGCGCCAGCGTCGACGCCTCAGCCCATTTGTGCGCCACGAGGGTTAGGCCCTGACACAGGATTGAGATCGCGCCGATCAGCACGAACACGCCATAGGCCCACATCGGCAGTGGCGTCGCGATATCGTTCATTGCGAACGGCGCGGTCAGCGCGGCGGCGATCAAAGACTGCACGACCGCCGCGCTGGCGCCGTCTTCCTGCGCCGGGGCCATTTTGGCCGCCAGAAGATAGATTGCGAACAAGACCCCAGAACAGATCGCCAACGCACCGCCCAGGTTGAACGCGCCCGTCGGGTCCAGAATGGCGATCGCGCCAAACAACGCGAGCCCGGTGCCAAAGGTTTTCAGCGGCGGCAGTTGTTCGCGCAAGATGGCGGCCGAAAGACCGCTGGACACTACCGGCGCCAGATAGAACCCCGCCATGACATCAGCCAGCGGCGCATAACGTAGCGCCCCGACCAGACAGATGATCGACCAGGCCATCAGCCCCGCACGCAGCACATGCCCGCCCAGATCGCGTCACAGTGGGGCGCGGAACCGTCCGGCGCCAACCAAAAGGACCAGGCCCAGAACGCCGCCCGCGAGATAGCGACCGAAGCAGATGAACATTGCCGAGGAACAGGTGACCAGAATCTTTGACAGAAGGTCGCCGACCGGCGCCAGGGACGCAGCCGCGACGACAAGGAAAATTGCGATGCTTGTGCGACCACCCATGATCTAAATAGCCCATTCCCTGTATGAAGCAGGCGCTTGCCCACACGTTACCATACATTGATTAACTACCTCTGCAGTTAAGGAAGGGTTTACTCGGCGATCTGACTATTAAAGACTTAAGTCGATTTCTGTTGAATATGTCGGCCCCCTAAAACCGCAGCGGCGCGGCGTCGCGTAAAATCATATTTGCGGCGGCGGAATAACTTTCACCGTCCCGCAGATGTCGATCCCCGTCATGCAGGATCAGTGGCGGGGCGACGCGAAAGGCCGCGCGTGACCCTTTGCGGGCGGTCAGAATAATGCGCTTCGCAGGCTTGGCGGCGCGCGGTTGCAACGGCAAAATGGCGATGTCGCCTGCGCCGCTAAGGGCGCTCAGGGCCTCGGGCAGCGCTTCGACCTGGTTGATCATCGCGAACCGACCGCCGGGTTTCAGCCGGCGCAGGCAGGCAGTCACCCAATCACCGAGCGGGCGGGCGGCCTGTCTTGCAATCGAACGCCCACGCTCTGGCGAAGCAGGGTCGGTCAACTCAAAAAAAGGCGGGTTGGTGATAATCCAGTCAAAACTGACCGACTTCAGCGCCATGGATGGATCAAAGATGTCGTCGGCCCACACCTCGGCTAACCCGTTCTTGCGGGCCAGCGACGCATAATCGCCCTGCATCTCAACGCCATGGATACACACGCTCGGCACGCGCGCCGAAACGCACAGCGCAGCCGCCCCCGCCCCGCACCCCACGTCGAGCAAGGTCTCGCCCGGCGCAGCGTCGACAGCAGCGGCAAGCAGCACGGCGTCAGCTCCTGAACGGAACCCTTTCTTCGGCTGAGCCAGCTGAACGCGGCCGCTAAGAAAGGCGTCCGTCGTCAGGTCGCCAGCGGCCCAGGTCACCGACGCTCCGCCAGCTCAATTTCATTGTCCCGCAGAATGGCGCGCGCCATGAACGCATCTTCGCGCGCCACCATCAATCGGCGCGGCAGAATGCCCAGTGATCCGTCAAGGATGCTCATGTGGACGTCCAGAACGAAGCAGTCTATATCCTCAGCGGAAAGCAACGCTTGGGCGAAGCTGATCACTGTCGGATCGTTGGTTTTCAAAAGCTCTTCCATAGGTGGAGGCCAGCTTAGGCAGCGGCGGTCAGAGGGCCAAGACCCAAGCGCATGATAGGTGTAATTTGTCTGACCCGTTTTTCCGCCTGACCGCAATTGTCGCCCCAGAACTGGAGGCTGTGAACCAGACCATCCGCACGCGGATGCAGTCAGAACACGCCCCCCGCATTCCCGAATTGTCGGCGCACCTAATTGAAGCCGGCGGCAAGCGGCTGCGCCCGGTCCTGACCTTGGCGGCGGCGCGGATGTTCGACTATCGGGGCGATCATCAGATCCGCCTGGCGGCGGCGGTTGAGTTCATTCACACCGCAACCCTGCTGCACGATGACGTGGTCGACGAAAGCGCGCAGCGGCGCGGACGCCCGACGGCGAATATCCTTTGGGACAATCAATCCAGCGTACTGGTGGGCGATTACCTCTTCTCCCGGTCATTCCAGTTGATGGTCGAAACCGGATCGCTGAAGGTACTGGACATCCTCGCCAACGCCTCCGCCGTGATTGCGGAAGGTGAGGTTCTTCAGCTGAGCGCGCAGAACGATCTTTCGGGCGGAGAGGCGCGTTATTTCCAGATCATCCGCGGTAAAACGGCTGAGCTGTTTTCTGCCGCCGCCGAAGTCGGCGGGCTGATTGCCGGGGCCAGCGACGCCCAGGTCAAGGCGCTGCGCGACTATGGCGATGCGCTGGGGATTGCGTTCCAACTGGTTGACGATGTGCTGGATTACGGCGGCGCATCCGCCGCAATGGGCAAGGATGTCGGCGACGATTTCCGCGAAGGCAAAGCCACACTGCCTGTTCTGATCGCTTATGATCAGGCCAATGCTGACGGCAAGGCATTTTGGGAACGGGTTATCGAAGACCACGAACAGGAAGACGCTGATCTGGAAACAGCGCTGCGCCTGATCGCCGAGGCGGACGGGCTGGAGGGTACGAAAGCCCGCGCCCGCGAATATGGTGACAAGGCCAAGGAAGCACTGGCGGCCCTGCCGCAGACGCCAGTGACGCAGGCCATGGCCGATGTCGTGGATTTCGTCGTGGCGCGGGCGTTTTAGGCCCTAGAACCGTTCAGCCCGCAGCACCTGACAATCGCTGACTGTCACGACGCCGATATGGCGTTCTACGATGGAAAACGCGGCTTCCAGCAGGCCATCCAGGCGATCAGGGCGGATTACACAGATCACTTGCACCATGCCACCTGCGCGGCTGACTGCGCCTTCAGCCGTCCATGAGCCTGACCTGCCGGACCCCCCGATCACAGGAAGGATCGTATAGCCGGTAACGCCCGCGTCTTCGATCGAGGTGGTCAGCCTTCGCTGCATCGGGCTTTCGACGATGATCGCCACGCGCTTGGCGTCATGAGTTTCCATATCATCAGCCTCCGGTCATCGCTTGCGCCGCCGCCAGATACAGCGGCAGGCCAAGCGTCAGGTTAAACGGAAAAGTCACGCCCAATGAAAGGGTCAGGTAAATGCCAGGGTCCGCTTCGGGCACTGCCACGCGCATCGCGGCGGGCACGGCGATGTAAGACGCTGAGGCGGAAAGCACCATCAACAGCAATAAGCCGCCTGTGCTGAGGCCTAAAAGCATGCCGGCGCCCAGGCCAATCGCCGCGCCAATCGGCGGCATCAGGACGCCAAACAGCAACAGCCCCGGCGCGATCACGCCCCGGCTTTGCCGAATGCCCCGGCCAGCGACCAGCCCCATTTCCAAAAGGAACAGGCAAAGCGCGCCTTTGAAAGGAGAGACGATGAAGGCATCAATTTCGGCCAACCCTTCCTTGCCGGTGATCATCCCAATCAAAAACGCGCCAACCAGCAGAACGATGGAACCATTCAGCAGGATCTCACGCCAAAGATGGCTGTCAATGCGCCGTTCACCGCCCCCCGCGCTGATCAACCAAAGCGCGGACAGGATTGCGGGCGCCTCCATCGCAGCGGCGACGGCGACCATGTAGCCTTCGTAAGGCACGCCCTGCCCTTCGAGCACCGAGGTGCCGGCGACGAAAGTGACGATTGAGATTGAGCCGTAGTGCCCAGCCACAGCCGCCGCATTGCTCCGGTCCAGCCGCGTGAGAACCTGCAATAGCCCAAAGGCGATGAATGGCAGCACCGCTGACAGAGCCAACCCGATGCCCAGCGCCGCGCCCAAAGTCAGATCAACGCCATGATCCGCCACGCTGACGCCGCCCTTAAAGCCAATTGCGAACAGGAGGTATATCGACAGCGCCTTGGCCGCCGCTTCGGGAAAGGTCAGATCAGATCGCGCCAGCGCCGCGCCCAAGCCAAGCACGAAGCTGAGGATCAAAGGCGACGTCAGGTTGTCGATCACAAACGAAAGTAATCCGTCCATTATTCCCCCAAAGGCTGGATTAAGGCGCTGGCCTCAATCTGGGCACTTTATTTTAGGGTTAAAGATTTAGCGACGCTGCGTCGCAGCAAAACTTAGAAACAGGCGGCGACAAGCTTGGCGAAGGCGTCGGCGCGATGGCTCATTTCATGCTTCTTCGCCGGGTCCATTTCACCGAACGTCTCGTCAAAACCAACCGGGGTGAAGATCGGATCGAAGCCAAATCCCTGCGCGCCGCGCATTGGACCGGCGACGGCGCCTTCAACCTCGCCACGGAACACCTCATCATGGCCATCAGGCCAGGCAAGGCAGAGCGTACAGACAAACCGCGCCGTATACGGCTGGGCCGCGCCGCGTTCCGCCAAGAGGTCGAGCACCTTTTGCATCGCCATCGGAAAGTCGCGGCCATCAGGCGTTTCGGCCCAGTCCGCCGTGTAAACCCCTGGCGCGCCGTCAAGACCGTCGACTTCGATGCCGCTGTCATCCGACAGGGCGGGCAGACCGCCAGATTTTGCGGCGAAATGCGCCTTAATGCGGGCGTTACCAGCAAAGTTGTCTTCGGTTTCCTCCGGCTCTTCAAAACCTAGTTCTCCCACCGAGACGGTTTCGACCCCGAAGGGTCGCAACAGATCGCCAATCTCGCGCACCTTACCTTGGTTGTGTGAGGCGACGATCAGCTTTCCGGGGGCGAGCTTGCGGGTCATGCAATGGCGGCTTTCTGGGCTGCGATCAGCTCATCCACGCCTTTGCGGGCGAGGCCCAGCATCTCCATGAACTCGGCCTCCGAGAAAGGCATGCCTTCTGCAGAACCCTGCAGTTCGACCATGCCGCCGGATCCGGTCATGACAAAGTTGGCGTCGGTGCCTGCATCGGAATCTTCAAGGTAATCCAGATCAAGCACCGGCTGGCCCTGATAAACGCCGCAGGACACGGCGGCGATGTGTTCGGTGATCGGGTTTTCGGCAATCTCGCCCGCATCGACCAGTTTCTGCGCGGCCAGCCGCAGTGCGACCCAACCGCCGGTGATGGAGGCGCAGCGCGTGCCGCCATCGGCCTGCAGCACGTCGCAGTCGACAGTGATCTGGCGTTCGCCCAGCAATACGCGATCTACGCCTGCGCGCAGGCTGCGCCCGATCAGGCGTTGGATTTCCTGGGTGCGGCCACCCTGTTTGCCCGCCGTCGCCTCGCGCCGCATGCGGCTGCCAGTGGACCGGGGCAGCATGCCGTATTCAGCCGTCACCCAGCCAAGACCGGTGTTACGCAGAAAGGGCGGCACGCGTTCTTCCAGCGACGCCGTGCACAGGACGTGCGTGTCGCCGCAACGAATGATGCACGATCCTTCGGCGTGTTTGGTGGCGTTCGTTTCGATGGAGATGTCGCGCATGATGTCGAGCGCGCGGCCAGAGGGGCGCATGGGCGTTTCCTTTTTCGTAAACTGCGCGGCGGTGTAACGCACTTCACCAAGCCGCGTCCACCTTGGATCAGCTTGCTTTCCGCCCCCAAGTCTCTGATGAAAGGGTTACTGAGGATTTTGGGGTGAACGAATGTCTTTCAGCAGAAAAC
>CBFHXH010000112.1:0-326 GCA_965659735.1 uncultured Pikeienuella sp.
AAGATAGGATGGGATGTCGAGCGTAAAGTGCCGCCAGTCGGCTGTGATCCCCAACTTATCTTCCAGCGCGTGGGTCAGGTCCTTGGCGAGATAGGCGTAGGGTGACTTGATGTCGATGTAGACGATTAGGTCTGCAAGGTTGCTCATGACGCTCGTCCCTTGAATGATCAGACGCGGCCCACGAGTTTGCGCGACAGTATGACGATTTGCCAGCCCAACACCTTTAGTTCCTGGCGCCAATCGCGGGCCAGAATTGGCTTGACCCGGTAAGCCCGCCATGCCG
Source organism: uncultured Pikeienuella sp. (assembly GCA_965659735.1). Lineage (GTDB taxonomy): Bacteria > Pseudomonadota > Alphaproteobacteria > Rhodobacterales > Rhodobacteraceae > Pikeienuella. The sequence continues at coordinate 284 of CBFHXH010000112.1, forward strand.
CCATGAACGGCTTCGCGAGCAGGTATCCGCCGCGGTTCCAGGG
>CBFHXH010000112.1:336-12312 GCA_965659735.1 uncultured Pikeienuella sp.
TCACCTTCACCTCACTCAACGCCGCTTCGGAATATCGCTTCTGGTTTGACCAGATTGGCTCAATCGTGAAGTTCCACTTTTTTTCCAGCGGAAGAATGCGATCCGACATCACGCCGTGGATCGAGCCCTGATCTTCGGTTCTGGGTTTGAATTCCTCAGCATAAGCCATGACCTGATCGGCCAAATTTTCCTTCCGCCACAGATCTGCGTTTACCACCATCAGACCTGAATTGTACTCTCCATCCTCCTTTACGGATGCGACTGGCGCATCGCCGAGATCCAGTTCAATCAGTTCACGCAAATCCGCGCGCACAATCATGTCAATGTCGAGATAAATGAACCGCGACCACTCAACCAGTTGCGGCATGAAAACCCTGGTGAAAGCGAGAGGCGACAGATAGGCGCGTGTGGTCAATGTGTCCGGAAGAACATCACCGAGCTCAAAAAAGACAAGATCAAGGCTAGGACACACTTCGCGAAATCGCGCTTTTTCGCGTTCGGTCATCGCTTGCATGACAACACCCACTTCAATCGGCCCCTCGGTTGTTGCCCGGATGGATGCGAGCAACGTAGGCGCGTAACGTAAATAAGCTTTGTCAGTAGCGACCATAATGCGAAAAGGAGTGGTCATTGCAGGTTCATTTTTAAACCAGCCGCGACTGCTCGACTGCGGCGCGTATGTAGTCTGCGAACAGTGGATGCGGGTCAAAGGGCTTTGATTTCAATTCCGGGTGGAACTGCACGCCGATATACCAGGGGTGATCCGGGATCTCGACAATCTCCGGCAGTTCGCCGTCGGGGGACATGCCGGAAAAACGCAGGCCTTTTTCCTCCAGCCGCTTACGATACTTGATGTCGACCTCGTAGCGGTGGCGATGGCGTTCCTCGATCGTGATCCCGCCATAGATATCGCTGACCTGGCTGCCTTCTGACAGGGTCGCAGCATAGGCGCCAAGGCGCATGGTGCCACCCTTGGCGTCGTCCGCCTTGCGGCGCACAGTCTTGTTGCCTTCGGTCCATTCGGTCATGTGATAGACGACATGTTCGAACCGATCGGCGCCGGATTCGTCATCGAATTCCTGACTGCCGGCGCGGCCAACGCCTGCCAGATTGCGGGCGGCTTCAATCACTGCCATCTGCATCCCAAGGCAGATGCCCAGGTAGGGAATCTTGCGCTCGCGCGCGAACTGGGCAGCCTTGATCTTGCCTTCCGTGCCGCGCTCGCCGAACCCGCCGGGGACGAGGATGGCATGGAAGGGTTCCAGGTGGGGCGCAGGATCCTCGCGTTCAAAAATCTCGGCGTCCAGCCATTCGGCGCGGACTTTGACGTGGTTGTGGAAGCCGCCATGTGTCAGCGCCTCCGCCAGTGACTTATAGGCGTCTTCCAGTTTGACGTATTTGCCGACGATGGCGATGCGCACTTCGCCATCAGGATTGTCGATGCGGGTTGCGACATCATTCCAACGCGTCAGGTAAGGCTTGGGTGCGGGCGAGATGGAGAATGCATCAAGCACCGCCTGATCGAGGCCCACTTCGTGATAGGACAGCGGCGCCTTGTAGATGCTGGGCAGGTCCATGGCCGGGATGACCGCCTCAGGCCGGACATTACAGAACATCGCTATCTTTGCACGTTCGGTTTCGGGAATTTCATGTTCCGTCCGGCAGACCAGCACATCCGGCTGCAACCCGATGGAGCGTAGTTCCTTGACGCTGTGCTGCGTCGGCTTGGTTTTCAGCTCGCCAGACGCGGCCAGATAGGGCAGCAGCGTCAGGTGCATCAGAATGCACTCGCCCTGTGGGCGTTCAGCCTGGAACTGGCGGATGGCTTCGAAGAAAGGCAGACCTTCGATATCGCCGACAGTGCCGCCTATTTCACACAGCATGAAGTCGACCTCGTCCTCGTCGACCGCCAACCATTCTTTGATTTCGTTGGTCACGTGGGGAATCACTTGGATCGTCTTGCCCAAGTAGTCGCCCTTGCGTTCCTTGTCGAGAACGTTGGTGTAGATCCGGCCCGACGAAACACTGTCTGTTTTTCGGCAGGGAACGCCGGTGAAGCGTTCATAGTGACCGAGGTCCAGATCAGTTTCCGCGCCATCATCTGTGACGAAGACTTCGCCATGCTCAAAGGGCGACATCGTACCGGGATCGACGTTCAGATACGGGTCCAGCTTGCGCAGCCGAACGGAATAGCCGCGCGCTTGTAAGAGCGCGCCCAAAGCCGCGCTGGCGAGGCCTTTTCCAAGGCTCGACACCACACCGCCGGTGATAAAGATATAACGCGCCACTGCCGCTGGCCCCCGTGAACATTGATTATCGTTAAGCATCGCGCGAACGCGATATCTCGTCTCACGGGATTTGAGAGATACAAGATTCGGGGGCGGCGGACAAGCTTCTGTCCGCCGAACCGGTCGGTTTTATCAGTCTGCGGCCGGGGGCTGAGTCGGATCCACAGGCGCGGTCTCCAGGTTCGGCAGGCTAAACCCTGACGAGGTCGGAATTTCCTGATCCGCCCCGGGCAGGCTGGTCGACACGCCGTCAACGACGGAACGGTCGCTCGATTGCGAGGCTGCGATGATCGTCAGCGTCAGCGAAGTCGCTATGAACGCAGCCGCCAGACCCCAGGTCACCTTAGACAAGGCGCTGGCCGCGCCGCGCGCCGATACAAGACCACCGCCGCCGCCACCGCCGATCCCCAAAGCGCCGCCTTCCGAACGCTGTAGCAACACAACCGCGATCAAAAAGATCGCGATGATCAGGTGAACGATCAGGACAACGTTTTCGATGTTTTCCATGTTCTGCACGTCCTCTGGCATCGGCTCGGAAACCGGGCCCAGCCCGGTATAAAGGCGCCTTCTAGCGCAAGGTCTTTGGCTTGTCGATAGGTCCGCGAACACGCCTCGTTCAAACTTGTCTTGCGGGCTGGCAAGTCACCCAGCGTCAATCTTTAGGAGCTGAGATGACGCGATCGCCGATGGCTGTTCCTAGCTTTGAAGCGTGTCGTTGCGCCGGGCCATTCCAAGCTGGCGTTCACGCCAGATGATCAAAAGCCCCGAAGTGATGGTCAAGGCGGCGCCTGCAAGGGTGACCCAGGTTGGCAATTCGCCAAAGACGAAATAGCCCACCAGCAGGGCGAACACGATCTGTGCGTAATCGAACGGCGCCACCACCGACGCCTCGGCATACCGGTAAGCAGTCGTCATCAGGATCTGCGCTATTCCGCCCAGAAGTCCCGCAAGGATCAAAAGACCTGCAACCTCCCACGTTGGGACGACCCAGCCAAATGGGGCGCTTAGCGCTGAGAGGAACGTCGTCAGCAGCGCAAACCAGAAGCTGACCGACGCCGTGCTATCCGTCGCCATCAGTTTTCTGACATAAACATGCGCCAGCGCCGCGCAGAACGCGCCGATGAACACCGTGATTGCCGCGACGGTTTGCAGGTCAGACCCTGTATCCTGCGCTGTGAGCAACCGGGGCGATATGATGACGAGCACCCCCGCGAGCCCCAGCGCAATGGCACCCATGCGGTAGGCGCGCAGCCGCTCATCCAGTAGCAGCGCGGCCAGAAGGGTGACGAAAATCGGTACAGCGAAGAAGATGGCGACCACCTCGGGCAGGGGGATATGGCCCAGCGCAAAGAAGACGAGCGCCATCGCGATTGAGCCGACGGCGCCGCGAATTATGTGGGCGCGCCGGTTCACGATTTTCAGGCCGTCATGAAGATGGCCTGTCCAAGCCAGCATCACCACCACGATTGGGAGCGCGAAGAGTGAGCGAAAGAAAATCGCCTCGCCCGGCGGCACGTCATCGGTTGTCGCCTTAATCAACGAGGTCATGGCCATGAAGACAACAACGGAGGCGAGTTTTAGGGTGATGGCGCGTGCAGGATTCATTCAGCGACCATACCGAAAGGCTGCGTGTTGTCATCCTGCTGGTTTTGCAGGGCTGCTGTGCGTTCGACGCTGCGTCTCTGGCTTGTTGCTGTGTCTGGTTCTAGCGAAGCGCCGCACATGCATTGGGACCAAAGATTTTGGGGGCGTGCTTGCGCCTGACGATGGGTCGGGTCCGGGATTGCTGATTGACTTGGGCTGTGGCCCGGCCATCATCGGCTGCATGAGCTGGAAAGATGACGTAGATCAGATTGAAGAGCGTCGCCGCCTTGCGGTGATGCAGGGCGGCGAGGCCGCAATCGCCAAGCACCATGAAAAGGGCAAGCTGACGGTCCGGGAACGGATCGACACCGTGCTCGACCCCGGTAGCTTTGACGAGATTGGCCGCGGCGCTGGCGAGGCAGAGGTTGACGAGAACGGCAATATCACCTCGTTTTCGCCGGCCAATTTCGTTCTGGGTTTTGGCAAGATTGATGGCCGGCGTGTCATTGTCGGCGGTGAAGATTTTACGCTGAAGGGCGGATCGCCGACCGAAGCTGGTTTGCGCAAATCGGTTTATGCCGAGGATCTGGCGGTCAAGTATCGCTTGCCGCTGGTGCGTCTGCATGAAGGGGCTGGCGGATCGGTTGGCAAGTCAAAACACGCAAGCCTGCCTGGCGCCGTATTCAACGCCCCGCGGTTCCGGTCGGTCGCGCAGGCCATGGCGACTGCGCCTGTCGCCTCGGCTGCATTGGGCGCTGTCGCGGGGTTGCCGGCTGCGCGGCTGGTCAGCTCACACTTTTCTGTCATGTCGAAATCGACGGCCCAGATCATGATCGCCGGTCCCGCCGTGGTGCAACGGGCGATGGGCGAGAAACTGACCAAAGAAGAACTTGGCGGCGCTGGCGTTCATACCAAGAACGGCACAGTCGATAACGCCGCCGCTGATGAGCCTGAGGCGATAAAACAGATCCGCGCGTTCCTGAGCTATCTGCCGTCAAACGTATATGAACTGGCACCTGTCAGCGCTGCAGATGATCCAGTGGATCGGCGCGAAGAACGGCTGTTGGAAATTGTGCCAAAAGAACGTCGCCGGGCCTACGACATGCGCCGCATCATCAAGGCGGTGATGGACGAAGGTTCTGTCTTTGAAATGGGCAAAGGGCACGGCAAAAGCCAGATCACCTGCCTTGCCCGCATGAACGGCCAGCCGGTCGGCGTTTGGGGGAATGATCCCAAGGTGTTGGCAGGTGCGATGACTGCGGATGGCGCGCAAAAAGCGCGGCGGTTCATGGAATTGTGTGAGGTCTTCCACCTGCCGATCATCTGTTTCGTGGATGAGCCGGGCTTCATGATCGGCTCGCAATCGGAACGCGAGGCGACGATCCGGCATGGGGCGAATGCGGCGCTGACCTCTGCGCTGATCAACGTGCCCTGGGCGAGCGTGATGGTGCGCAAATCCTTTGGTGTCGCTCAGGTCGCGCATTATGGGCCGGACGCCTACGTGCTGGCCTGGCCGTCGGCGGAAACTGGGCCGTTGCCTGTCGAAGGCGGTGTCGCTGTCGCCTTTCACCGCGAAATCGCCGCCGCAGATTACCCCGACGCCAAGCGGCGCGAACTGGAAGAAATGCTTGCCGCCCGCCAATCGCCCTTTCCGAGGGCCGAAGCGTTGGCGGTGCACGAACTGATCGACCCCCGCGAAACAAGGCCGATGCTGGCACGCTGGGTGGACCGGGTTCAGCCCTTGTTGCCGCTCCTGTTGGGCCCGGCGCATTTCGCAATCAGACCCTGAAGGACAAGACATGGCCGAAGAAATCCGCTGCGAAACTGCTGGCACGATCTGGAAGCTTTGGGTGAAAGAAGGCGACGCCGTCACCGATGGGCAGGAGCTGTTCATCATGGAAGTGATGAAGATGGAGGTGCCTTACGAGGCGCCCTGCGATGGGGTGATTGGCAAGGTCGGCATCGCAGAGGGTGATGTCGTTCAGGAAGATGATTTGGCGATGACTGTGGGGTGAACGCCAACCTTAGTCGACCTTGTCAAACTTGCCGACTGGTTTGGCGTTTGGGTCAACCCCGAACAAGGCCAGCCGATCTTCACTGTCCTTCATTGTATCTGAGTATTGTGCGTAAATCTGACCCAATAGTGGTTCATCTTGAGCATTTTCAAACAGGCCAGTGCCGTCGCACCACTGTCCCTCAAGTCTGGTCATTCCATGGAAGTGATACAGGACAAGTGGCTGATCATTGATGTATAACTGGCCATCAGATGATGACAGCTGGCGTCCCCCTACATTTCAGGTCGCGAGGTTCCGGCCTGGATGGTCGAGCATGACAACCCCGGGGTAGCGATTGGGCCAACGGTTCAGATACCCCTGGTTCATGAATTTCCCGTCTTCGACACGCGCATGGCACCATCGAAAACAATCGTCCGCCCATTCGCGCATACATGTTCTGCCTAGCTCGTCATTGCGCAGGACCATCAGCCCGGCATTGTATATTCCATACTGAACCAGATCCTGTTTATCGGGCGAAAAGCCATGCGTGCTTATGCCGATCGACGCTGAGGCCATCGCGTCCAGCACCTTGTCGGGGCTTGCGTTGAACATGCAGTCGGAATCGACATAGAAAAGCAACTCGTTCGGCGCTTTCATTTCTCTCAGAATGGAGAGCATGAGGCACAGTTTGCGCATTGCCAGAGTTTCCCAATGGAGCCTTGGCGTCGGCGCATTGCCAAGGTTGGGCCATCTCTTGGCGACATAGTCAGGTTCCAGAACGCACAGCCGGTGACGATAGATTGCGTTCAGCTGGCGTTCCGTTTCGACGCCCAGCGCCCAGACGATGATCCGGGTGCCGGGCGCTACCTTGAAAAGGCTGTCCAGCAAAGCCACGCCGCAGGCGACATAGTTCCGATCGAAATAAGTGACGTATGTCGTCATCCTGCCTCACCCACCGATCTGAATGGGAGGTGCTGTGATCTGGCTTGCGGCGTGGGTCACTTGGGGATGCCCATTTCGTCCAACTGACGCGACAGCCGTTCGCGGGCGGCGGCCAAAGCTTCCTCTCCGGCGGATCGCCAGTAATCGACGCGGTCCCGGATTTTGGCGACGGTCTCTGGCAACACGTCGGGAGTAGAATGATCGACCAGGCTGCGCGCCAGCCATGCGGCGTCGGATTCCAGATCGATATACCTCGCCAGCAGGTCGTCTGGTTGGATCGGCAGGTCGGGCCGGGGATCGGGTGAGGCGATGCCGCCGCAGCCAAAAGGAACGCCCTTCGCCTTCGCCGCGCGGGCGACTTCGGCCATGTCAGGATGCAGCGCTATGCGCATTGGATGTCCCAGCCCCAACGAGCGGGAAAAATCATTGATGCCGAACATCAGCTCATCATTGATGCAGAGGTCGAGAATTTCGTCCAAATGATCCATTGCGGCGACATCCTCCAATAGGGGGATCACCCGCGCGCGTCTGTCCACGATGTCGAAAAACTCGCGGAGCGGCGCAGCGTCGCGGAACTGCGGCAGCATCAGCGCTTTGACACCCCGGTGGAGGGCGTCCTCAATTTCTGCCTGGGTCCCGGAATGGAGCGGATTGAGCCTCGCAAAAAGCGGCACGCCCGGCGCCGCCGCGGCCAGATCGTCGATATGGCGCAATTCGTGATCATTTATGCGCGCATTCTTGATATGGCGCTGGCGTTCGGCCTTGCCGAGCCGCTCGATATCTACACCGATGAATTCAACGCCAGCCTTCGCCCCAGCGGCCGCCCAGGCTGGATCGCGCGTGACCAGCGTCAGGCGAAATTCCTGCTGGTTAGTCAAGGGATACCGGGATTTCGGGCGCGTCAGGCGCCAGGGTCCAGTCGTCTGGATCCTCGCATTCATAGACGAGGTCGTTGATCACCACATCGGACGCCGGTTCGGCGGGACTGGCGTTGCGCAAGGCGTGCCAGACACCCTGCGGGACCAGAACTTATCTGGGGCGATGCAGATTGAAGTTTATCGTACATCCTGCGCCATGGGTCGGGGATGCTTCGCGGGTGCCATAGAGGCCAATGCGGATCTGCCCGCTCACGGGAAAGATGATGTCGCTCTGCTTCTTGTGACAATGCCAGTTGGATGTCGCACCTGGCAGCACTGACGCGAAGAGCACGTGGTGGACGGGAAAGTCTTCAAACCATTCCTCGCGAAACAGTTCGGTCAAAATACCGCTTTTGATCACGACGTTTTTGACGTCCACCAGCTTGACGCCCTCTATCGGCAGGGGCCTGAGCGGATCCCATGTGTTCGTGATGGACTGGTCGGCCTGAGCCGACTGAAATGGATCTTGTGTGTCGGTGTGTGTCATACCTTGTGTGTACACTTTGACGGCCTAAGGGTTCAAAAAAACTGACGTTATCGAGAATAATTGGTGGGAGGCTGGCTCTGCTGACCGCAGCCGTTTCTCTAATCAGTGAAAAGGGCGCGCCGCATCGCCGAAAAGAAAAGGGCCGCTCGAAAGCGGCCCTTTGATAATCGGGTTTTAGCGAAGGATCAGTTCTTCGCTTTGTCGACCATCTTGCCAGCGGCGATCCACGGCATCATGCCGCGCAGCTTTTCGCCGACTTCTTCGATCTGGTGGGCGTCATTGTTCCGGCGGATCGCCTTGAACATTGGCTGGCCAACCTTGTTTTCGGTCATGAAGTCGCGAACGAACTTGCCGTTCTGGATGTCGGTCAGAACCGCTTTCATCCGGGCCTTGGTCTCATCGTAAGGCAGGATCCGTGGGCCGGAAACATACTCGCCGTACTCAGCCGTATTCGAGATCGAGTAGTTCATGTTGGCGATGCCGCCTTCATAGACCAGATCGACGATCAGCTTAACTTCGTGCAGACATTCGAAGTAGGCCATTTCAGGCTCGTAGCCGGCTTCCACGAGGGTCTCAAAGCCCATGCGGATCAGTTCGATCAGGCCGCCGCAAAGAACAGCCTGCTCGCCGAATAGGTCGGTTTCACACTCTTCCTTGAAGTCGGTTTCGATGATGCCCGACCGGCCGCCGCCGATGGCGGAACAGTAGGAGAGGCCGATTTCCAGCGCCTTGCCGGATGCGTTCTGGTCAACGGCGACCAGGCAGGGCACTCCGCCGCCTTTGACGAATTCACCGCGTACGGTGTGGCCGGGGCCTTTTGGCGCCATCATGATGACATCCACGTCATCGCGTGGCTCGATCAGCGCAAAGTGCACGTTCAGACCGTGCGCGAATGCGATGGCTGCGCCGGGCTTCATGTTCTGGTGGATGTGGGCGTAGTAGGTTTCGGCCTGCAGTTCATCAGGCATGGTCATCATGATGACGTCGGCCCAGGCGGCGGCTTCCGCGATGCCCATGACTTTCAGGCCTTCGCCTTCAGCTTTGGCGGCGGATGGCGAGCCATCTCGCAGGGCGGCGACGACGTTCTTTACGCCGCTGTCGCGCATGTTCAGCGCATGGGCGTGGCCCTGTGAGCCATAGCCGACAACCGCAACGTTGCGGTCCTTGATCAGATTGATGTCGCAGTCGCGATCATAATAAACGCGCATTGGGCGTCTCCCTTGGGTTTGTTGATGGAGGGGAGCATAGGGATTCGTGGAGCATAAAATTGGTTTTGTTGCGCTGAATTGCCGATTTTGGAGTATGGATATTTAAAGAGCAAAGATATAATGGAATTTTCATGCACAAGCTGGACGATACAGACAGACGCATCCTGCGCGCGCTTCAACGGGATGCGACGCTGACCACTGCGGAGCTGGCCCTAACAGTGGGCCTGTCGAGCACACCGTGTTGGCGCCGAATCGAGCGGATGGAGCGTGATGGCGTCATCAAGGGCAAGATGGTTGACGTCGATCTGCGGAAGCTTGGCTACGATGTAACCGTGTTTTTGCGTGTTCGCATCGACAAGACGGCGCGCGGCGCCTTTGAAGACTTCATCGCCGCTGCAAAGGGCGTGCCTGAGATTCTGTCGATCCAGACCCTGTTGGGGCGGGTCGATGTGCGCATGGACGTGGTTGCGCGGTCTTTGGAGCACTATCAGGAAATTCTGAAGACCCGCATTCTGGACCTGCCGCATGTCGCTGATGTTGAGGCGCTGATGCTGGTCAGCGAGGTCAAGAATGATGAAAGCCTGCCGCTGTGACCCCTGACGCCACAGATCTGGCGCTGCTACGCGCCTTGCTGGCTGATGGCGGGCTCACTGCGAAAGAAGCAGGGGTGCAGGCCGGCGTCTCGCAACCTGTCGCCTGGAGGCGCATCCGGCGGATGGAGGAAGTCGGCGTGATCCGCGGCCGGCGCATTCACCTTGACCGGGAAAAGCTTGGCTATGGCGTCACGGTGTTTTTGGGTGTGAAGGTCGCAGCGCGCGGATTGGGATCGGTCGAAGACTTTGAGCGGGCTGTCATGGCGATCCCGGAGGTTCAGCTGGTGCAGCATGTTCTGGGCGTCTACGATTATCGCCTGAAAGTGGTGGCGCGCGATCTGGAAGATTTTGAACGCATTCTGCGCCGCCGGATCATGACCCTGCCGGGAATTGGCGAGGTCGAAAGCAACGTTCTGCTGCGTGAAGAAAAGAACGAACCAGTTCGACTGTAACTGCTCAATCGAAACCGAAAACGGCTCTGATGGCTTTGCTGATTTGACGATCACGCGGGTCGGCGACGATTTTTTTGATCCGCTTTGCACATGCGCGCATTACTGTTGAAACGGATGAGGTCGCCGATTTATCAGCCACTAATTTCATTTTCCAGGATGTCTCTGTAGGCTCTTCCCTAAAGATCAAGATCAAGCTTGGCCGAAAGAAATAGGGAGAGAGGCGCATGCTGCGAATGATGTTGGCGATAAGTTTGCTGATCTGCGGTGCGGCAAAGGCGGAAACCTATGTCGTCGCGCCGAGTGTAGATGAAGCGGAAGACCTGCAGGAAGCGCTGATCCTTGCGGAAAGTGGCGACATCATCCTGCTGGCGGAAGGGCGGTATCCGTTGATCGACGGCCTTTCGCTTGATGTAGACGGGTTCACAATCCGGGGTGCGGAGATGAACGCCACGATCCTTGATTTTTCTGACCAGCAAGGCGCGGGCGAGGGGCTGTTGGTCACGTCAGACAAGGTGGTGTTGTAAGACTTTGCGGTCGAAAACACCAAGGGCGACGGGATCAAGACCAACGGGTCGGACATCATCACCTTTCGACGACTGCGCGTCGAATGGACCGGCGGGCCCAAAGCGACGAACGGCGGCTATGGGCTTTATCCCGTAGAATCGACTGATGTGCTAATCGAGGACAGCGTGGTGCGCGGGGCGTCAGATGCGGGCGTCTATGTCGGCCAGTCCGACCGCATTATCGTCAGACGCAACTTGGCTGAGTTCAACGTCGCTGGGATTGAGATTGAGAACTCTTACAATGCCGACGTTTATGAGAATGTCGCCACGCGGAACACGGGCTGCATTCTGATTTTTGACCTGCCGAACCTCAAACAGAATGGCGGGCATTCGGTGTGGGTCTTCAACAATGAGATCGTGAACAACGAACCTCCGAACTTTGCGCCTGAAGTGAATATCGTCGCCACTGTGCCGATGGGTACGGGCGTTCTGATCATGGCGAACCGCAATGTGCATGTGTTTGAAAACCGCTTTGACGAAAACGCGATGATCCATATCGGCGTCGTCAGCTATTTCGAAGACTACAAAGATGACGACTATCAGCCCCATCCGCGCGGCATCGTCATTCGCGACAATGAATATGGCCGCGGCGGGTTCGAACCGTCGGTCGAGGTTGGTCTTTTCTTTGCTGAAGCGGTAGGCGGCGATATTCCCGACATTTTGTGGGATGGGGTTACGCCGATCACGGAATGGGTTAGTTGGACCGACGCCGCTGATGGGATTTATATCGATGAAAAGGATGCGACTTTCGCTAACCTGCGGATGATTGCGCGGACGATCTATCTTTGGGGCGCTGGGGTCGATCGCGATGTCGAAGCCTATCGCGGCCGGCTGCCTGAACCTCGCGCCGTTGTCTTGCGGCAGAACCAGTGATCAGGCTTGCCATAGCGTTGTGCCTGTTTCCCTTGGCGGCGGCGGCGGCGGTTGATCAGGCGGCGCTGTTGGACA
>CBFHXH010000113.1:0-12256 GCA_965659735.1 uncultured Pikeienuella sp.
CTGTCGGTGCTGGCCAGCCGCGCGACCGGACTGACGATCCTAACGACGCTGATGCTGATCTGCGGCGGGTTCATCACTTATTCGATGATGGCCTTCTGGTTCGTGGAGGTCGGCGAGGCGCCCCGTTCCGCCCTCACCTACGCGCTGCTGCTGGGCGGGATCGCCTCGGTTGGCGGCAACGCCGTTTCATCCTTCGTGGTGAAGGCGTTGGGGCGCGAGGGGACGGTTCTAGGCGGGCTGTCGTTTACCACCATATGCTTCCTGATCCTCTACGCCGCACCGCACGCATATTGGGTGTCCTACCCCGCCTTTGTCTGCTTTGGCGTCGGCTGGTCGCTTTGTCTGGCGCCGCTGCAGGCGCGGCTGATGGAAACGGCGGGCGAGCGGGCGCAGCTGGCGCTGGCGCTAAACGCCTCGGCTTTTTTTGGCGGTCAGGGGCTGGGGGCGGCTGTCGGCGGCGGGGTGTATGAGGCGTTCGGGCCGGTCATGTTGCCGCTGGCGTCGGTTGTGGTGCTGTGCGGGGCGACGGGGGTGTTTTTTGTGTCGCGGCGCTGAGCGAATACCTGCAATCGCGATGGGCCAACAATCGTATCGCTAGCCGGTCCAGCGCCTGCCCGTGGGGTGGCGCTGCAACGGATGTTCGATGCGCTTTATGATTGCCGAGTACATCCTACCCCTGTCGGGGGCTCTTCGTTGCGATTGCGCCAGCCCATTGGGGCTTGCAGGCGCAAGACCGGCGGGCTTCGCCCTTGATTCCGGTCTGAGGAAGTAGTTCTGCCTAAAATCTCAATTAGTTCGAAGGCAGTGGACGCCCAAAGCAAACAGTCACTCCAACGGTCCAGGCATCGAATGCCATCAAAGGCTACTTCACCGGAAACAGATGAAAAATCGAAGGCGGCAATGGTTCAATATCGCCTTTGACTTTCGCTCTAACTCTGCTTCCGCACCAACCACCTAGCAAACAACTCAGCCCCACGCGCCTTGTTCGCCTCCCAATCATCCGCTGACCCGCCATCGGCGTTGTCCGATACGAACTTCATGCATTGAAACGCCACCCCGGCCCGTCGACAGGCCCGGGCCAGTGCGAAGGCCTCCATATCCACAAGATCGCAGGCCAGTTCCGGCGTTTCCGCCGCGAAGCTGTCGCCGGTTCCGACCGTCGGGCCGTCTCCCCAATTCTCATCATGGGGCGGGGCGTCGCTGTAAGTGTCGCCCAAGGGCGTGCCAAGCGGCCTCAGGTCCATGTCGCGTTGCACCGCTCTGCCACATTCGATCAGGCCGCTCAGCGATGTATCAACGGCCCCGGCTGAGCCGTAGTTGATGGCCAGCGTCGGGCGGTATTCCGCCAACGCCTCGGCCGCCGCAAGGGCCGCGTTCACCTTGCCGACGCCGGTGTAGATCACCTTGTGCGGGGCGACCATTTCGGCGGGCAGTTCGTCTTCCAGCGCTACAAATATCAGGGGGGTCATGTCTGACGATCCTTCCACAGCGCCTCGGCCATCTGGTCCGCGCGGTCGATGTCATCCTCGGCCCCCGCAACGAACAGCGCGGCGCCGGTGGTGGCGATGACGATGGCCCGCGAAAAATCTGCGGCGAAATCATCCTGCGCCGAGCCGTCCCACAGGCGCATCATCGCGTCGATGCTGGGCGCTTCGTCATCTGATTTCATGCGTTTGGCGGGCGCGCCCTCCAAAGCCGGCATTTTCAGGTCGAACGGGCCGGCGGCGTTATAGCCGTATAGCTCAATCGCCTTACCCGGGTGGCGCTCAAACTCTCCGCCGCCGCCCTTCACGACCCCCATAGCATGCTGCGAGAGGAGTTGCGCGGAATCGGATTGCAGCGCGCGGTAGGTCGGGTGGAAGACACCCTGTACGCTGACCTCCGCACCGGTCGGGTTCAACGCCCTCAGCGCGGTGTTCAGCGGGGACCGGAGGCCAAGGACGGTGCGAAGCTGGAGGAGCCTCACCGCCTCCCCATCCAGATCGCCGAGGGAGATGTAGGTGAGGCCGCCATTGGTTAGCGCCGCTTTCGCCTCAGTCGGTGTGGCGGCGAAGGGGACGCCCAGCGCCTGGGCGCCTTTCACCGTTGAGGCCGGGTGCGTCAGGTGCGAATTCCACCCGTGAATCGCCACGCTGCGGCCCGTACCTGCAACCAGCTTAGCGGCAAGCAGGAACAGCGGCACCCCGCGCGTGCGCCCGGCGGCGTAAGACGGCCAGTCGATGGCGGGCTTGACCGCGCGCCAGTCAGGAATGCGGGCGCGCATCGCCTCGACAAAGCCCGCAATTTCGCCGGCTTCCTCACCGCGATAGCGCATCAGCATGAAAAGGGCACCGACAGCTTCGGCCGCCGCATTTCCGGCCATGATCTGGCTCAACGCATCACGCGCCTCGTCCTGGGTCAGCCCTCTGCCGCGTGACGGGCCGCGGGCCATGGCCCGCACATATTCGGCGATGGCGTCGCCTTTGGCTTCGGTCATTCGCAGGTCCAGACTGGGTTGGCGACAGCGGGGTGGCGCACCGGCGCACCGATGCGAAGGCCGCTCGCGGCGGCCTCGCCTGCATTCACCTCAAGCACCGTTTGCGCGGCGCAGTTGGATGGGATCGCTGTTTCGGAAAAGGGGGGTGTGTTCGCCGCAATTGAACAGATCACACCACGCTGGTTGATATAGATGATGTCCAGCGGAAGGGGCGTGTTCTTCATCCAGAAGGCGACTTCGCGGGCCGAAGGGTAAACGAACAGCATGCCGTGATCTTGGGCCATTTCCTCGCGGAACATCAGGCCCTGGGCGCGCTCTTCGGTCGTGTCTGCGATTTCGATCTTATAGCTGCGCAGCCCATCCACCGTGCGAATGTCGATGCGGTCCGGGGCGCAGGCGGCAGAGGCGATAGCCCCCGACAAAACGGCGGAGATCAGTCCTCCGACGGCTCCGTTTCGACGCTTTCCCATAGGCACACCTCGGACGACATTTTACCACGCAAGCCCTGCGTGATCTTGGTGGCGAGGGCTTCGCCAGCGTCGAGATCAATGATGCCGGCGGCGCGCAGCGTCTCCATATGGACGAAGACATCTGCTTTGTCGCCAAAGATGTTCAAAAAGCCAAACCCTTTCGCCCGGTCGAACCATTTGACGCGAGCTGGCTGCCAGTCAGAGGCGTTCTGGGCAATTTCGGCGATCTGTGTCGGGCGTGGTTCGAGATCTTCGTTCGCGGCGGTGGAGACGTCCAAAACGGCCACAGCTTGCCGGCCGCGCTCACCTTCGACTACCTCAAGTGTGACGCTTGCGCCCTCTGGCGCCTCGGCGACGTTGGACCGGCGCAGACAGTTTGCGTGAAGCAAAACATCCCCGCGACCGTCATCAACAGCCACAAAACCGTACCCTTTGACGCCATCGTACCACTTAACGTGTCCTACGAGGGTTTCCGTCGCTACTGAGCTTGCCCCACTCAAATCCGCCACTCCACTACCTAGCCCCCTATCTATTGGGGTATGACTCTACTATGCGACAATCGCCATACAAAGATTCTAACGAGGGCTCAATCTCTGCCTCAGATTCCGAAACGTCAAGAGAAAGCAGTCTATTAATGTTAGCACTTCGCCTGCTCGTTGCAGCGCTGGCCGCATTTATCATCACCGCCTGCGCACCCGGTCCAAGCGGCGACCCGCGGCTGGCGGGGCCAAGCGCGCAGGACCTGAACCGGTTGGCCAGCGCGCCGTCGATCCGGGGGATCATTGCGCGCAGCGCAGCCGAAACGCTGTCTTCCGCGCAGGCGGCTGCGCGGCTGGCGGCGACGGGGCCCGGCGATGCGCAGGGCCTGCGATATCTGGAAATATCCGCCATTCCGTACCTGAGGCAGTCGCCCGAGGGCGCTGCGTTTCTACTTCAGTCAGCCCCCCGCGCGCTGGTGCGCGGGGCCCCCGCTGAAAACTGTCCAGCAGCGGCTGCATCACCCTCTATCGCAGCGACGATGGAAGAGGCCGCAACCAGCGCGTTGAGCGCCTGCTTTGCGCAACTCGCCAAGCGGGGCGCCCCGGCTGCATGCGGATGTGAGTTTATGGCCATCGATGGGCTGCTAACGACGCCACGACGGCAATTCACCTTCGCAACCGGGGTTTCGGCCTTTCTGATTCGCGGCAACGAGGCGAAATCCACCCCATTCGTCGCCGAAGCGACGCCAAACGATCTGCCCGGCGAATCTGTCCTGCTGCGAACCCCCGCCGGCGTCGGCGGCGTTCTGCTGCTGTCCGGCGACACCGCTGAATTGCAGCTGGCGGATGATGCTGACACATTGTGGCGGGGCGAACGGCAGCCGTTTGGATATCGCCGCGGCAGGCTGGCGGAACGGATCAGCCTCAGCTCTGATGACGGACGGCAGATCAAGCTGCTGATTGGCGTTGAACGGCGTGATACGCTGGCGCGCAAATTAACCCGATCCGGCGCACCGCTGGCTACGGTCAAACCAAGACCCTGAACAAAGGTGAATTAAACGTGTTTCAAAGTTTTGAAAGCCATAGCGAAGGCGCAAAAGGTGCCAGCCGACTGGCTGCGCTGCGCAG
This sequence comes from uncultured Pikeienuella sp., assembly GCA_965659735.1. Taxonomy (GTDB): domain Bacteria; phylum Pseudomonadota; class Alphaproteobacteria; order Rhodobacterales; family Rhodobacteraceae; genus Pikeienuella. The sequence goes on from CBFHXH010000113.1 coordinate 4,554, forward strand.
CGCAATGGCGGCGGCCAGCGTCGATGGCTGGCTGACACCCCGCGCCGATGCGCATCAGGGCGAATACGTCCCGCCGCGTGACGAACGGCTCGCCTGGTTGACAGGGTTCACGGGGTCAGCCGGGTTCTGTGTTGCGCTGGCGGATCAGGCCGCGGTTTTCATAGATGGCAGATACACGTTGCAGGCAGGCATGCAGGTCGACACCGACGCTTATTCGATCGCCAGCCTGATCGACACGCCGCCTTCGGCGTGGCTGAAATCACACGCGCCGTCCGGGGCGAAGATCGCCTATGATCCCTGGCTGCATCCGCAAGCGGAAGTTGAGCGGTTCGAGACCGCGTTAAAACAATCTGGGGGTGAGCTGACGCCGCTGGACCGAAACCTGATTGATGACGTTTGGGACGATCAACCGCCACCGCCCTGCGCCGCCATCAAACCGCACACCGAGGCGTTCGCAGGCGAAACGTCGCTGTCGAAACGGGGACGTCTTGGCGAGGATCTTCGCGCGGCCAATGTCGACGCGACTGTCCTTACACTGCCTGACAGCATCGCTTGGCTGTTGAACATCCGCGGCGGCGACATTCCGCGCAATCCAGTGCCGCTGGTCTTCGCGATTTTGCGGGCGGACGGTGCCACGACGCTGTTTGCGCAAGACGAACAGATTGATCAGGCGCTTCGCGATCATCTGGGCCGCAATGTCGCGATCCTGCCCAAGGATCAGTTGACGCGCGCCCTGTCCGCGCTGGGTGGTCAGCGCGTCGCGCTTGATCCGGCCAGTTGCCCCATCGCGATCGCCACCCTGATCGGCGCGGCGGGGGGCGAGGTTGTCTGGCGCACGGATCCCTGCATCATGGCCAAGGCCCGAAAGAACGAGGTGGAGATCGAAGGCGCCCGCACTGCCCACCGACGCGACGCCGCCGCCGTCGCCCGGTTCCTGCGCTGGCTGGACGACGAAGCGCCCGGCGGCGCGCTGACAGAAGTCGACATCGCCCGCCGGCTGGAGGCTGAGCGAAGGGCGACGAACCAGTTGCTCGACATTTCGTTCGATACGATTTCCGGCAGCGGGCCCAATGCCGCCCTGCCCCATTACCGCGTGTCACGCGAAAGCAATCGAACGCTGAACGCGGGCGAGCTGATGCTGGTCGACAGTGGCGGACAATACCGCGACGGCACGACCGACATTACCCGGACAATGGCCGTGGGCACGCCCGCACCGGCGGCTGTTCGCGCTTTCACGCTGGTGCTGAAGGGCATGATCACCCTCTCGTGTATGCGCTTTCCCAAAGGCACGGCAGGCCGCGACCTAGACCCGTTCGCCCGCGCTGCGCTGTGGAAGGCCGGGCTGGATTTTGGGCATGGCACCGGGCACGGCATCGGCAGTTACCTGTGCGTTCACGAAGGCCCCCAGCGGATCGCCAAGACAGGTTCGACGCCATTGGAGCCGGGCATGATGCTGTCGAATGAGCCAGGATATTACCTGGAAGGGTCATTCGGCATTCGGATCGAAAACCTGATCGTCGTCACCGAAGCGGCCGTGCCCGAAGGCGGCGATCTGCCAATGATGGAGTTTGAGACGCTGACGCTGGCACCTATCGACACGCGCCTGATCGACGTCGCACTGCTGACGGAAGAAGAACGCAGTTGGCTGAACGCATATCACGCCCGCGTCGCGGCCGAGATTGGGCCTGACCTAGAAGAGGGCGATCGCGCCTGGCTGCAAAGCGCGTGCGCCCCGATCTGACCGGGTGACGGCCTAACCGTCGCGCTCGCGGTGGCTGTCAACCAGGGCCTTGTTCAAGGTTTTTAGCGCCGCCAAGTGGCTGGCGGTAGCGACAAATGTCGGCGGTTCTGCGCCGTCAACAACCGGCAAGGCGGCGGCGTCCTGTGCTTCGAAAGTCCTGACGGCGTCAGCGAGCGACATGTCCATCGTCAGGGCGACCGCCCCGTCAGGCAAAGGTTCGAACGCGCCTGAAGGTTCAGCAAAGTCACGCACCCGGATCGTGGCGGGCAGATAGCTGCCTGCACCCTGCGCCAGCCGCACCCCTGCGCGCATCAGCTGGCTGAGGAAGAAGCTTTTCCAGACGAACCTGTTCGACAGCATCGTCGCTAGCGAGACCGAGATCATAACCGCAATCGCCGCCTGATAATCGCCCGTCAGTTCAAATACGATCAAAGTGGTTGAAATGGGTGCGCCAAGAACCGCGGCGGCGACTGCGCCCATGCCGGCGAGAGCGTAGAGCCCTTCTGACCCCGAAATATCCGGAAAGATGGCGACAGCGATATGACCAAAAGCCAGGCCAGTCAGCGCGCCCATCATTAGCGCGGGCGAAAAGACGCCCCCACCCATGCGCCCCGCAAATGTCACGCAGACGGCGACGCCTTTAACCACCGCAAAGAGGATCGCGCCCCAGAGCGTAAGGGTTCCCGTCAGCGCCTCGGTCGTCGTCTCATACCCGACCCCGATGATATGGGGGAACCAGATCGCGATCAGGCCCAGAATGGCGCCCGCTACTGTCGGGCGCAGCCAGACCGGGGTTTTGGCGCGGTGTTGCAATTCGTCGGCCATGTCCTCAGCCAGAAACAGCGCGCGCATCAGGATTACCGCGACCACGCCAGCGACGAGGCCAAGTATCATGAACGCAGGCAATTCTTCGAAGAACGCGAGACTATTGGTCGGCAGCGAGAATTCGGAAAAATCCCCCAGATGCACCCGGCTGATCACCGCGCCCGACACCGAAGCCAGCACAATGGGCGCGAAGGAATGCAGCGCGTAGTGGCGCAGGACAACCTCCAGCGCGAACAGCGCGCCGGCGATCGGGGCGTTGAAGCTGGCCGATACGGCGGCGGCCACGGCACAGCCCAGGATGTCACGCGCATCGACGCCGTGCACGTTGATCCGATCGTCGACCCATCCTGCGATCACGGCGGACAGGTGCACCACCGGCCCTTCCCGCCCGGACGACCCGCCGCTGGACAACGTGATCAGCGACGCTGCAGCGGACGCGATGCCCGCCTTGCGGTTCACCCTCGCATCGCGCAGCGTCGCCGCCGAGATCACGTCACTGACCGACAGCGCCTTAGCGTCAGGGGTAAACCGCCACAGGATCAGCCCGACGGCGAAGCCGCCACAAACAGGAATAATGAAGACAATAAAGGGGTTTAGGCCTGCGGCGAGGGTGTGGACCATTTCCGGCCCCGCGCCGTATAGAAGCGTTTGCAGCTGCTCAATAGCCAGACGAAACCCGATGGCGGCGTAGCCAGAGACGATCCCGACGCCAAGCGCAACCAGCCAGAACACCATCCGCCCGCGCGTCTCGCGCGCAGCGCGGCGAAGCGCGACGGTCCAGTACCGCCGCTGGCGCGTGGTTTCCGCTTTGGTGCGTGGCCCCTCTGTCACGTCCGAAGGCTCCCCCTTTTCCTCAGTCTTAGGGGCAAGTTCACCGCGGCGCCAGTGTCGGCGGCAGCGTTATGGCTTGCGACGGATGCCTATGGTCTGACCAAGTTCCTTTGGGCGCGGAACGTCGGCCTGCGCATCGCGCATTTTCTGCATGCGGGCCTGCGCCCAGTCGGGATAATCGGCAGACTTGCGCACATCCAGATCGACGCACAGCGACAGGCTTTCGAACGCCGCGGCGCGGCGGCCGTCATTTTCGGCGATAATCTCACCAAAGAAATGCATCCGCTTGCGGTCGCAATCCACAAGATAGGCGTTCACGTGGAATTTTTCGCCCTCCAGCATCTCCTCAAGATAGAAGAAGTTCGATTGCAGCGACATCGGCCCCAGTCGCGCGCGATCGACGAAGCTGACGCCAATGCCGAGGTAATCTTCCAACACCTCGTCAAACGCGGTGTCGAACGCCTTGGTGTAATAAGCGACGTTCATGTGGCCGTTATAGTCGATCCATTCCGGCAGAACGGTCTGAGTGTAGGTGCGCAGCATGCCCTTTTCAAAGCTCGGCTCTGGGCAGGATGGGCTGAAATCTTTCATCGGGGCCTCCTTCATTCAATTCTGAGTGGCCCGGCGCGCGCGGCAGGTCAATCGGGCCTGCGACGATGACGCAAGGTCGCCCGCAAACGCCAACATTTGCACCGGGCGCCTGTCAGGATAGAAGGGTGCGCGACGGGAGGACACAATATGAGCATTGAAACAGCGATTGAACGGCTGAGCGCGCTGGTCGGCGACCGGCTGTCCACGGCGATGGCAATCCGCGATCATCATGCGGAGGATGCCGCCTATTACACGCCGACCCGGCCTGATGCAGTGGCCTTTCCCTATGACACCGCAGAGGTCAGCGCGATCGTCAAGATCTGCAACGAGGAAGGCTGCCCGATCGTGCCCTATGGCGTCGGCACCTCGCTGGAAGGGCATATCCAGCCCATCCGCGGCGGCATCACGCTGGACATGGCCAACATGAACAAGATCCTCGCGATCCATCAGGAAGACATGGACGCCGTCGTTCAGCCCGCGATGACGCGGGAACAGCTGAACGAAGAACTGCGCGCGACGGGGCTGTTCTTTCCCGTTGATCCGGGCGCCAACGCGTCCATCGGCGGGATGACCGCGACGCGGGCGTCGGGAACGACCGCGGTGCGCTACGGGACGATGCGCGAAAACGTGCTGGCGTTGGAGGTTGTGCTGGCGGACGGGCGCATCATCCGAACGGGCACACGGGCCAAGAAATCTTCGGCGGGTTATGATCTTACCAAGCTGATGGTTGGATCAGAAGGCACCCTTGGGATCATCACGGAAATCACCGTGCGCCTGCAGGGCCAGCCGGAAAGCATCACATCAGCGACCTGCGCGTTTCCTTCCATGGAAACCGCGGTGAACACAGTGATCCAGACGATCCAGATGGGCGTGCCGATGGCGCGGATCGAAATCATCGATCCCACCACCATCCGCGCCGTGAATGCCTACAAGAAGATGGAGCTGATTGAGGCGCCGTCGCTGTTCGTCGAGTTCCACGGGTCCGAGGCCGGCGCGCAGGAACAGGCCGAAACCTTTGGCATGATCGCCGAAGAAAATGGCTGTGAAGGGTTCGAATGGGCGAAAAGCCTGGAAGACCGCAACCGGCTTTGGACCGCGCGCCACCATGGCTATTTTGCGATGCTGGCCGCCTATCCCGGCACCAAAGCGCTGACAACGGATGTTTGTGTGCCGATTTCCAACCTCGCCGAGGCGCTGATCGAAAGCATGGAGGACGCTAAATCCAAAGGCTTTGAAGCGCCCATCGTCGGGCATGCCGGGGATGGCAACTTCCACATGACGTTCATGGTCGATCCAGACAAGCCAGAGGAACTGAGCGCCGCAAAGGAACTCGCCCATGACATGAACCGCCGTGCGCTGCGGTTGGGCGGCACCTGCACGGGCGAGCATGGCGTTGGCATCGGCAAACAGAAATACATGGCCGAAGAGCATGGCGAAGGCTGGTCCGTGATGGCGGATATCAAACGCGCGCTCGACCCGAACAACATTCTCAATCCCGGTAAGGTCGTTCAGATTAACTGAGCAGTTTGACACATGGCAGGTGGAGCGCGCTGGGATAATATCCTCACGAGTTTAGGAGACCTGCATGCCCCGCCTTCCAAACATGTTTCGCGTTTGGATTTTGGCGCGCTTCGCCTTGCCGCCCAGCCCACCGCCGCCGAGCGGGTCGGGGTGGTTGATCAGGTGCAGCCAGTCGCGTTTCAGGCCGAAGGGTCGATAGGGCACCGGATGACCGTGGGCGAAAGCGTGTTTCGTAACGCGCGTGTCTACACCCGCCTCTATGGCAGCGCTAAAATCCGGCTAAGAGACCAATCAGAGCTGATGATCACACCAAATTCGTCGATCATCATAGATGATTTCGTTTTTTCTGGCGGTGGCGACAATCTGGCGTTGCGTCTGACCAAGGGCGCTGTGCGCATGATCAGCGGACGTATTGCGAAAGACCGGGCTCTGGCCAACACAACTATCGCCGGCATCGGCATTCGCGGCACACAGTTCTGGCTGGACGTCGATACGCCAGATTTGCTGCGAATTTGGGTTCAGGACGGAACAATCGTCGCGCGGCCGGTCGGCACAGATCAGGAATTTGTCTTCGATGCGCCGCTCTACGCCGAATGCACCACCACGACCTGCTACGTCGCGGAGCCGCCCGAATTGCCAGAGGCTTTCCCACGCGATCCAAGACAGCGGTAAAGTGAATGGCCCAGCCTGCTGCCGAACAAACTCTGATTGCATGAAGGTATCGGGCGCCTTGAAGCACGCCCTGTCTTGCTTTCACTATTCGGGGCGAACAGGCCCCGGTGATGCGCCGGTGTCGTAGGCGAGGAACAGGGAACGGAGGCGCCGCGCCTCCCGCTCGATATCGAAATCCGCATGGACCCTTGCGCGCCCGACCTGCCCATAGGCGACGGCGCGGGCCGGATCTTGCAGCAGACCTGAAATCGCATCGGTCAGCGCGTCGATGTCGCCGGGCTCCGTCAGGTGCCCGCTGACGCCGTCTTCCACCAATTCGGGAATACCGGTGATGTCGGAACTGACCACGGGGCGGCCCGCCGCCATCGCCTCCATCAACACGACGGGGACGCCTTCGGCGTAACTGGGCAGGACAAAGACCGCGGATTTCGCAAGCTCCTCCGCTACCTCGGCCTGGCCAATGGCGCCGGTAAATCGAATATCGGCAAGGCCCTTGGATTTGGCCTGTCCTTCCAGCTCAGCACTGAGCTCACCATCACCGACGATGGTCAGGATCGCGTCTGACAAATCGGACTTCAGCCGCGCAACCGCCTCCAGCAGCAGCTGAACACCCTTCACGTCAGCCAGACGCCCGACAAAAAGGATATTACTCCTCGTAGGCGGCGGCGCATCGGCGTATCGCGCCGGCGTGACGCCGCAATGGATGATGTGGAGCTTGCCCGCCGCCGCCGCGTCGACATTCGGAACCGCCTTGCCCCGCGCATAGTTCGAAATGCAGGCGACAAATTGTGCATGGGTCAGCTTGGCGTCGAGGCGGGAGGTTTCCACATTCAGAAAGTCCGACGGCCCGTGCAGGGTGAAACTGTAGGGCAGGTTCTGGATGCGCGCCGCCAGCATGCCGACGGTGCAGGCGGCGTTGGCAAAATGCACATGCAGCCGCCGCGCGCCTGTGCGGTGCAGATGGCGGGCCAGGATCATCGCCTCAGCCAGATAGAACATCGCATAGATCAGACCGCGTAGACCTGGGCCGCGCGACGCAAGCGCCAGAGACAAGGCGCTGAACACACCCGCCAACCGGGTCAGTTTGGTTGCGGTGATGTCAGCGATCAGGCTCAGCGGATTGCGCGCTCGGTCCATAATCGCGAAGGTGGCGGCATATTCCACCCGTTCCTCTGACCCGGTCAGCGCGGCCTCCGCCAGGCGGCGGATGGCACAGGTTACAACAGTTTCGCCCTGATCGCACAGCGCCGCGACCTGTCGCTAGATGAAAGTGTACGAGAATTTGGGATATTCGCTGGTCAGGTAAGCGATGGGGCCGGACGGCGCGTTGGTCTGGTCGGTCTGCATGATCGGCGTGGTCCCTTTCGCACCGTGAGGGGTATCAGAGCCAACATGCCCCATTGTCATCGCCAACCCCATAGGACAATTAGGCCAGACATTCGTGAACAGCATGGCGAGCGCTTCGCATGACCTACGCCTTGATCAGCCCCTGCTGCAACGAAGCGGAATACATGCGCAGAAC
>CBFHXH010000114.1:0-12131 GCA_965659735.1 uncultured Pikeienuella sp.
CCGCTATGGGCCCGGTCGTGCCGACAATCTATGCGCTTGGCCCGATGCGCATGTCGATGTTCACGATGATCGCGCAGTTCGGCACGCCCGAGGACCTGACGCTGGACGACATGAAGATCGAGCTGTTCTTTCCTGCGGATGAGGCGACGGCTGAGACGTTGCGGACGCTGACGGCGGGAAGTGCCAATCTGGGCGCCTAGCCGTTGGCGCTGGAAGAACCGCCTGGTTTCGCGCGGCGGTCGACGATTTCCATCAGCGCCTCGGGGTTTTTCAGATGCAGGTCACGCTGGGCGAAGGGGATCTCGATGCCCTCGGCGGCGAAGCGGTCGTTGATGCGGAAATTCAGGTCGCTCATCACGCTGAGCATCCAGTTCACATCGTTCAGATAGACCCGCAGTTCGAAATCCAGCGAATCCGCGCCAAAGCCCATGAAATAGACGATTGGCGCGGGGTTGTTGATGACCATTGGATGATCGCGCCCGATATCCAGAAGGATGCGTTCCACCTTGCGCACATCGGTGCCATAAGCGACGCCGACCTTGTTGCGCACCCGCCCGACCTTGTTCGAATGGGTCCAGTTCAGCACTGGGGATGAGATGAGATCAGAGTTCGGCACGATGTAGCTGGCGCGATCAAAGGTCTCGATCTCGGTCGAGCGGACATTGACCTGTTTCACGTATCCCGACTGGCCGCCAACATCGATCCAGTCGCCCACCTTGATCGGACGTTCGACCAGCAGAATGACGCCTGAGACGAAGTTGTTTACGATGTTCTGCAGGCCAAAACCAATGCCGACCGACAAGGCGCCAAAGACGATGGCGAGGCTGGACAGATCAGTCCCCGTCGCTGAAATCGCCACAATGGCGGCCAGAAACACCCCGACATAGCCGATGCCCGACACCAGCGCCGATGCGCCGCCTTCGGATATGCGGGTTTGGGGCAGGATTGATACGCTCATCACCCGTTGGGCTGCGCGGGTTAGCGTGTAGCCAATGCCGAAGATCAGCGCAAAGCTCATCAAGTCGATCAGCGATAGCTCAAAATCACCCAGAACCAGTTCGCCGGACGCCGCATCATACGCCGCCCTGAGGTCAAGAATGCTGGCCCCCCAGATCAGCGCCAGAATTGGAACTACGATGCAGAATAGCGCAATACCGGCCATAACCGGGATCAGGTGGAACCGGTCGCCACCTTCTTCGTCATCGGCAAAGTAAAGGTCCACGACCTCGCGGATCAGGGCGAAAATCAGATAGGCGATGGCGATGACGCCAATCGACGTGGCAGTGGGGAAAAAGATATAGCGCGCAGCGTAGCTATACCCGATCAGCGCCAGAACTGGCGTGGCGAAACACACTGCCAACACAACCCGCCGCAAGACGCGATAGCCCTGCATCGCCAGTGGATGATCTTTCGCGTTCTCGGGTGTCTCTATTTTTAGCTGACTGGCCAGTCGATAAAGGGCGATAGTGCCCAGCGACACCGACAGGAGCGTCAGCACCGACCACGCCCCCGCTGAAGCGTTGAGAATGTCCAGCGCCGTCGACAGCACCTGGTCTACAGCGATGACAATGGCCAGCATCATGGTCGCGCGGAAGGCGCCGCGGGCCTGTTCATCGTCCAGCTTGAACAGTCTCAGTCCCGCGCTTTCGGGCGAGAAGACCCCCGCCGACAGAGCGTATGTGAAGATGATCACTGCGACCGCCTGCCCGGTCGTTCGCAATAGCGTGTCGCCCACCTGGCCAAGCAATCCGAGCGATCCGACACCATATATGATCAGACCTGCGGCGAGACCGGTCAGCACGGCCCGCGCCGCCGTCAGGATAACGCTGCGCAGCAGACGGCTGCTGCGCCCCGATCTGCGCTCGGAGCCGCGGATCATCGCACGAAGGGCTGTGCCACGCAGCCCAAAGAGCAAAAACAACCCGACTAACAGCGCTAACAACGCCAAGGGCGCCCGCGTCGCCAGTTTGTCTGTCGCATCGCCATTGGTCAGGTTTCGGTAAACCTCTCGGGAGAGGCGCACGACCACGTCACTGGTGGCCTCAAACGCCTCGGACCAGGTGGAGGGAAGCGCCGGACTGGGGCTGAGGTTTTCCAGTCGCTGCATGAAGTTTTTCTGCGAGAGGCTGGCGACGTCCGCCAGCAGTGTCCGGGTTTGCGTCGTTACACGCAGCGCGCGGCCCTGACGGGTCTTGTCTACAGTCAGGCGGGCGCTGATCTCGGAACGGATCTGCGCAGCTTCCAGCGACTCGATCTGTCCTTCCTCAGGCGCGGGGCCAAGGGCGTCGAGTTCCGCCTGTATGTCTTCAATATCGGCGGTGGCGTCTTCGGCAATCTTGGCTGCGGCGTCGCGCTGGCTTTCAAGCTGCTTTTGCAGGCTTTCCAACGCCTCGGGCGATGCGACGCCGGCGTTGATGACCTCGCGCGCGACTTCGGCTTCGGCCTGCCAGGCCTCCCACGCCGCCTGAGCGCTTGCGGTCGTAGCTGCGTCGAGGGCCGAAAGCCCCAGCGCCAACCACAGAACCTCAAGAACACGCATCATGCGATCAAGCCTCTGGATCTTCTTCGAAGACAGACGGGATGTCCGCTGGCGGACGCGCCAGATAGGCGGGCAGAGGAAGATCCTTGGACCGCAGGAATTCAGGGTTGAACATCTGCGACTGATACCGTGTGCCGTAATCGCATAGGATCGTCACGATGGTGTGGCCCGGCCCCATCGCTTTCGCCATACGGATCGCACCGGCGACGTTCACGCCTGAGGATCCACCAACGCACAGGCCTTCTTCCTGCAACAGGCGGAATGCAAGCGGGATCGCCTCGTCGTCGGGAATCTGGAAGGGATAGTCGACTTCCAAACCCTCAATATTCTTGGTGATGCGGCCCTGTCCGATGCCTTCGGTGATGGATGATCCTTCGGCCTTCAGTTCGCCATGGGCGAAGTAATTGTAGATTGCCGCGCCCATCGGGTCGGCCAGGCCGATCTTGATGTTGGGGTTTGCGGCGCGCAGCGCCATGGACGTACCGGTCAGCGTGCCGCCTGAACCAACAGCGCAAATGAACCCGTCGACCTTGCCGTCTGTCTGGCGGTAAATTTCGGGCCCGGTGCCGTCGATATGGGCCTGTCGGTTGGCGATATTGTCGAACTGGTTGGCCCAGATCGCGCCGTTTGGCTCGGTCTTGGCCAGTTCCTTGGCCAGGCGTTCGGAATAGTGGACAAAGTTGTTCGGGTTGCGATAGGGCTTTGCGGGCACCTGCACCAGTTCGGCGCCGGCCATGTGGATCATGTCCTTTTTTTCCTGAGTCTGGGTTTCAGGAATGACGATGACCGTCCGAAAGCCCATCGACGCGCCGACCAGCGCAAGGCCGATGCCGGTGTTGCCCGCCGTGCCTTCGACGATCACGCCGCCGGGGCGCAGTTCGCCTGATTCGACAGCGTGCTGAATGATGCTCAGCGCCGCGCGGTCCTTGACCGACTGGCCCGGGTTCATGAATTCGGCCTTGCCGTAAATCTCGCACCCTGTTTCTTCGGATGCGCGGCGCAGGCGGATCAGCGGGGTGTTGCCGATCGCGTCAGCAAGGTCTTTGTACATCGCCATTGTGTGGTTTTCCGTAGTGTTTCCTGTTGCTTATGTACTAAGTCCCTGCGCCGCCCCAACGCAAGGGCGCGCGTTATATTGCCGGATGCTGCACTATAAGATGCATGCGTTTGAACTATTTCACACGGTCAGGGCTTAGTCAGAAAAAACTTCGCCGATTAAGTGATCCAAATCACCGTGAGCCGCGTAATTGCCTTGAAAATCAACATCTGGGATTTAACTTTGATATCATGACAGACGGGCATCTGACAGACCAGCTTATCAACGCCTACGTCGCCGGCTCAGCCAGCGAGGGGCTGTCGCTTGTCGTCGCGGCGCACTTGACCTATTGCGCGGAGTGTCGTGCGAAGGTTGCGGCGCGCGAGGCGATCGCAGGCGCGATGCTGTCGGAAGTCGCCCCGGAGTCTGCGCCTGATTTTGACGCGCTGTTGGATCGATTGGATGAATCGGAACCGCCGCGCAAGGAAATCAAAGCGGGTCTGCTGCCCCGTCCCGTGGCGGATATGGTCGGTGTGAACTTCGATGAAATTCCATGGCGGTTCCGCTTGCCTGGCGTTTACGAGCATGAATTCGCAAACGCTGACGGCGAGGAAATGAGCCTGCTGAAGGTGATGCCCGGCGTAACGATACCCAGCCACACGCATGAAGCTGAGGAATTGACCGTCGTTTTTGACGGTGAGCTGTTCGATGGCGAAAAGTCCTACGGCGTCGGCGATCTTGCAATTGCGGATCCCAGTGTGGATCATCATCCCCGCGCCGGTCACGACAAGCCTTGTATCTGTCTTGCAGTGCTGTCTGGCGGGCTTAGGTTCACGGGTCCGTTCGGCAGGGCGCTGAACCTTTTCACCTGACACCAACCTTAGAGGTTTGCGATGATCACGAGACGTGCCGCCCTGACAACCCTGGGTGCGGCGATCGCCGCCCCGTCCGTTCTGCGCGCTTCGGTCGCTGGCGCCCGGCGCTTCACCGTGTTGCGCGATGGCGACGACATCGGGTTTCAGACCAACAAGGTCGTCGAACAGGGCGACAGCACAATCCACACCTGCCAGATCCGGCTGAAGATCAAAGTGCTGGGCATCACGGCTTATCGGTACGAGTTGGACTTTGAGGAAGAATGGCGCGGCGGTGAACTGGTCTCGTTGAATTCCACCTGCAACGACGACGGCGATGACGCCTATGCGCGGGTCAAGCGAGAGGGTGACGGGCTGATCATTGACGGATCCGGCTATCAGGGTCCGTGCCCCCTGGGCGTGGCGACGACCAGCTATTGGTCGTTCGACTTCATGCGTCGGAAGACGTGGATTTCGACCCAGTCGGGCGACATGCTGCCGATGAGCGCGACGAATGTTGGCCCGGCGAAAATTATTGGCCCGTCGGGGCCTGTCACAGCTGACCGGTGGGATGTGAAGGGCGGATACGACGTTAGCGTGTATTATCTCGACGGCGAGTGGGTATCGATCGCCTTTGACGCAGGGGGCGAAACCGCGACTTATGTCCCTGACACCGTCGCGCCGCAGTTCATGGCGGCCTGGAACGGATGAGCGTCTGGTCACAGATCAAGCGCCCATCGGACGGCGCTGTCTGGGTGACAGGCGCCAGCGCCGGGATTGGCCGGGCGACGGCGCTGAAACTGGCGGATGAGGGCTGGACGGTTTGGGTCACAGCGCGCAGCGCCGACAAGCTGGAGGCGTTGACCGCAGAACGCCCCGGCAAGATCATGCCCTTGCCAGGCGACATTACCGACGCTGACGCGATGCGTGCGGCTGTGGCTGAAATCACTGCCGATGGCCCCCTGGCGCTGGCCATTCTGAACGCCGGCGCTTACGAGCCTATGCGGGCGCAGGAATTTGACGCCGCTTCGGCGAAGTTCACTTTCGATGTGAACCTGACGGGCACAGCCAACTGCCTCGACCCGGTTCTGAAGCACATGATCGCGCGCAAATCCGGTCATGTCGCGCTGACCGCCTCTGTCGCCGGGTATCGCGGCCTGCCGCGCGCCTCAGCCTATTCCGCCACCAAAGCCGCCTTGATCGCGATGGCCGAGGCGCTTGCCTTTGACCTGATCGACCTGGGCGTCCGGATCTCTGTCATCAACCCTGGCTTTGTGGAAACCGAAGCGACGGCTGTGAATGATTTTGACATGCCGTTTGTCATGAGCACTGACAAAGCCGCGGACCGGATTGTCGAAGGGCTGAAGGCACCAGGGTTCGAGATTGCCTTTCCAAGGCGGTTTGCAATGATCCTGCGCACTATCGGGCTTTTGCCAAACCGGGCTTATTTCTGGGTCATGCGCAAAGCCATGGGGTGGGATGAGAACGTCGATTAGAGCAGTCCGCCTTTAGGCTCAGACGTCTGATCGCCAATCGCTCGCAAACGTCAAAGGCGTGGCCGGGGGCAGTTCACACTTGTGGCGGAAGGCACGAAAGATCTGGTTTTGTCGGCTCTGAGTGAACTCAAAGACAGTTCATTCTTCTTCGATACGCGAGCGGAGCGCCCTTTGACCGGCCTCGTCCAGTGCGAAGTTCCACATGATTGCGACCGCGATCAGTTTCAGGACAGCAGGCGCAAGCGCATAGAGCGCCGCGAGGGTGAAGAGGGCGGTTTCATCGTTGGCGGCGCTCGCCTCGAACCCTGAGAGGTCGAGGATGATCAGCGCTGATCCGCCTGCGAGCGCCAGCGCCGCCTTCGTCGCCACCGACCAGAGCGCAAAATAGACCCCGGTGCGCTGTTCGCCGTTGGTTGCGGTGTCATTGTCCACAACGTCCGCCTGAATTGCAGGCGGCAGCGCAAGATCGGCGCCGAGCGCTAGACCTGTCGCGATGGAGATCAGCGTAAACCACATCACATCGCCCTCGCCCAGCAGAACCGCGGGGGCGAAGAGGACGCTGGCGTAGATCATGGCGCCGCCCCAGGTCCGGTGTTTTGAAAACCGCCGGGCGGCCCAGGACCAGATTGGCATGCCGCCGATCGCGCAAAGGAAATAGACCAACAGAAGCCATCCAGCGTCAGGCGCGCCCAGAAGATCGCCGATAAAGAAGAGGAACAGCCCCGCTGGCAGAGCGTTGGCGAGGCCGTTGACGAAATAGGCGGCGAGGAGGCGCAGAAACAAGCGATCCCTGAGAATGGCGACAATCGCCTTGCTGACGTTGAGCCGGGTTTTGGAGTGGTTCGTGGGTTCAGGCGCCAGCCACATCGCCAGACCCGTGGCGATTGGGAATAGAATGACGACCATCAGCGCGACGTTGCGCAGGCCTTCCTCCGCACCTGCGGCGACATTGTACAGGATGACGGCCAGCACGGTGCCGACAAGGCTGGTGCCCTCTCGCCACGTGGTGATGGTGGCGCGCTGGGCGTAGTCGCCTGACATTTCCGCGCCCCAGGCGAAATAGGGCGTCAGCGCCACCGTCCAGCTGAGCGTCAACAGCGTCAGCCATAGCGCGACATGGCCAAAGCCTGCGTCTGAGGGCGGTGCCATCAGCATCCAGACCGATACGCAGATCAGGGGAACGGATAGGGCGAGGAACGGTTTGCGCCGGCCCCAACGTGTTTCGACCCGATCCGACAACCAACCCATCGCCGGGTCGGACACGGCGTCGAACAGGCGCACGATGATGAACAGCGCACCAAGCGCGCCCAGGCTGACATCGCGGAACTCCGAATAGAACGGCGCGATATAGACGAAAACCGGAAAGTAGAGCGCCGCGAGGGGGAGGGCCGGGGCGGCGTAGCCGGCGTACTGCGCCCTCACGCTCACCGCCAGATACGGTTGAAGAACTCAGCCAACATCCCAGCCACGAAAGACCCGATCAGCAGCGCAACCAATGTCAGTGTAGACAAGACCGCCGAAACAACAACGTTCAGACCGGCGTCCAGCATATGCGTGACCGCTTCGACTGCGGTTGGAAATTGCAGGTTCACATGGGTCAGGTAGGCGCTGCGCAAACCGTATAGGAACGCGAACATCACCACCGCAACGGTGCCCGCACCGACGCCAAAAATGCCCGATTGCACAAATCCGCCGCCCAGATTGCGGCCGAGCTGACCCCAGCCTGCATAAAGCCCAACGAAAGCGGCGCCGAAGATCGGCAGCACCATGTCAGGTTCAGCCGTTTCGATCTGATCCATGAAGGTGACGATGGTGCCAACCATCGCAGCAGCCAGAAACAGCGCTGCCGCAAGTTTGCCGCCAGTCATCCGTGTCGTCCCGAACAGACCCTAGGGCGGAAAGACAGGGACAAGGCCCAATATATGCCGTGCAACTTATGCAGGGCGTCGGATCGCGATTTGCGTGACGTCGCAAGTGCCCGCCTTGAAGCAGGACGCGCAGCAAGTCAGGTAGAAATCCCACATCCGCTTGAACCGATCATCAAAGCCCAGTTTTTGGATGTCGTCCCAGCGTTCGTTGAAGACGCGATGCCAGATGCGCAGCGTATCGGAATAGCTTTCGCCAAATTCGATTGATCCAGTGAATTCCAGCCCGGCCATCTTCGTCTGATCGCGCAACGCGCTGGGCGAAGGAAGCATTCCCCCCGGGAAGACGTATTTCTGAATGAAATCCACGTTCTTGCGGTAGTAGGGGAACAGTTTGTCGGCAATCGTGATGATCTGGATCGATGCGGTGGCGCCCGGGTTCAGGCGGCCTTTGACCATGTCGAAATAACCGGGCCAGAATTTTTCGCCCACGGCTTCGAACATCTCGATCGAGGCGAGGCCATCATAGGTGCCGGTCTCGTCGCGATAGTCGCGCATGACGATTTCGACCTTTTCGTTCAGCCCTTCGCGCTGCATCCGCGCCTTGGCGAAATCGTGCTGTTCCTTTGAGATGGTGATGCCCGTGACCTTTGCTCTGCGCACGCCTGCTGCATATTCGGCGAAACCACCCCAGCCGCAGCCGACCTCAAGCACATGGTCGCCTTCGCCCGCGCCCATCCGGTCGATGATCGAGGCGTATTTGTTTTTCTGCGCCCGCTCCAGACTTTCATTCGGCAACTTATACAGCGCGGATGAATAGGTCATCGTCTCGTCCAGCCAGGCGGAATAGAATTCATTCCCCAGATCATAATGATACGAGATGTTTTTCGCCGCCTGTTCCTTGGTGTTCCGGTTCATCCAGTGGCGGAAGCGTTCGTAGTACTTTATGAGGCCCTGACCCGGAAATCCGCGCCCGACGCTGTCATTGTTGATCAGGATCACGTCCATCAAGCTTTGCAGATCGGGCGTGTCGAACCAGCCGTCCATGTAGGCTTCGCAGAACCCCAGATCGCCTTCGCGCAGGATGCGGGCGAACAAATCATTGTTGCGCACGATAATTTCGCCGTGCGGGCCGGGTTCTTTGCCTTTGGAATGAAACTGTCGACCGTCTGGCAGAGCAAACGACATTGAGCCGATCTTGAGCTGCTTGATGATGGCGTTGACCGCAGTGAAATACCGCGGTGTCACTTCTGGTTTAGATCCCTGACGCATGTCTGTCATGACGACTCCCCTGTGCCGCCCTATCGGCCTTTTTCTTCGCTCCCGTCGCGATTCTCAGCCTGTCAGGCGGGAAAATCAAGAGGAGGCTGAAATTTCAGTATGTTTGGATGTGCGAAAGGCTTCATCTGCGCCGGGATAGCGATGGAATTTCGCGCCTTTCAGCCACAGTTTCAGCGCCTGCCAGTGGATTGCAGCCACTACCTTGATCGCAGCAAGTGGGTGTGTTGCGGCGAGGCTGAGCAGTTTTGCGTTCGTCAGCGGCGCGGCGGCGCCTGTCTGGATCGCGATCAGCGTGTCCGCGCCGCCGTCCGATTGCTTGATGCGCAGCGCCAGCTTTTCATCCGGCGGACGGATGGTGAAGCGGTAGGTCTGATCCATCTCGATAAAGGGTGAGACGAACATGTTCTTGGACTGCTCATGCCGTGCGGCACCGTCTGCATCCGTTGTCACGTCGATCACATAAGGGATCTGGTCGCCAAAGGTGTTCTTCACCTCGTAAACCACGCTGTCGAGCGCGCCTGCATCGTCATAACAATAGTAGACCGACAAGGGATTGAACGCGAAACCCAGAAAGCGGGGCATGGAGAGCAGCATGATATGCGCAGGCTTTGCGAGGCCGCGCTCAGCCAGCAACGCCTCGACCCACGGTCTCAGCGGCGTTCCATCGCGGGGGCCGTGGTCCTTTTCGTGAAAGCCGAACAGACCAAAGCCGTTGATTGCCATCACCCGGCGGTTTGCCTCAGCCAGCCGGTCGATGTTCAAAAGCGCGGTGAAAACCCGATAGACGAATTTGTGGCCAAAGGGTTTCAGCCGCATGTGCATCACGTCGCCCACATAAAGGCGATGGTCGAACGGGCCTTCGTAGGCCGCTTGATATGGGGCGTTGTCGCTCACTCAGCGGCGATCTTCTGTTCGAAGGTCACCAATGGCGCGCGCAGATCGGCAGCCCATTCGGGGCGGGCACCCAACGCTTCCGCCACTCTTAGGCCGGCTTTCAGACCGTCTTCATGGAACCCCCAGCCGGTCCAAGCGCCTGCATACCAGACGCCGCCGCTGCCCTGAATGTCGTCCAGCCGCGCCTGCGCCTTGAATGTGCGGCTGTCATAGCCGGGGTGAGCATATGAATATTCTGCAAGCGTCAGCGCGGGGTCAGGCCGGCGCTGTGCGTTCAGCGTGACGAAGATGTTGTGCTTGGTCGGCAGTGTCTGCAGGCGGTTCATCCAGTAGGTCAGGGATACAGGCTCATCCGCCAGGTCCTTTGACTTGCATATGTCATCGGTGATCATCGACCAGCTTGACCAGACCTTTTTGCGTTTCGGCATCAGGCTGGGGTCGCGGTGCAGGATCGCCGTGTTCTGCGTGGTGCGGAAGGCGCCCAGCACCTCTGCCTCTTCTGGGTCCTTGGCGTCCAGCAATGCGCAGGCGTCAGGGGCGTGGCAGGCGAAGACGACATGGTCGGCGACGTCGCGGCCGCCATCTGCGAAGGTGATCTCAACCTTGCCGCCCAGGCGCCGGACGGACGTGGCAGCTTTGCCGGTTTTCGCGCGTGCGCCGAGATGGTCGATGATGCGACTGACATAGGCGGTGCTGCCGCCATCGACTGTGCGCCACTGAATGGCCGCCGAAAGACCGGTGTAGAGGTCATGGTTGTCAAAGAATGTCAGAAGGTTCTTTGCGGGAAAGTCCGTGATCTGGTCCGTGGGCGTCGACCAGATCGCGCCGCCCATAGGCAGGATGAAACCGTCTCGGAACAACTCGCCAAACCCTTCGCGCTTCAGCCAGTCACCGAGGCTGATATCGCCTATCTCGCCTGAATGTAGCTGCGCTGGCGCGATCTTGATAAAGCGCATCACATCGCGGAAGGCGCTCCAGAAGGACGGTTTCAACGCGTTCAGACGCTGGGCGAAGATCTTGTCGAGGTTATCGCAGGCGTATTCGAACTGACCACCCTTCATCGAAAACCCGAATGACATGTCGGACTGTTTGGTTGGAACGCCCAAATGGGCAAACAACGCCGTCAGATTGGGATAGTTCACTTCGTTGTAGACGATGAACCCGGTATCGACGGCGATCTCTTCGCCTTCAATTTCGACGGTTGCGGTATTCGCGTGGCCGCCAAAGCGTTCATCACGTTCATAGAGGGTCACGTCGTATTTGTGGGAAAGCGCGTACGCGGCGCCCATGCCGGCGACGCCGGACCCAATGATGGCGATCTTCACTTACGCGGTCTCCTCAATCGGCGTTTGTTCGTCACGTCTACGTTTCATGTCATTCCACGCTGTCAGGGCAGCTTTACGCGTCTTGCCAAGATCAACCATAAGCGGCGGGGATTCTAGGGCTAATGTCACATCGGTTTTTGGCCACGTGGCCCTGAATTTCTTGGCACCTTCGCCGATGTTGAGCCAATAACTGCGGTAAGCTTTTGACTTGTCAAATTTTTCGGCCTGCGTATCTGGGTTGAAGACCCGGAAGAAGGGCGCCGCGTCGGGGCCGCAGCCTGCGACCCATTGCCAGCCCATGGCGTTGTTCGCGGGATCCCAATCGATCAGCGTATGGCGAAACCAGGCCTCGCCCACGCGCCAATTTACCAGCAGGTTCTTTGTCAGCAGGCTGGCGACGATCATGCGGGCGCGGTTGTGCATGCGGCCTGTGACCCACAATTCGCGCATCGCGGCGTCGACGATCGCAACGCCCGTGCGTCCAGCTTTCCATTTGGCGGCGGCTTCGTTTTCGTCGCGCCAGTCGAAATCTTCCCATTCCTGGCGCCAGCAGCGATGTTCCATCGCCGGGTCGTGGAACAGAAGATGATGGGCGAAATCGCGCCAGACAACCTGTTTGCGCGCTGCTTCGTGTCCGGCGGTGTCGCCGCCTGTCAGCAAGGCCCAATACACCGTGCGCGGCGAAATCTCACCCGCTGCGAGATAGTCGGACAGGCCCGATGTCGCGTCCTTAAGGCCCATCTGATCGCGGTCGTCGCCATACCGGGCCGCGGCCCCGTCGACAAAGGCGGCGAGGCGATCACGCGCCGCCGCTTCGCCTGCGACGATCTGGCTGGAGAGCGCT
>CBFHXH010000115.1:0-11927 GCA_965659735.1 uncultured Pikeienuella sp.
GCTGGGTTGCGCTGTGCCGGGACACTGAGGGGAACATCTTTGGGATCAACTCGATGAAGTAAACTTGGCGGGTTTACCGAACCCTAGATGTTTTGTTGGTTGCGGAGGGGGGCTTGCCCCCCCGACACGCGGATTATGATGCTCAGTGTTTCGCCTAGAAATTGGGGGTCAAGCCACTTCCCTTCCCTATTTCAGCTTTCCGGACTTTTCGGACACCTGACCGCGTATTCGGATAACTGTTCCATGTCCCGAAAAAGGCACCCTAATGATTTATAGCGCTTCGATTCAAGCATTGAATTGCAATCCATTCTGCGCGCTCGATGACTATTTTGTTACAGATAATTTAGCCAAGATTATAATAAATGCGCATTGACGCATATTGAGAATTTGTATTTTATCCTATCTAAGGTGGATTACTTCGTGGTGTTGTGTGAGATAAATTTTGAGCCAAGGTGTATATTTAGAGCTATTTTCTACAATAATCAGAAAAGCATTCAATAGACACCCAACGTGTATCCATAACTTCATTTGGGTTCGGGATGATGGCATTTTGTTGGCCAGCTCGACTGTGAAAATGTCGACCTCCTCATCCTCAATTAACCCGCCACCAACATCGGCACGTTAGTGAATGTGCCCGCAAAACTTAGGGGTTTGGCTTGTCAGATTAAGCTCATCGTTGAGGCGGCGTTCAGCACAGTCTGCGGGACCCTCATCCTAGAAGGGAAGCGTGCAGCAGGGGCTCGCCCAAAGGCCAGGGGTGTGGTATTCGCTAAGTGTCGTTTGCTGCAGCAGTGTCGCTTTCCCACAGTTGACGAAAACTGAAACTGCCTTGTGGCGCAGGCCAAACTGATGAGCCTGCAGCTTTTAGACCGGTGTTAGTACGCCACCTACCCATGCCGGGATCATATCGAGGCCGGACGCGATCACTCGATAAGGATGTTCGTCGCACGGGCGGCACCGGGCTCTTCAATCAAAGGCTCACGCCCTCCACGTAATATGGAGTTGCCTTCGAACAATGTGCGTTGATCGATCGGAGGAGGGTTGAGCCAATCTTCTTCCTTCATCTGGCCGGATTGGCCATAGGCGTCTAAAGCATTTTGATAACAGACCTTCCTGACAGTCTCTGGCGAAATTCCACTGTCCAGCGCCAGTTGCGCCGTCTTGGCGACACCAAGCGGGTCAGAGATGCCCCAGTCACAGGCGCTGTCAACTATTATGCGCTCTGACCCGTATTGTTTCAGAATCTCAACCATCCTAGCGTTGCCCATCTTGGTGGATGGATAGATTGAGAAACCGGCCCAGAAGCCACGCTGCAACGTCTCAGCTACCGTTTCCTCATTGTTATGGTCGATCACTACCATCGAGGGATCGACGCCCATCTCATCACATACGTCCATGGATCGTGATGTGCCGCGTTTCTTGTCGCGGTGGGGGGTATGGACCATCACCGGCAGATTAAGTTCTTTCGACAGTTCCAGCTGAAGGCGAAAATATTTGTCCTCTAGCGGGGTTTGTTCGTCATACCCGATCTCTCCAATCGCGACGACGCCCTCTTTAAGCGCAAAACGGGGAAGCCATTCCATAACGCCCTCAGCCAGTTCCTCGTTATTCGCCTCTTTTGAGTTAAGTCCGACTGTACAGTAATGGCGAATCCCGAACTGGCTTGCGCGAAAACGTTCCCACCCAACGATGGAGGATAGGTAATCGACGTAGGTGCCGACGAAAGTGCGAGGTTGCCCAACCCAAAACGCCGGTTCGATCAGGGCCACGACACCTGCTGCGGCCATCGCCTCGTAATCATCAGTGGTGCGCGAGATCATGTGCGCGTGGGGGTCGATGAACATCATATCAACTCTTCCTCTGTGAGTTTGCCTTCCGCGATGGCGGCTTCCAGCAATGGCGCAATGTCGGGGGCTTCGATGAAAGGCCGGACGGGGATCCACAATTCCGGCGTTACAGGCCGCCCTGCGGCCCACCTTTCCTGCGCGTAATCGATAAGAATGCGCGCAAGTTCGGGGTTCGCTCGCTGACGAAGCCCCAGGATTGGCGCGAGCTGGCTGTCTACAAACAGCGCCTTCAACACCATGTGGTTCCATCGGTGATCGTCGAAATGGTCGCGAGGATAAGGATTGTCGTGTGCGATCGCTTCGAACACCGGTTTAAGGTTCGATCGCAGCCCTTCGCCGACTTCGAAAAACAGGCTTTCGGGATCGGGGTAAAGCGGCAGCCCGCGATACAGCGCAATCAGTTCTGCCAAATCTGATGTCCGGCGTAGATCCTTGAAAGTATCGGCAAACGGCCGGTCGCAAGCGAAGGTCAGCAAACCCAGAACGCGCGCCGCGCCGTCCACGCTCCACCCGCCGGGGTTCCAGCCGTGATGCGCCATCTCACAGGCTACGCGCTCAGACTCCGTCGGGGCGAGATCCACTTTGCCAAGCCTGCGCGGCGCGAAACCGAGAAATATGTGGAGATCCCGTTCTGTCGCGCCGGCGCTGAGCAATGAAAGCTGTTTGCTTAACCAAACAGCCTGATCATCGACACGGGCGAACAGCATATCGCGCAGAACTTCGGCGGGTGTTGTCGTCATTGCCTATCCTCCTATAAAGTCAACTCTATCTACTGACGATTGACACGCCAGCATTTCCTTGCGTCGGGCTTGCACTGATTGACCGTGGCGGGTTGCATGAATAGGATCGATGGGAGGAATGCATGCAAAGAACCTTGGTGATCCTTGTGGTCGGCCTGACGCCAGATCTGGTTGGTCCTCACACGCCCCAGCTAAGCGCATTGGCGAAACGGGGGGGATTACGTCCGCTCAACACAGTCACACCAGCAGTCACCTGCACAGCGCAGTCGACTCTGCTTACGGGCCTGCCGCCATCAGGCCACGGCGCCGTCGCCAATGGCTGGTTCTTCCGCGATCTCAAAGAGGTTTTACTATGGCGTCAGCCGAATAATCTTGTGGCGGGAGAAAAGGTGTGGGAGGCTGGAAAGGCTCGCGACCCGAACTTTACCTGCTCAAAAATGTTCTGGTGGTACAATATGTACGCCAGTGCGGACTGGACGGCGACGCCGCGGCCGATGTACCCGGCGGATGGGCGTAAAATCCCTGACCACTACGCCCAGCCAGCGGAACTGCACGATGAATTGGACAAAAGGTTTGGGCAGTTTCCGCTTTTTACCTTTTGGGGACCGATGGCGAATATATCGTCTTCCGAGTGGATTACGGGCGCGACAATCCATGTATCGGAGACGCGCAATCCGACGCTCAGTCTGACCTATCTGCCGCATCTTGACTACAATCTGCAAAGGTTGGGGCCTGATACATCCCACCCAGATTTGCAAAAGGATCTTCGAGACATTGACGCCCTTTGTGGTCGCCTGATCGACCACGCGGACGCCACCGGCCAGAGGGTGATGGTGGTCTCGGAATACGGGATCACGCCAGCCACAGATGCAATCCACATCAACCGCGCGTTGCGCAAGGCCGGGATGATCCGCGTACGACCCGAGGAATTCGGCAGAGAAATCCTCGATGCAGGCGCCTCGACGGCCTTTGCGATGTCCGACCACCAGATTGCGCATATCTACATCAACGACCCGGACCGCACGGGTGAGGTTCGCAAATTGATCGAAGGGTTGGACGGCGTCGAATTTGTTTGGGACGCCGACGGTAAGGCCGCAAACGGGCTAGATCATGAACGATCTGGAGAACTGGTTGCCGTTGCCAAAGCAGACCGCTGGTTCAGCTACTATTACTGGCTGGACGATAAAGTCGCGCCGGATTTCGCCCGGACCGTCGATATCCACCGAAAGCCCGGTTATGATCCGGTAGAACTGTTTTTCGACCCCGCGCTTACCGCGCCAAAAT
Source organism: uncultured Pikeienuella sp. (assembly GCA_965659735.1). Classification (GTDB taxonomy): domain Bacteria; phylum Pseudomonadota; class Alphaproteobacteria; order Rhodobacterales; family Rhodobacteraceae; genus Pikeienuella. The sequence goes on from CBFHXH010000115.1 coordinate 3,872, forward strand.
TGAAGGCCGCTTGGATTGTCGCGAAGCGAAAGCTGGGGTTTCGCAATCTGTTGGACGTGATTTCGCCCCGTGATACGCATCTGGTAAAGGGCACACACGGTCGGGTGACAGACGATCCGAATGCTGGTCCGTTGGTGATCTCTTCGGAAGGCGGACTATTGCCCGGCGGGGCCGTCGATGCGACGGATTTCAAAGATCTGATGCTTACCCACGTCTTCGAATGACGGGCCTTGTCGCAGTGATCCTGCTGGCCCAGTCAGCGGCCGCGGATAACCTTCGCTGCGTTCCTGCGTTGCCTGTTTTCTGCAAGAATGTGCACGTCGAATGCGCTGGCAGAACCGAGTTGCCGACCGTACACTTCGTTGCTGAAGAAACCAAAATCACCTTTGAGAATGGCGAGGCATGGCCAACCGGCAGTGTCACGCACAGTGGTATTGTCTATCGCAGACCAGACTCTCAAGATTGGGTCCGCATCGCCCCAGACAGGCGCTTCAGTCAACGCGTCTTCACCGGAAAAGGCCCTGTCATGGCTTATGGATCTTGCGAATAGCAGTCAGGTTCCAGAGGCAATCTTTTGCAGCATCAACGTCAGCAAGAATCCAAGGGCCGCAACGCAAGCCAGCCAGAATGCGCCCGTGCCAGCGATCAGCACAGCATCATATAGCGATACGCCAGCGATCATCGTGACGACGGCGATCGGCACATCGCCCTTCTGTCGACGGAACAACCGCCGCACTGCATAGCCGACCACCCCGGCGAATGCGAACCAGAACGGCAAAGCCAACCAGTCAGACCAAGCCATCGCCAGCGCCCAAAGCAACGGGACCGCAAGCACAGCCAACGGCCACGCGGCGCCGATCTCGTCATACGCCTCCTGCTTGGCGGCGTAGGTCAGGCCGATGATATAAGCAAAAAGACCCAGCGCCCCCCAGAGCGCAGGACCTGAGAAGCTAGCCGTCGCCACCGCAGCCAGCCCATAAGATAGAAAGCGCGTCGCGCCCATGATCATAGGGCTGAAAGCGGTTTTCTTGTGCAGCCAGTCATAGAGCGTGATTGCGATAGTGAGCAGCAGTCCGACAAAACCAGCGGCTGGGCTGACAAGCAACGAGATAAGAACGCCCGCCGCTAGCAAAGCCCATCCACCTACAAAGACAGCCCCTCGCGAGACCTCTCCGTTCGGGATGGGCCTGTCGGCCCTCTCAACTGTGTCGATCTCAGCGTCGAAGGCGTCATTCAACCACATGCCACCTTCATAGAACAGAGTAAGGGCGGCACCGATGACGATTACCAGCCATAATGAAGGCGCACCATCCGAGGCGAGCACAACCCCCGCCAACGCATTGGTCCAGACGGTTGGCAGGTTCGAGACGCGTCCAAGCCGCAGCGCCGTATTCAGCTTCATAAGCCCAGCTCCTGCAGAACCCAGGTCAACTCTCGCGTCACAGCTTCATCGACTGAACCAGCCACAAGATCGGTTGGCAGAACATCCCAAGTATATGTCTCGACTTCCAGATGTTGAGAAATCGGCGAAGCGCGGTGTATCGCAAGGATTTCACGCAGAAAAGCCTGCGTCGTGTCGAATTCAGGAAGCATTTCGAGAAAGACAGGTACATGGAAATGCACTCGCCACTCTGAGCCATCTGCCGCGCCGCCCTCGGCCAGCGCCTCTGGCAAGTCCGTAAATCGGGTGAGTTCGCCTGAACTTTCTCGCGCTATCAGCTGATGCAAATAAGTCGGTTCGGCAAAGCCGGTTAGCGCCGCGCGCGCAGCGTCATTTCCTTCTGCTACGCGAAGCGCTGAGGAAAGTTGCAGCTTGTGCACCGGGATGCCTGCATCTCTTAACATCGCGATGCTGCCTGTCGGATCTTCGTATTCTACGGCCGCATGGCAGACATCATAGCAAAGACCCAAGTGACGGCGCAGCGCCACATCTGCTTGGGCGCTCGTCAGCCCCGTCAGAGACGCTAATTGCGCCGCAGCGCCGACGTCGTAGAGATTGTGCTGAAAGTAGGCGACCGTTTCTTCGATAGTTTCAAGAAAACAGCAAGGCTCTGGCTCGATCGCGATAGCGATGTGACGGCCAGTTCGACGTTCGAGCTCGACCATATGGGCGGCTGAACGGATCAGGTTGTGGGCCATCTCTTTTTCAGCGCCAATACCATTTGATCGAAAAGCGCAAGGCACGGTGGAAAGGCTGATGAAAGCACCGTCGGGGTTAAGCTCAGTCAAAAGATCGGCGAGCGCGTTGGTATAGCTGACCCGTTCTTCCACGCGCCAATCGGGCAAGTAGACTTGCTCTTTCACGCGTGTTCCGTGGAAAGGGCCGTAGGGGAAGCCATTCATCGTGAATGGATCGAGGCCGCCCCTCCCAGTCAATGAGGCTAGTTCAGCGCGTTGGTTCGACGCAGCCAATTCGTCTGTTGTTTCCGCCGAGAAACGAAGTCCAACGCCAAAAGGTGCATTAGGCGACAATTGTGCTTTGACTGATGCGACAGGCCCGGACAAAGCTGTTTGCACTTCAGCCCAACTTTGGGTTGGGTGAATGTTCAGGCAATATGTCAGCTTGCCAAGGCCGTTTGGAAGCTGCACTTCAAGTTCCCTCGCGGCCTTGAAGCCAGTCGATTGCTTGGATCATGAGGGCTTCATCTATTTCATGCACCTCGACGCCAACACCCAGAGCTTCAAGCATTGTTATCGTCAATTCCCCGCCAAGATGCTCGCGGAAATCGGCCAGGCCTTTCATGATCTCCAGCCGCCCCGCAGCGTCTTTCCGTTTCAGGCTGGGATGGAAAATGCGAAAGCCAAGATGCTCAAGAAGGGTTGTGACACGCTCTCCCTGATCTGCTTTCAATAACCCGCTCAGTACCGAATAACGCGCATCCAGGGCAATTCCGATGGCAACGGCTTCCCCGTGCTTCACATGGTGGCGGGTTAGCGCCTCCAATTTGTGCGCTGACCAATGACCATAGTCCAGCGGCCGCGCGGATCCCATTTCGAAGGGATCGCCACCTAATCCAATCTGGCGCATATGCAACAGTGCGCAACGCTGGATCATGTGCCGTTCAGCTGCTTTGTCAAAAGTTGCGAGTTTGTCGACGTTCGCTTCCAGCCATTCAAAGAAAGCACCATCGCGGATCAGGGCGACCTTTACAGCTTCTGCAATGCCCGAAATCCGCTCCCGTCTTGGTAAAGCCCTTATGAAGTCATAATCGTTCAGCACGGCGAAAGGCGGAGCAAAGGTGCCTGTATAGTTCTTCACCCCTTTCAGGTTCACTGCATTCTTGACGCCAACGCCACTGTCATTCTGACTTAGAACGGTCGTCGGCAGGCGGACCAGCCGCACACCTCGGTGAGCGGTGGCCGCGGCGAGCCCGACGGCGTCAAGCATCGCACCGCCGCCGATGGCGATTACATATGAGTGCCGGTCAATACGGGTCTCGTGAATCAGGTCCTGAATGGTTTCAAGATGCGTCAACTCGGTTTTTATGCGCTCTCCGCCTGCAACGATGACGGGGTCACAAACCAGCTCCATCCGACCGTCGTGCGCGCGGGCGTAGTTGGCAATTTCATCCACCAACGCCGGTCGCGCCTCAGCGATGCCGCCATCAATGAATACCAGACAGCGATGGCGTTTATCCGGTTCTTTCCAGCTAAGCGTATCTGCAACCAGGCGATTTTCAGGAGCGAATAGATTTTCAGAAAACACCACGGGGAATTCGTAGGGCACTGAAAATCTCTGCCAGATCAGTTCGCTTTGCCCGGTTTTTTCGGTCTCTAACGTCAATGTGTCCGTCATAGCAGGGCATCTCCCACAGCGCATTCTAGGCTTGCACATCCGCACCTTCCGTCCAATACCATTAGGTGTCCGACCGCGCCGCACGGAAAAATGCCGGTCGTCTCAAAAACGGAGTGAGGGAAGATGCGCATCGCCAACGGAATTCTCGCCGCCTTGTTATTGCTGTTCGCCGCCGTTCAATTGAATGACCCCGACGGCCTGTTCTGGATCGTTGTTTACGGGATCGGCGCAATATGGTGCGGTATCGCCGCGTGGCGTGCCGCGCTTTATGCGATACCCATTGTCTATGGCCTGTACGCCCTGACATGCGCCGCAGCGCTTGTCGGTCTTTTCTACTTCTGGCCCTCGACATCTGAATGGTGGATGCAGGATGTCTGGTGGGAAACTGAAACGGCGCGTGAAGGCATGGGCATAATGATCCTTGTCATCGCGTTGATCGTCGCTGGGTTCATCGTTCGTCGCGCCCGGCGTATGCCAGTTTGACGAAGCAGCGGGGCCCAGGCAGGGCCCCGCCATTCACAGACTTATTCAGCCGGCGTGACCTTGTAGATCGTGTCCTGGCTGCCCACCGGTCCGGTCGTGACCGACGTCAGGGCGTAGACTTCGCCGTCATTGTCTTGCGCAAAGGCCAGAATGTACGGCGTCGGGCCGTCCATGTTGGCGACTTCAGCCATCTTGCGATCCCAACCGCCAGATTCGTTTGGAACCCCAACCATAATCTGGCCGTCCATCGTGGCGAACTGCTTGGACCAGTCGCCGTAAATGTAAGCGCCGTCCCAGGCTGAATGCGCGCCGCGATAGACATAGCCGCCCGTGACTGAGATGCCGTCACACCCATCCGGTTTCGCGGTACAGTTGTTGTAGGTCATGATCGGCATTGTCATGCCTTCACTTTCGCAAGAAGCCGGGTGGTTGTCCGGCTCAAGGAAATTGAAGCACTTGTCAGCCTCCATCACGCGCCAGCCGTAGTTGGCGCCAGCTTGCATGAGGTTCACTTCCTCATATGAGTTTTGCTGAACATCCGCACAGTACAGTGCATTGTCGCCGGCGATGTCGAAAGAACAACGCCATGGGTTGCGCAGACCGCTAGCCCAGATGCGGGGGTCGACGTCCTCATTGTCAACGAATGGATTGTCAGCAGGCGCGCCGCCGGTTTCCGGGTCGATGCGCAGCATCTTGCCAAGCGGGGTCGTCATGTCTTGGCCGTTGCCGGTGACGGGATTATGACCAATGCCCCAGTCGTTGGCGTACCCACCATCGCCCATCGAGACATAGAGCATCCCATCCGGTCCAAACCCGATCCAGTGGCCGTTGTGGTTGAACTGCGGCCAAGGTGTTGAACTGAGGATGCGCTCAGACTTTCTGTTGGCGACGTTTGGATCATCCGCGGACACAGTGAACTCGGACACAATGTTCGAGTGGCTATACCACAGCATTTGGCCAAGATCACCCTGGAAATCCAGCGGCCCTGAATATGAAACGTAGAACTTTCCATTTTCAGCGAAATCAGGATGGAAAGCGAGGCCAAGAAGGCCGCGTTCATCGAAGTCTGGGTGCCGGTCGATGATGAGGCTGCGGATATCCAGGAACGGTGTGCCGTTCAACTGACCATCCTCTACAATCATCACGCGGCCCCATTGTTCGGCGACGAACATCCGGCTGTCACCCTCGGGCTGAATCATGGCCAGCGGAGAGTTTACGCCTGATACTGCGGGTTCCAAATTGACCTTAACGCCGCCATGCGCGGCGGCGAATGCGCCTGACCCCATCGATAGCGCGATGGCGGCCCCGGCGGTTACTCGGGACAGTGTTTTTAGCATTGAGAGTCCTCCCTTGTTGACGAGTCGCAGAGCGACCCTTATTTTGTGCCACCAACGTTCAACGTGAAATTACCCTAGGTCAAGAAAATCTGTCGGCGACTTTGGGTAAGGTCAACCGGCCCGCCGTTTAGCAAAGCGGCCATGTTGACAGACGCGGCAATGGCGCATTTGGTCTGGCTCATGTCCCGATTTTGGCTTGTCCCCTTGATTTTGGCGCTTCTGGTCGTCGGCCCGTTCCTGATCTGGGGCGAATCCATAGCCAACCTTCTTTGGATTGAAGCGGAAACAGGGCAGGCGTCGGTTGATCGCACCGTTTTCTGGGCCATCGCAATCGGCCTGCTGGTCGCGGATATCTTCATTCCCGTACCGACAACATCGATCCTGGCCGCGCTGGGAATCGTTTATGGGCCCGTGATCGGCGCTGCGATTGGCATTGTTGGAACGATGCTCGCGGCCATCGCGGGATACACCTTCGGCCGCGTTCTTGGCCGCCCCGTCGCAGTCCGTTTCCTTGGCCAGTCAATCGAAAACGGGGAAAGGATTTTCAGGCGGCATGGCGGGTGGATTGTAACGCTTTCACGGTGGGCACCGGTGCTGCCTGAGGTTGCTTCTGTCGTCGCCGGCGTCAGTCGCATGTCGCTGACCCTCTTTTCGCTTGCAGCGTTCTGTGGCGTTGTTCCGTTTTGTATAGTCTTTGCGCTGGTTGGGCATCTTGGCGCAGGCCAGCCGATCTGGACGCTTTTGATCAGCGCAAGCGCGCCTTTTGCTCTTTGGTGGCTCGCCAGACGCGCGGGTCTGAGCAAACGGTTCGGCCTGGAGTTGGACAGCTAAAGCGGCGCCATGTTTTCTGGGGTGAGCGACCCGACGAGTTGGCGGATCTCGCGGAGAAGTTTGAGTTTCATTGCTCGCCCGAAATCGTCGAAGTCAGCCGCCGCCAGAACAAAACTGCCCGAACCCAACGCCACGCGAGACCGATAGTAGATATCAAGATTTGGATCTTCTGAGAGAATCGCCAATCCGTTAATCACCACTTCGGCGCGAGCCGCGCGACGATGTGCTTCCGGCAAGGCCATGGCTTCGCCAAACATCAAAGGCGTCTCATGCCCATCGCCGGACACGTCGATCGCCTGACGCGTCCCGTCAAACTCATTGCGACGAAGTTCGATCAGGCCTTTGCCGATCGCCGCGCCAATCCCGGTGCCTGATTTGCCTACTGAAGCAGTCCGGCGCGCAATCTGTTTGATGGCTAAATCGGCGAAGGCCTGCGCCGCAGTTGGCCCGTCGATCAACATCCAACGACTAACCGGCTTGTATGAGCGCGCCTCACCCCAGATCATCATCGCGACCGCGATGCGCTGCAACGGGCCTGACGCGATCGCCTCATGAACTTCAGGATCGCGAAACGCAGAAGCGATGCCGCTGACCTGAAGGGCTAGTTCTTGTGCGTTCACACTGCCCGAAGCGTCGACGGCCAATAGGAGTTCCAGATCGACAGGCTCAGCCTGCGCGACTTGGGGTCCGAAGACGCCGCCCGCGACGAACAAAACCGCCGCAATGGTTCTCTTCATGGCTCTCTCCATGCGTTTCAGGCTGAATTAGAGCGCCCTTTTGAAAGTGCCAGTCCATTATAGCTGACCTTAGGATGGGTCAACAAACCCGTTGCTTGTGTCCCGTAAGTTGGCAGAATGCCCGAAACGCGACAAGGGAGGCTTGGATGAAGTACCTGATCACTATTATGGCGTTATCTTTTGTCATGGTCGGCGCAGCCCATGCGGACGTCGAATTTTTGAATGCGAAGAACGATGAACCACTGGTTTTGAAGTATCGCAAGAAGCAGGAGATTACTCCAGCGGTGACCGCGTTTCAGCGGGATGGTGAAAACGTCTACGCGGGCGATGCGGCGGCGATAGAGGAGGGCGCAAAGGCTTACCAGAAACGCTGCGCCGCCTGTCACGCCGCCGACGGTGCTGGCAAGGTTGGGCCTGCGCTGAACGATGACGAATGGGACTACGCCCGCACCGATACCGATATTGGCCGTTTCGAGATTATCTATGGCGGCGGAAAGAAGTCGATGCGCGCCTTTGGGCGGCAATTGGATCAGGATGTGATCCTGAAAGTAATGGCGTTCCTTCATGTGCTACAGTCAGGTGACGCTACGCAGACTGCAGCGCTGACCAAAACCGAAGCACCCAAGACCGTTCCAGGCCAGTCGGTGCCCCCCGAACCATTTACAAAAGTCTTCTTGTCCGACGCTGGCAATATCGACACAGGCGGCCAAATCTGGGCCGACCAGTGCCGACATTGTCATGGGGCCAAAGCCTATCCCGGAAAGGCGCCGAAACTTAAGCCAGCAAAGTACAAGCCAGAATACGTCTATCGGCGCGTAACGGACGGTTTTCGGAAGATGCCAGCCTGGGATGATGTGTTCTCCGATCAGGAA
>CBFHXH010000116.1:0-11820 GCA_965659735.1 uncultured Pikeienuella sp.
ATCCCTTCATCACCCGCCGCAAGGCCCTAAATGCTGCAATCCAGGCGATCGACGCAAAAATCAGCCATATGGTCAAGAATAACTGGCTCGAACCATCTGCATCGCCAAGCAGTCCACGTGCGGCAAAGCCCATGCCGATGGTCCATACGACGATCCATATGGTCAGGAAGACTTTGACGAAAGGACGAGGCGGCGCTGCCCCGCTTTCAGCATCCGCTTGCGCCGAAGTCTCACCGCGTGATCCTTGCCGGCGATGATCATCACCATCGTCGCCAAAACCAACCCGTCTCACCATTTAATGAGCGCTACAGCAATTTGCAGCGTTGGTCGAGTGTTAGTGATCCTGCGTGCGGTAGGTCATCCGCCGGACGGACCCTGTTCGGGACCGCATCAGAATGGTTTCGGTTTCCAGGAACCCGCCGATCCGTTTGACGCCGGACAGGATCGATCCGTCCGTGACGCCGGTCGCGGCGAAAACAACATCGGATGTGACCATATCCTCACGGCTGTATTTGCGGTTCAGGTCGGTGATGCCGGCCTTGGCCGCGCGGCCGCGTTCATCGTCGTTGCGGAACATCAAGCGGCCCTGGATCTGACCACCCATGCATTTCAGCGCCGCCGCAGCCAAGACGCCCTCTGGCGCGCCACCCGACCCCATATACATGTCGATGCCGGTCTTTTCTGGTTCCGCACAGTGGATCACGCCAGCCACGTCGCCGTCAGTGATCAGACGCAGTGCGGCGCCAACGCCGCGCAGTTCGTCAACCAGGTCTTTATGGCGAGACCGTTCCAGAACGCAGACTTTCACATCGCTTGGCGCGCAGCCCTTCGCGGCGGCGAATGCCTTAACCCGTTCGGCTGGCGACATGTCCAGGTCCACCAGACCCGATTCATATCCTGGGCCAATCGCAAGCTTGTCCATGTAGACATCTGGCGCGTGCAGCATTGATCCGCGGGGGCCCATCGCGATGACTGTAAGGGCGTTGGGCATGTCCTTTGCGGTGAGCGTCGTGCCTTCCAGCGGGTCAAGCGCGATGTCGACCTCGACGCCGGAACCATTGCCAACTTCCTCACCGATATACAGCATGGGGGCTTCGTCGCGTTCCCCTTCGCCGATGACGACCACGCCGGCGATGTCCAGCATGTTCAGCTGTTCGCGCATTGCGTTCACGGCGGCCTGATCAGCCGCCTTCTCGTCGCCGGAACCGATCAGCTTGGCTGAGGCGATCGCCGCGGCCTCGGACACGCGGGCCAGACCCAGCGACAACATTCTGTCTGCGAAGTCCGATTTGGTTGCATTGGCCATGGGTCGCCTCCTTCAATGGATCAGGCATTGGGCCGGGTATAGCCGCGTGATCCCTCCTCTTTAGTCAACGCGCTTCTATGCAAGGCATATCGCGCCTGCAAGCGGCGCGATGTGAATTTTCTTGCGCAAAGTGATGAAAGACTAAAAAACACCTGCCATCAAATTCAAAGGGGAGAGACTCAGATGGGCGTTCTGCTAGAAGTCGTACTGCCACTTTCTCTGGCTTTCATCATGTTCTCGCTGGGTGTCAGACTGACGATTGCGGATTTACGCGCGTGGCGAAAACACCCCTTGGGTTTTCGGTTGGCGCGGTTGCGCAGATCGTATTGCTGCCGGTGATCGCATTCGTCCTGCTGATAATCTTTCCTCTTCCGCCTGAACTGGCGCTGGGCGTAATGATCCTGTCTTTTTGCCCAGGCGGTGTGATATCGAACATCCTGACCCGATTGTCTGGCGGCACCCTGGCGTTGTCGATTACGCTGACCGCTGTTTTCAGCTTGGTCGCCGTTGTGACGGTGCCTTTTCTGGTCGCTTGGAACGCCGATTACTTCATGGGGGTCGCCGCACCAGAGGTGGATGTAACGTCACTGGGTGTCGCGATGTTCGTAATCACCGCCGTGCCAGTTGCGATCGGCGTCGCGGTTCGCCATTTCGCGCCGGGCTTTGCGGACAAGATCGAATCTGGCGCCGCAATGGTGGCGACGGGGTTGTTCGTCATTATCGTCATCGGCGCGCTGGCTTCGAATTGGGACATTTTCGCTGCAAATATCAACGTGGTTGGCCCAGTGTTGGTGGCGTTGAACGTGATCATGCTGGTCATCGTTTTTGTGCTGGCGAAAGCCGCCAGCCTCAATCACGCGGACAGCGTTGCAATTTCGTTGGAAGCTGGCGTGCAGAACGCGACGCTGGGCATTACGGTTGGAGGTCTGATCGCAGGGGTCGCCGAGGGCATTCCTGCACTGGCGATGCCTTCGGGGGTCTATGGGATCACAATGTACTTCGTGACCCTTCCCTTCATCTTTTTGGTCAGACGCTCTCGATCCTAAGCGACACTGGCGGGGCGAGGCAGTTGTTGCTGGCCTCAAACGCTGCAAGCGCCTGATCCAACGCATCGCGCGTTGTTTCATGCGTGACGATCAGAACTGTTGCGCCGGGTCCGCCGTTAACCCGCTGGTTCATGGTGGCGATGGACACGCCGCTTTGACCCAAGGCGTCAGCAACTTGCGCCAGAACACCCGGTTGATCGGCAAGCGCCAGACGCAGGTAATATGCCGCCGGTGTCAGGCTGGCGGCCCGCTGGGCGGGCACAAGGTCAGCCGCTGGAACGCCGAATGCTGGTGTGCGCACACCTCGGGCTATGTCGACTATGTCGGCGACGATGGCCGATGCTGTAGGCCCTTCGCCAGCGCCTGGTCCAGTGAAGACGGTCTGTCCGACAAAGTCGCCCTCGCACACAACCATATTGGTGACGCCGTCCAGCGCGCCGATCGATGATGTTGCGGGCACAAGACAGGGCTGCATTCGCTGTTCCAGCCCGTGTTCGTGCATGCGCGCCAAGCCGAGCAGTTTGACGCGATAACCCATTTCTGCGGCGTAGGTGATGTCTTCCAGGCTGACCCTGTCGATGCCTTCGGTTTTGACGCCTGCAAAGTCCACCCGCGTTCCAAAGGCCAGCGAGGCCATCAGCGCCAGCTTATGCGCCGCATCAATTCCGCCCACGTCAAAGCTGGGGTCCGCCTCAGCATAGCCGAGTTGCTGAGCGTCATGCAGGACGTCAGCATAATCCGCACCCGTTTTCTCCATCGTGGTCAGGATGTAATTGCAGGTGCCGTTGAAAACGCCCATGACGCGGGTCATGCTGTTTCCGGCTAAACCTTCGCCCAGAGCCTTCACACACGGGATGCCGCCTGCGACAGCAGCTTCGTAGCGAAGGCAGGCACCGTTCGCCTCGGCCAATTCGGCCATCGACTGACCGTGATGGGCCAACATAGCCTTGTTCGCGGTGATCACGTGCTTACCTGCGGCCAGCGCGGTTTCGACCGCGACCTTGGCTGGGCCGTCTTCCCCGCCCATCGCTTCGATTAGGATGTCTACGTCGCCGCGGCGCGCCAGGGCGATGGGGTCATCCTCCCACGCGTAGGCGCTGGTGTCGAAATCGCGGTTCTTATTTCGTGTTCGTGCGGAAATTGTAGTGATCTCAAAGCCGCTCCCAGCGCGGTTCGCCAGCAAATCAGCGTGTTTTGACAGGATTTTGACAACGCCGCCACCGACGGTGCCAAGGCCGGCGATGCCGATGCGAAGGGGGGTGGTCATGAGCGATATCCCGGTTCGATTAAGTTGCCCCGTACATGCGGGAAAATTACTGCGGTGTCCATTGGCCGGCGCGCCGTTGTCGGTGGCGGCGCCGGTTGGATCAGGCGGCGTTGGCACCGAATTCTGCGATCAGTTCACCCGCCTTGGCCATCACCCGCTTGACGCCGCGGGCGGCCTGACGGATGCGCTGTTCGTTTTCGACAAGGCCGAGCCGCAAATAGCCTTCGCCATACTCGCCAAAGCCGACACCGGGCGAAACGGCGACGCCTGCCTCTTTCAGCAGGATTTTTGAGAAGGCCATCGATCCCAACTGTTCAAATTCTTTTGGGATCGGCGCCCAAGCGAACATTGTCGCGGGCGGCGCAGGGATGTCCCAGCCTGCGTTGCTCATCGCCTCGACCAATACATCACGGCGCGATTTATAAACGCCGCGAATTTCATCGATGCAATCCTGCGGCCCATTCAGCGCCGCCGCCGCACCGACCTGCACTGGCGTGAAAGCGCCGTAGTCGAGATAGGATTTGATGCGTGTCAGCGCGCCGATCAGCCGTTCGTTGCCTTGCGCAAAGCCCATACGCCACCCCGGCATCGAATAGGTTTTCGACAGCGAAGTGAACTCAACCGCCACATTCATTGCACCAGGCACCTGCAGGATCGACGGTGGGGGAACGTCGTCATAATAAATCTCGGCGTAGGCGAGATCGCTCAACAGCCAAATCTCGTGTTTCTTCGCAAAGGCGACAACCTCTGCATAGAAGTCCAGATCGCAGACCTGCGCCGTTGGGTTGGAGGGGAAGTTGATCACGATGGCCGAAGGTTTCGGCACGGAATGGGCTACTGCCCGCGACAGGGCGGTCATATACGCCTCTGCATCGAAGGTCACGCCGGCGACGACCGGGATGTGGCGCAGCGCTGCGCCAGCAATCATAAAGCCATAAGGGTGGATCGGGTATGATGGGTTGGGCGCCAGGATTACGTCGCCTGGCGCTGTGACGGCCATGGCCAGATTGGCGAGGCCTTCCTTGGAACCAAGCGTCGCGATGATTTCGGTTTCCGGGTTCAGGCTGACGCCAAACCGGCGTTCGTAATACCCAGCCTGCGCCCGGCGCAGCCCGGCGATGCCGCGCGATGCCGAGTAACGATGGGTGCGCGGTTTGCGTACGGTTTCCACCAGCTTTTCGACGATATGCGAAGGCGTATCCATGTCTGGATTTCCCATACCGAAGTCAATGATGTCGACGCCGTCGGCGCGGTATTCCGCCTTCAGTCGGTTCACTTCGGCGAACACGTATGGCGGCAGGCGTTTGATGCGGTGGAATTCTTCGTGTGCTGCGGGGGTCATGTCGCGCCTCATCTTTGGGTTGCGCGTGCCTACCGGGTTGGGCGGCGCGCTTCAATAAGGCGTTTTGGCGCCTGTCCTGTGTGGTTTTGATCGTGAATGCGTCTGCCAGGGCAAACGCCACTTTGCGCTACAATTGGTTGGGGCAGGTGAAACCAGGACGCTTTTGTCCGTTATTCGACCGGGCCTTCGACCGCTTTGCGGCGGATTTCACTAGTTTTCGCTTCGGTCGCCAGATCAATCAGAATGGCGTCGCCCTGCGCAGGGTCTGGCGACGCTGCCGTGTAAACCCCGGCGGGTGGCGCACTTGGGTTTTCGGCAAGTTTCGGATAGGGCGCAGCCGCCACACCCGGGCTTTCAGGGGCGGTTACACGGTCAAAGATTTCAGGGTCACCGCAGGCTGTGGTCATCAGCGCCAGAATAGCTGTCCCTACGATATGCCGCACTGATTCACCCTCACGTCCATGCTATTATTCAGTAATATCGTGCTAGGTTGAAAGATGAAACAGCCGCGCTGTGATAATGGCTGCACGGTGAGGAGGACGAGATGAATATCGACGCCAAGGATCTGACCGGCGGATTTGAAGTTCCGGGGGCTGAGGAAACATCTGAATTCGCCTCAAACATGGCGATCGTGATGCAGCGCAGCCAGGAAATCATGGCGCGTATGGCCGAAGCGCAGGCCGCCGACGAACATCCCCTTCACGCAGATCCGCTGAACGTCATGCCAGTTTTCCGCGGCTTCACAGGAGAACTGATGCGCGACCCGCAAAAGCTGATGGAGGCGACGACGCAGCTGTGGACCAAGCAGGCTGAACTTTGGGGCCGTATGATGATGTCCGCCTGGGGCGCTGGCGAAAGCACGCCGGTGATTGAGCCAAAAAAAGGCGACAAGCGATTTGCCGATGCGGAATGGTCGGAAAACGCGATCTTTGACTATCTGAAGCAGGCCTATCTGTTGACCGCTGACTGGACCATGGATCTGGCGCAGAACACGGGCGAGCTGCCGGAACGCGACCGCCGCAAACTGAATTTCTACACCCGCGCCTTTGTGGAAGCGATGAGCCCGTCGAACTTCGCTGCGATGAACCCTGTGGTCCTGCGCGAAACGATGGAGCAGAAGGGCGCCAACCTTGTTCGTGGGGTCGAGGCGTTGGCCAAGGACGTGAATCGCGGCAAGGGCCAGTTGATCATCAGTCAGACCGATATGGACAAATTCGAGGTCGGCCGCGATATGGCGGTCACCTCCGGAAAGGTGATCTGGCAGACTTACATCACGCAGCTGATCCAGTATTCGCCAACGACCGAAAAGGTCTACGCCAAGCCCCTGTTCATCGTGCCGCCGTGGATCAACAAGTACTATATTCTCGACCTGAACAAAAAGAAGTCGATGGTCGGCTGGCTGGTCGATCAGGGGTACACCGTCTTCATCCTGTCGTGGGTCAATCCGGGACCGGCGCAAGGAAAAGAGACGTGGGAAAGCTATATGCAGAACACGTCGGACGCGATCGACGTGGCGTTGGCTGAAACCAAGCAGAAATCGCTGAACATCGTCGGCTATTGCGCTGGCGGCGCGCTGACGGCGACAATGCTGTGCCACATGAAGAAAAAGGGCGACAAGCGCATCGACACCGCCACCTTGTTCACCGCACAGACCGAATACACGAATGCTGGCGATCTGCAGGTCTTTGTCGACCAGGAAACCGTCAAGGTCGTCGATGAACAGATGGACAAGGGGTATCTGCCTGCGCAGTCGATGGCGAATGCATTTAACTTGCTGCGTTCGTCCGACCTGATCTGGTCCTACGTTGTCCAGAACTACATGCTCGGGAAGGAATCGTTTCCCTTCGATCTGCTTTATTGGAATGCCGACAGCACTTCCATGCCTGCGCAGGTCCACCATTTCTTCCTAGAAGAGCTTTACAACAAGAACAGCCTCGCCAAAGGCGACATGGTTGTGTTTGGCGAGCAGATCGATCTGGCCGACATTACGATCCCGATCTATCACCTCGCCCCTCGCGAGGATCATATCGCGCCGATTCCGTCCGTCTATCGCGGCGCAAAGCTCATGGAAAATGCGGACAACACTTTTGTCGTGTCGGGTTCTGGCCATATCGCCGGCGTTGTAAACCCGCCGGTGTTGGAGAAGTACCAGTACTGGACCCGCGAAAGGATCGATCAGGACGATGTTTACGAGTGGCTGGAGGGCGCGACCGAAACCAAAGGGTCCTGGTGGCCGCATTGGGATGGCTGGCTGTCCAAAAAATCTGGCCGCAAGGTGAACGCGCGCGAACCTGGCGTGGTGGCCGGAACGATTGAGGACGCGCCTGGATCGTTTGTGAAGGTCCGCTTCGATCAGGACTGACCATGCCGCGCCTGACCTTCTGGTATGAGTTTGCGTCGACCTATTCCTACCTCGCCGCAGCGCGGATCGAGCCGCTTGCAGATGACGCAGGCGTGGCCGTTGATTGGAGGCCATTTCTTCTGGGGCCGATCTTTGGCGCGCAGGGCTGGACGACATCGCCCTTCAACCTCTACCCCGCCAAAGGCGCGAACATGTGGCGCGATATGGAACGGCAGGTCGCTAAATATCGTCTGCCACCCCTGATCCGGCCTAAGGAATTTCCACAGAACGGCCTGCTCGCCGCTCGCATCGCGACATTGGGCGCAAAGGCGGAATGGGGGCCGGGTTTTACCTGCGCTGTCTACGACGCCCAATTTGCCCGGGGCCTGAACATCGCCGACATGGATGTCTTGGCGCAGCTTTTGTCGGGGCTTGGACAGGACGGCGCTGGGTTGATCACCCAAGCGAAAACTGATCAGGCCGTGAAGGACGAGTTGCGGGCGACGAATGAAGAGGCCGTGTCACTGGGCCTTTTCGGCGCGCCCAGCTTCACCACTGAGGATGGCGAACTATTCTGGGGAAATGACCGTCTGGAGGATGCACTGGCATGGGTGTCGCGCTGACTGGCCTCGCGGCCTGAAAGCTGTGCGCCTTGCTTACTCAATACAGCGTGGCGACCTATCGCGTCAGGCTGTTGCGGCCCGCATTCGGCGCGCGGCTTTGAACGACACCAACCGACGGCTTTGCTCATCCCAGAGGTTCAGACCAACGCAGCGAATGCTCTCGCGGATGGTCAGGCGGCTGCATTCGACCAGTTCTTCGTGATCTTTCAGCACTTCTGGCAGGCGGTAGAACGGGATGCGGCTGTACAAATGATGCACATGGTGAATGCCGATATTCGCGGTAAACCAGCGCAGGATCGGCGGCAGGTCGTAGTGAGAGCTGCCGTGCAGCGCCGCGTTATGCATCCGCCAGTCCTGCGACTGGTCCCATTGTGTCGTTTCAAACTGATGTTGCACATAGAACAGCCAGACGCCGACCGACGCGCCTAACAACGTCGTTGGCAGGAACACCAGAAACAGCGATTGCCCGCCGCCAAACCAGACGATCAGCGCCATAACGGCTGCGATGCCCGCATTGGTGCCCATTGAGCTGGCCCAATAGCGCCAGCCATCGTTCATATACCCCACGGGCAGGCGATGCTGCAGCATGAAGATATAGCTTGGCCCAACGCCGAACATTACCAGCGGATGGCGATAAGCGCGATAAAGGAAACGGCCAAATGGCGTGCGCTGATGGTATTCCTCGATCGTCAGGGTCATGATGTCGCCAATGCCCCGGTGATCGAGATCGCCGGAATGGCTGTGATGCAGCGAATGTGACCGACGCCAGACGTCATAGGGTGTCAGCGTGAAGATCCCGATCGCCCGGCCTGTCCAGTCGCTGAGCGCGCGGTTTCCGAAGAACGCGCCATGCCCGCAATCATGCTGGATGCCGAACAGACGCAGCAGAAATCCGCCGTTCAACAGCGAGATCAAAAATGCGCCGAGATAGCTGTAATGCGCGACCCAGCAAGCCAGCACCCAAAGCGCGATAAAGGGGATCAGGCTGACGCCCAGTTCAAACCCGCTTCGCACGGGGTTGGGATCTCTGTACTTCGCGAGAACCTTGACCCATTCACGCGCGGTCAATGGCGTTACGCCTGTGTCTATAATCGCCATAAACCGCCGATCTGATACTGTTGTCTTTCGGGATAAAGCATTGGCTCTGCAGAGCAAGCACACATTGCGGTTATGTTGACGCAAGGCGAGGTTGTCGCCTTGCGTTATTTTTCCCGTCAGACGACGCGTGGGGCCCGGAACAGGCCCAAACGATAGGTGGTGCGCGTCGCTGTGTGTTGAAGCACTGCCAAGGTTAGCGCCAGCAGCATCAGGTCAGATACTGGCCCTGACAGCCAGACGTCAACCTCACCCACTGACCCGGCCAGCGCGAAGGTAAGCGGAATGGCGAAGACATAGTTTTTCGTCAGTCCAAGCACCGCCGCGCGTCCCGCATCGCCAATCGCTTGAAAATAGGCGCCTACCATCATGATCGGTCCAGCAAGCAAGAAGGTCGCAACGACGATGGGCAGGATCCGCGCCACTTCTGCGATTACCGCTGGATCAGTGACAAACGCGCCGCCAATGTCGCCCGCATAAAGGGTCAGGGTCGCCTGCACAAACACGCCGTAGACGAATGCACCGATCAATCCGATGCGAAGGCTTTCATCTGATCGCGATCAGATGTCAGCGCCAAAGTTGTTGCCGGTGATCGTCTGAATTGCAAAGCTGAGACCGAGTAGCGGCAGAAACCCGAATGTCAGCACCCGGGTGATAACGCCGTAGGCTGACACTGTTTCATCATACCCTTCACCGCCCACCCATTGCAGCGCGGCGATCACCGCCGCCGTCGCCAGTGAGATGCTGATGAAGTTCAGGCTTTGCGGCGCGTCAAGCGCCAGAATGCGGCCCCACCACTTGGTGATGGAATGTTGGATCAGGACGCTGGGCCTCAGATCTGTGCGCCCATACAGGCGAAAACCGAGAATGATGTTGAATGACAAGAGCTGCGCCAGAACAGTGCCATAGGCCGACCCGGCGACGCCCAGTCCCAGCTGAGCCACTAGCAGGTAGGTAAAACCGATATTGGCGACGGATACGAGCAGACTTAGCGCAGCCATAAAGCCCATATGCCCTTCATTTCGCAAGGCTTCGGAATTGACGGACAGTGTGAACATCAGCGGCGAGGCGAAGACGGTGATCTGCAGATAAGCCAGCCCCATGCCCGCCAAATCTTCATTCCCCGCCGCGGCCAGCAAGGCGGTTGTGGAGCCAAACGCGAGGAACGATATCATCAAGCACAGACTGATCATCCGTGCCAGCCCATGCGCCTCGGCGAAGACGGCTTGCGCTTCGTCCATTCGGCCGCCGCCCAGATGGCGCGCCAGAATACTGGACATGCCGCCGCCGACCAGCGTGGCCAGCGCGACGATGATCATCCAGGCGGGGAACATCAGGGTGACCGCCGCTAGGGCCTCTGGCCCGACATAACAGCCCAGAAATAGCGCATCTACGACATTCAAAAGGCCGTTCATCCCCATGACAAAGATGATTGGCAAAGCGGTTTTGACATAGATTGCGCCAAGCGACCCGGTCAGAAAAGTGTTTTCGGAAACATCTGACATAGCCTCTAACTCCTCAGGCATTGTCGCGCTGCAAAGGAAAGGGCACCCGCGTTGCCAACCGCGCGATGTGCGAAAAGGTAAGACTGTCTGTGTCTGCTGAACTCCACCGTGGCGAATGCCTGCGGGCGGCGGGCGTCAGCAACCTTGGCGCTTCGTAGTCCTATTGCGCCAGGGCGGTCAAGCGCTGTAAGAGACTTGGGGTGAGCAGCGGCTTTGGATAGGATTTGGCTTAGCTCATTTCATAACGGCTTTTGGATTTTCGATGTCGTCAGCTTCAACCTTGGCAGCGCTCTGGCCGCAGATAACGGCGGGGCTTGCGCTTTTGGTGGCTGCAACGCCTTTAGGCGTCTTGCCCGTTGTCAAACTCATCCAAGTCTACGAAGCCAAACACGAACTGAAACACGGGTCTGCCGGGTTCTTCAGGTCGATCAGCGGCTGGTCAATCATCGCGTTGTGGCTGATGGCGGTCTGGTTCTTCGCCACGATCATCGGCGACTGGGCGGTTTCTGGCGATCTGAACGCGGCGGCGGACCGCAGTTTGTTGCGGCTGCGCATCCTGATCGAAATCGCCATCGCCGTGATGGAAAGCGACTGATGGCTGAACTCGCTGCGCAATCTGAACTGCAATGCGCCAACTGTGGCGGCCAGCGCATTTATCGTCCTGCGCATCAGGGATTGGAATGCACGCAATGCGGCGACGTCGCTTCGCTGGATACGCCCTATGACCACCTTGCGGCGGAAGAGCGTGACTATGCGCCTGACAATGACCGTAAGATCACGCTTCAGGCCCATACCCATCACTGCGAAACCTGCGGTGGCGACGTCGTCTTCACGGGTCCCGTAATGTCCGAGCGTTGCGCATATTGTGATGGACTGGTGGTCCTTAGGCCCAGCGACGACGCCTATGGCACGATGGCTCTGATCCCCTTCCGGGTGCCTGACGAACAGGCTTGGGAGCTTGCGAACAAGTGGGTCAGGCGCAGGCTGGCAGCGCCGAATGATCTGGCTGATATCGTCGCGCAAGGGCGTGTTGTGGGGCTTTATGCGCCATTCTGGACCTTTGATAGCGACGAAGCGATCCAATACTGGGCCAAGTACAAGGTGCGGCGTGGCAAGCGGACCGAGACGCGATCGACGTCCGGCAAGATGCGATTTTCGTTCGACGACCTGCTCGCGCCCGCCTCGCATCACATCACCCCATTGATCCGTGATGGCATTTTGCACGAATTTGATCCTAGGCGCCTGCGCCCTTATCGCCCTGGCTATCTGGCGGGGTTCGCAGCTGAACGCCATCA
>CBFHXH010000117.1:0-11547 GCA_965659735.1 uncultured Pikeienuella sp.
TTGCAGATGGACAAGGATCAGGTACTGCGAAAGATTGAGGAAACCGTTGGTCACGCGCGCAGCTTGTGTGAAAATGTTCAATGGTCACCGATGGACGCAACCCGGACAGAGGCTGATTACCTAATCGAAACAGTACGCGTTGCTGTTGAAAACGGGGCGACGACGATCAACATCCCTGATACGGTCGGGTATACTGCACCTCGCGAAAGTGCACATATTATCATAGATTTGCTCGATAATGTTCCGGGCTTAGATCAATGCGTGATCGCCACGCACTGTCACAATGACCTTGGCATGGCGACAGCCAACTCGTTGGCGGCGGTTGAGGCCGGTGCACGTCAGATTGAATGCACGATTAATGGCCTTGGCGAACGGGCGGGCAACACCGCGCTGGAAGAGGTAGTAATGGCGTTGAAGGTGCGCGGCGATATCATGCCGTTCCACACTGGCGTGGATACGACAAAGATCATGCAGGCCAGTCGCATGGTCGCCACCGCGTCGGGCTTTGTCGTCCAGCCGAACAAGGCAATTGTCGGTAAGAACGCGTTCGCGCACGAATCCGGCATCCATCAGGACGGTGTTCTAAAGAATGCGGAGACGTTTGAGATCATGCGCCCTCAGGATGTCGGTCTCAGCGACAATGCTCTGCCCATGGGCAAGCATTCGGGGCGCGCCGCTTTCAGAGCAAAACTGAAAGATCTGGGCATCGAGATGGGCGACAACGCATTTCAAGAAGCATTCGTTCGCTTTAAGGCGCTTGCCGACACAAAGAAGGACGTCTTTGACGACGACATCATCGCGCTGATTGATGATGAACGTACTTCCACTGCCAACGATCGCATCAAGCTGAAATTCATGCGCGTTATTGCAGGCACGGAGGACCCCAAATCCGCCGATGTAACGCTCACGATCGATGGTGTTGATCATCAGACCACGGCCCAAGGCGATGGCCCTGTCGACGCCGTCTACAAGGCCATCGACAGCCTCGTGGAACATGAAGCAATTCTGAAAGTCTACTCTGTGCAAGCGGTCACTGACGGGATCGATGCTCAGGCGACGGTGTCGGTTAGACTCGAAGAAAATGGTAAAATCACAACCGGTCAGGCGGCGGACACTGATACAATCGTGTCTTCGGCGCGCGCCTATGTGATCGCCATCAACAAGCTGTTTGTTCGGCGCGAAAAGACAGCTGCGTCCAACGCCGATATCTCAATCGCGAGCTAATGAGCCTGAGAGATTCCTCCCCGATTGGCAGGTCCAAACGGGGAGGACCCTCGCTGAATGTGCCTCTGGCGAGACAAAACATGGCGCAGCGCAGCAATTTCGATGCGCTCTGCGCACAACCGCCTCTTTACGCCGCCTACCCCGACACCCTATAAGCCCCGCTGTAGCATAAAGCCCCAAAAGGGGTGTAAGAGGCGATTGCGGTATGTTTAACGGCATCTTCGGCATGTTTTCTTCGGACATGGCCATCGATCTCGGCACGGCGAACACGCTTGTCTATGTTAAGGGCAAGGGCATCGTCCTAAATGAACCGTCTGTGGTCGCTTATCATGTGAAGGACGGTAAGAAAGAGGTTCTGGCCGTTGGTGAAGACGCCAAGCTGATGTTGGGCCGTACACCAGGGTCTATTCAGGCGATCCGGCCTATGCGAGGCGGCGTAATTGCAGATTTTGATGTGGCTGAGGCCATGATCAAGCATTTCATCCGGAAGGTGCACAAGCGCGGGGTGTTCGCCGCCCCTCAGATCATCGTCTGCGTTCCTTACGGGGCCACGGCAGTGGAAGAGCGGGCAATTATGGAATCGGTGCTGTCCGCAGGCGCCCGCAAGGCCGCCCTGATCCCTGAACCAGTCGCTGCAGCCATCGGGGCCGGCATGCCTTTCGGCGAGCCGACTGGCAGCATGGTCGTGGATATCGGCGGCGGCACTACCGAAGTGGCTGTTCTCAGTCTCGGCGATATCGTCTATGCCCGATCCGTCAGGGTCGGCGGCGACAAGATGGATGAGGCGATCATCTCTTATCTACGCCGCCAGCAGAACCTTCTGGTTGGTGAAGCTACGGCAGAACGGATCAAAAAGGCCATCGGCACAGCTCGCATGCCTGACGATGGGCGCGGTGAGGCGGTTGAGATACGTGGCCGCGATTTGCTTAACGGCGTACCCAAGGAAATCGAGATCACTCAGGCGCAGATCGCTGACGCCCTGCAGGATCCCGTCCAGCAGATTGTTGAGGCTGTCATGGTAGCGCTGGAGGCAACCCCACCAGACCTTGCAGCGGACATTGTAGATCGCGGCGTTATGCTGACCGGTGGCGGTGCGCTGTTGGGCGATCTTGATGTGGCGTTACGCGAACAGACCGGACTGGCCGTGACCGTTGCCGACGAAAGCCTGCATTGCGTGGCGCTAGGCACCGGTAAGGCGTTGGAACATCGCAGCGCCCTACGCCATGTCCTGCGCGACAGCGTCTGACAATCACAGCAAAAGGCGCTAATATCTCCAGTCATGAACAGCGCGACTTGCGGACCGCCCCAGCGCTGATCGGTTTAGGAGCCTTCCATGGCGTCTGATCGCGATGACATTGGGACTGAGTTTGGCAGACTGGTGCGCCGTGTTCTGGCCATTGGGCTGTTCCTGATCTGCATCGCCCTTTTCGCTCTTTGGCGCGCTGACAATCCGCGAATTGAACGCATGCGTATGGCCTTGGCCGATTGGGCGCTGCCATCCGTTGAACTGACGTCTCGCCCCCTTGCAGCGGGTGCAGATATGGTCAGCGACTTTGAAAACTTCACACGCGTTTACGAACAGAACAAAGCGCTACGTCAGGAAATTCAGCGTCTCAGATCATGGCGGGAGGCCGCCCAGCAGTTGGAGCGCGAAAACGCCCAATTGCGTGCGCTGAACAACCTGAAGCTCTCTGAAAGGGTGGGCTACGTCGCTGGTGAAGTTGTCGCTGACAGCGGCAGCCCTTTCGCTCAGAGCGTGCTGATCAACATAGGCTCGCTGGATGGTGTCCGCGATGGGGCAGCTGTCGTGGATGGCGACGGTCTGGTTGGTCGCATCGTTGGTGTGGGAGAACAGGCGGCCCGGGTATTGCTGCTGACCGACTTCAACAGCCGTGTGCCAGTCAAAGTGCTGCCTAGCGGCCGCCGCGCGATCCTGTCCGGGCAAAGCACTGATGCGCCCCGTTTGTCGTTTCTGGAAACCATGACTGGCGTTGCACCTGGCGACCGCGTCACCACGGCCGGTGATGGTGGCGTCTTTCCCCCCGACCTGCTGGTCGGCAACGTTGCAATTATCGGTGAAACTGGTGCGCGGGTTCAAATCCGCGCTGATTATGAGCGGTTGGAGTTTCTTCGCGTTCTTCGCTACCGCCCGTCCACTGAGATCGATACACCCGGCGGTTTGGTGATCCCGTCAGACGATATAACCGATGCGCCCCTTGCTGGAGCCTCGGAATAATGGCGGTGCGCACGCCAGCATATGTCAAATACCTCAACGCGCTTGTCTTGATCGGTTTTGGTTGGCTGGCGGTTCTGATTGAATTGACGCCGCTCAACGAACGTGCGGCGACCTTTCCTGCACCCGATCTGTTGTTCTGTATCTGCGCCTTTCTCGTCATCCGCCGTCCGTCCGCCACGCCGGGTTTTCTCGTTGTCCTGCTGGCTCTGGCGCGTGACTTGATCAGTGGTGGGCCTGTCGGTTTGGGCGCCATCACTTTGCTTGCGGCGATTGAGGTTCTGCGGGCGGGAGGTGATCTCCTCCGCCGCCGGGCGCTGATCTTTGAATTTGGTGCGGTCGCCGCGTTGACCTTTGTAATGATAGCTCTGCAGGTTTTCGCGTTACTGATCACCTTGTCCAATACGCCGCCGCTCGATCAACTTGCGTTGAGAGCGCTGGGAACGATTGCAGCTTATGTCGGTATATATATCTTAATGCGGTGGGTGCTGCGGGTGCGCGGCGAACAGGTGGATGACCGCCGACTGACCAAGAAGGCAGCCTAATGGCGAAACAGTCTTTCCGACCAGATAAACGCAAGGCCGCGCCTTCGATGACGCGGCGCGGCGCGTTAATCCTTGGTCTGCAGGGTGCCCTGATGGGCGGGCTGGTCTGGCGCATGCGCGATTTGCAGATCGAAACCGGCGATCTTTACCGAACCCTCGCCGAAGAGAACCGCATCAATGTCCGCTTGATCCCCCCTGCTCGAGGTGAAATTTTCGATCGCAACGGCCAGCGGCTCGCCATAAATCGCCAGAATTATCGTGTTGTTCTAATACGTGAAGAGGCAGGCGATGTTGAAGCAGTCCTCGATGAACTGGGCCGCCTGATCGAAATCACGCCTCGCCAACGCAGCCGAGCTTTGCGGGAAATCCGGTCAAAAAGCGCTTTTGTGCCCGTAACAGTGGCTGAACATCTAAGCTGGGAGGAGTTTGCCCAGATCAACGCCAACGCCCCTGCCCTCCCCGGCGTAGCGCCAGAGGTGGGACTGACGAGGTATTATCCCGAACGCGAAACTATGGGCCATATCATCGGCTACGTGGCCCGCGTCACAGAGCGCGATCTACAGCGGGAAGACGCCCAGGACAGTCTCTTTCAAATACCTGATTTTCACATAGGCAAAACTGGCGTGGAACGAGCGGTCGAGCCAAAACTGCGTGGCAGCGCAGGCGCAAGCCGGATAGAGGTGAACGCTGTCGGCCGTGTCATCCGCGAAATTGGGCGCGCCGAAGGCGTTTCTGGCGCTGATCTGGGCATTACGATTGATCTGGATATTCAAGAATATTCGATGAAGCGTCTTGGCAATGAAAGCGCCGCTGCGGTTCTGATGGATGTAACCAATGGCGATATCATCACGTTGGCGTCCAACCCGGCATTTGATCCCAACAAGTTTGTTGTTGGCATTAGCCAAACGGAATGGGACGGCTTGCTGAACAACAAGCACCGCCCGCTTTCGAACAAGGCTGTGTCGGGCCTTTATCCACCAGGTTCAACCTACAAGATGATCGTCGCGTTAGCCGCCTTGGAAAAAGGCCTGGTATCAGCGGGCGAGGCAGTGTTCTGCCCAGGAAAATACAAGCTGGGCGACCGCGATTTTCATTGTTGGAATCGCGGCGGCCACGGCCACATGAATCTACGTCAGGCTATACGCAGTTCTTGCGACGTTTATTTTTACGACATTGCGCGACGGGTTGGTATCGAAGCCATCGCCGAGATGTCGCGCCGCTTTGGCCTCGGCGTGCAGCACGAAGTCGCAATCTCAGCAGTAAGGTCAGGTCTGATCCCGACGAAGGACTGGAAACGCGCTTATCACGATCAGAGCTGGCTGATCGGCGATACGCTGAACGCAGGCATCGGTCAGGGTTACGTTCTGGCCAGCCCGATGCAGTTGGCGGTGATGACCGCGCGCATGGCTGGCGATGGCACACAGATTGCACCGCGTCTGATTAGGGCTGAGAATGGCAAGGAGATTATTCCTGACCCTGCCCCATCACTTGGCGTAGCGCCGCAACATCTAAAGCTGATCCGCGATGCGATGTTCGCCGTTTCAAACGAAAAGCGCGGCACGGGGTACAATAGTCGCATCGCCAAAGCAGGTTTTGAAATTGCGGGCAAAACAGGCACCAGCCAAGTGCGCCGCATCACGATGGCAGAACGTGCACGCGGCGTTTACAAGAACGAGGATCTGCCGTGGGAACGACGCGACCATGCTCTGTTCGTAGGCTTTGCACCTTATGACAATCCGAGATACGCCATCTCTGTGGTCGTTGAGCATGGCGGCGGCGGATCGAAAGCGGCAGCGCCAATCGCACGAGACATCATGATGCGTGCTCTTTTCGGGCCTGAACCGCCATTGACCGCCTATCCACCTGGGCAACGGGACCAAATTGAAAAAGACCGCGAAGAACAACGCAACGCGCCTAGCACTGACAGGCGCCGCGCATGACATTTCGTGACGGCGCTGCAACCTCGGACAGTCTGACGCTCTGGCAAAAGGTCTTTCGTTTCAACTGGGGCCTCGCGCTGTTGATCCTCGCGGTTTCAGCGGTTGGTTTTTTGATGCTGTTTTCCGTCGCGGGTGGGGACGTCGACCCCTGGGCCAGCCGCCAGATGACCCGTTTTGGCGTCGGGCTAGGCGTCATGCTGATCGTCGCAATGATCGACCTGCGATTCTGGAAACTGATATCGCCGCTGATCTACCTTGGCGCAATGGGCCTGCTGGTGGCGGTTGAATTCCTTGGCATTACCGGTATGGGGGCGCAGCGCTGGATCGACCTTGGGTTTTTCCGACTACAACCGTCAGAGCTGATGAAGGTTGCTCTCATCCTGGCTCTTGCCCACTATTATGCATGGCTGCCTGCAGACAGAACCTCGCGCATACTTTGGATTGCGCCGCCTCTGATAATGATGATCGCCCCTGTGCTGTTGGTTCTGCGTCAACCTGACCTTGGCACCGCGTTGCTGCTGATGACGGGCGGACTTGGCGTAATGTTCCTTGCTGGCGTCAGCTTGTGGTTCTTTGTTTTAGGTGGGCTTGGCGGCGCAGGCGCAGTGGCCAGCGTCATGCTTTCTCGCGGAACGGATTGGCAGATCTTGAAGGACTATCAATACCGACGGATTGAAGTCTTTCTTGACCCGAGCCAAGACCCGCTTGGCGCAGGCTATCATATAACCCAATCCAAAATCGCGCTTGGATCCGGCGGCCTATCGGGGCGCGGTTTCATGGAAGGCACACAAAGCCGCTTGAACTTTCTTCCTGAGAAACACACCGATTTCATTTTCACAACGTTGGCCGAGGAGTTTGGCTTTCTCGGCGGTGCGTCATTGCTGGTTCTGTATGGCCTGATCATCGCGCTTTGCTTTTTATCAATGGCCAGCAGTCGCAATCGGTTCGGGGGATTGGTGACAGGCGGGCTGGCGCTGACCTTCTTTCTGTTTTTTGCGGTCAACATCTCCATGGTCCTTGGTTTGGCACCGGTCGTCGGCGTACCGTTGCCTTTGGTGTCTTACGGGGGCAGCGCAATGCTGGTCTTGCTGTTCGCATTTGGCCTGATCCAAAGCGCACATATTCATAGGAAAAGTGATCGATGAATGTTCTCTTCTGCGGCGCAGGCGACCAAGCTGCAATCTATGCCCCAGTTCTGCGAGAACTGGGCGACAGTCTGAATGTCCCGTTTACACTTTTCACCGATCCGGCCGATATCGCATCGACAGAGGTTGATGTGCTGGTCGCCAACCCAAACGCTAATGTCCCTGACTTTGGCGTCTACCGCAGCGTCAAATTGATCCAAAGCATCTGGGCGGGGATGGAGGTTTTTTTGGCAAACCCCACCCTGCCCTCTGAACCCACGCTTTGCCGCATGGTCGAGCCGGGGCTGACCGAGGGGATGACCGACTACATCTGCGCCCATGCCCTGCGCCACCATGTGGGATTGGACAAGCACATCCGGGACAGCGCCAACGGTGTCTGGGACGCCGCTGCGCCGCCGCTTTCGCGGGATCGAAGCGTTGGCGTATTGGGGCTTGGCGAATTAGGACGCGACGCGGCTACGATGCTTGCAGCCCTGCGGTTCGACGTGATGGGTTGGAGCCGCAATCCGAAAGACGGCATGCCTTTCCCAACGCGCCACGGCGCAGATGGGCTCCGCGAAGTGCTTTCTCGGTCTGAGATTGTTGTTACAATCCTGCCAAACACGCCCGAAACCCATCATTTGATCAATAGCGATACGCTATCGCTGATGCCCAGATGCGCTTGCATCATCAATCCCGGCCGCGGCAGCCTGATTGACGATCAGGCTCTTATCGCGGCACTGGATAACGGACATCTAGGTCACGCAACGCTGGATGTCTTCGATCAGGAACCTCTGCCAGACGATCATCCGCTATGGCGCCGTCCGGATGTGACCATCACCCCGCATATCGCCGCTGAAACACGCACCCGCGGCGCTGCAAAAATCGTGGTGGAGCAAATTGGTCGCCTCCAAAAAGGGGAAACGCTGCACTATATTGTTGATAGAGAAGTCGGGTACTAGGGCAACGAGGAACAGTGGCGCATGGCGAAGTCTAAGAAGAAGAAGACGGTCGGACCGCGGAAAAGCTTTCTGGCGCGGCTCAGGGGCAACTTTCTCGCTGGTATCGTCATTGTTGCACCGGTGGTTTTGACTGCCTACCTCGCTTGGGCGGTCATTACCTTTATCGACGAACAGATCGTTCCATGGGTGCCGGACGCGTATAACCCCGGCACCTACCTGCAGATCGACATCCCAGGCTTTGGTGTCGTTGTGTTTCTTCTTTTCACAAGCATCGTTGGCTATTTCACGCGTAACCTTTTCGGCCGGCAGATCCTGCGCATTGGCGAAAGCTGGGTAGATCGGATGCCGATCATTCGATCAATCTATAACGCTTTGAAGCAGATCGCAGAGACGATTCTGAACCAGTCGAACACATCATTCAAATACGCCTGCCTTATCGAATACCCCCGCCGTGACCTTTGGGCCATCGCCTTCGTTTCGACGGATACAAAAGGGGAAATCGTCGCAAAAGCGCAGAATGATGCGATGATGAGCGTGTTTTTGCCGACGACGCCCAACCCGACGTCTGGATTTTTGTTGTTCGTCCCGCGCAAAGACGTCGTGCTGCTGGATATGACGGTGGAAGAGGCGGCCAAGCTGGTCATTTCCGCAGGCCTAGTAACCCCTCCAACCAAAGAGGAAATTGCGAAGGGTCGCGCGACGCGCAAGCTGCCCGAACCGGCGTGATCAGTCCGCCTTTCGCCACCAGACATTCGGCAGGAACCCTGTCCAATCGCCGTAGAGAGGCGTCTGAGGAGGGAAAACAAGTGCGCTGTCGTGAGCGATGCGGCTGGTCGGCGCATACCAAAACGGGATCACATAGCGGCCAGCAGTTAATACCCGATCCAGCGCTTGTGTCGCTGCAACAAGGTCTTCTCGGGTATGCGACTGAACCATTGCATCGATCATTGCGTCGACCACCGGATCATCCACACCCATATGGTTACGTGATCCTGGAGCGCGGCCTTGCTCACCTCCCCAGTATTTCCGCTGCTCTGCGCCTGGCGAAAGGGACAATGACCAACCGTGCACGATCATATCGAAATCATATTCAGTCAGCCGCGACGCATACTGCGCACTATCGACCAGACGAACATTTACCTGAACGCCCAGACGCTTTAGCCCTTCGACGAAAGCGCCTGCGATTTTGTCATAGAATGAACTTCTAAGCAGAATCTCAAATTCAAACGGTTCACCATCCAGCCCAACGAGCACCCCGTTTTCCAAAGTCCATCCTGCTTCACTTAGAAGAGCTGTGGCGCGTCGCAGGTTGCGACGATTCCGACCGTCACCTCGTGAAACGGGTTGAGCAATTGTTTCGTCAATCGCGCCTGAAGGCAACTGCGCGGCGAAGGGCGCCAACAACGCTGCTTCAGCCTCTTGCGCCGGGCC
The DNA here is from genome assembly GCA_965659735.1 of uncultured Pikeienuella sp. Taxonomy (GTDB): domain Bacteria; phylum Pseudomonadota; class Alphaproteobacteria; order Rhodobacterales; family Rhodobacteraceae; genus Pikeienuella. Next base: position 9,460 of record CBFHXH010000117.1, read on the forward strand.
TTGATGGGCAAGCGCCGAGTTTCCGAAATAGCTTGGGATGCGTTGATTGGCCCCGGCGAGCATCGTTTTTTGAACCCATTCGAAATCGAACGCCAATGTCAGAGCCTCACGCACCTTGAGGTCCTGGAAAAGAGGGTTACGGGTGTTGAACACAAAACCCGTCATCCCAGTCGGCCGCTGATGGGGAACCTCTGACCGAGTGATCTTGCCCTCGGCCACCGCAGCGAAGTCATACACGTCGCGCCACCGCGCCGAATCGCCGTCGCGATAGACGCTTAGCTCGCCACCTTTGAACGCCTCCCACATCGAAGCGCCATCGCGGAAGTATTCGATTCGGATGCTGTCAAAGTTGTGCAGGCCCCGTACGATCGGCAGGTCCCGCGCCCAGTATTGGGGATTTTTTAGCAAAGTGATGTTGCGACCAGGCTCCAGGTCCGCAACCACATAAGGGCCAGTTCCGGTAACAGGTTCCAACGTGGTGGCGGCGAAGTCTTTTCCTTCCCATTCCGCCTGTTTCAGAATAGGGCGTAGTGCAACGATCAACGGTGCCTCGCGGTCCGCCTCGGCGAAGGTGAAACGAATGGCTCGTTCACCAACTTGTTCCATACTTGCGATCGATTTCATCGAATTGAAGTAGGGTGGCCGCCCCTTTTCGCTGAGCACATTCATCGAAAACATTACGTCAGCGACCGTGACAGGGGCGCCATCTGAAAATGTCGCCTTTGGATTCAGGTGGAAGGTGATCTCTGACCGATCATCAGCCACCTCCACCCGCTCGGCCAACAACCCGTACAGTGTGAAAGGTTCATCCCAGTTGCGGGTCATCAGCGATTCGAAAGTCTGCCCGCGCACCTCCCATGGATAACTGCCCTTAAGAATGAACGGATTCAGGTTATCGAAGCCACCAACCTCTCCGAAAACAATCTCACCGCCTTTGGGCGCGTCCGGATTGGCGTACGGTAAATGTGTGAAATTGGAGGACAATTCCGGCTGGCCATGCATCGCGAGGCCATGTCCGTCAGCATGCCCATGCAAAGGTGCGATCGAAAGAAACACAGCCAGGATACCATTCTGCAACAGTTTTTTGACATCAGATATTTTGTTAATTCGACAGAGCGCGCGAATTTTACCCTTGCAAGTACCGCTCATATCTCGTTATCCTTTTCAATACTGCTCGATAGGTTTCTTGCCTGTATGAAACCTGCCTCAATGCACTGCGCCCCCCTTGTGGGGGCGTTTTTTTTGGGCTTACGGGCTATTCCAGTCAATCGTGATCTCGTCTCAGTCCAAGGGCCGCGCTAGTTTATTGTGACTAACAATTAGCCAATTCGGGAGCTTTGCTAATGTCCCTCGCAGGAAAGACCGCTGTTGTCACTGGTTCAAGCTCTGGCATCGGACTTGGCGTTGCCCACGCACTAGCGGCTGAAGGCGCATCGGTGGTGATCAACTCATACACTGATACGGAGGCTGATCACGCATTGGCCGCTGAAATCGCCAAGGATACCGGTGCAAAAGTTAAATATATTCAGGCCGATTTGTCTGATGGCGATCAATCGCGGGCTTTGATCAACGACGCTGCAGCCTCGTTTGGGACTGTCGACGTTTTGGTAAATAACGCTGGAATTCAGCACGTCGCGCCAATCGACGACTTTCCGGTGGATAAATGGAACACGATTATAGCGATCAACATGAATTCGTCCTTTCACACCACAGCCATCGCCTTGCCTTTGATGCGGGCTGCAGGCTGGGGGCGGGTGATCAACATTGCGTCAGCTCATGGTCTTACAGCCTCGCCGTTCAAATCGGCCTATGTGGCGGCAAAACATGGTGTCGTTGGGCTGACCAAAGTAACAGCCTTGGAAACCGCAGGCGAAACAATCACGGCGAATGCGATTTGCCCAGGCTATGTGCTGACCCCGTTGGTAGAGGCGCAAATCCCTGAAACGATGAAAGAATATGGGATGGACCGTGACACCGTTATCCGCGAGGTGATGTTGGCCCGTCAGCCATCCAAAGAATTCGCCACCACGGATCAGGTTGGCGGCATTGCGGCGTTTCTCTGTTCTGACGCCGCAGCGCAAATCACGG
>CBFHXH010000117.1:11557-11800 GCA_965659735.1 uncultured Pikeienuella sp.
CTCAGTTGACGGTGGTTGGACAGCGCTTTGATCTTATCCAGGTGACGTCACATCGATGTCACCCATAGGATTTCTGCGTCGTCATCTGAGATCGATACAACGCAGTGACCCATCGAACCATCGTAGTAGGCGCTGTCACCCTCTGACATGGCCACAGGTTCATAAAATTCAGTGTAAAGGCGCACCGAACCCGATAGAACCAGCATGAACTCTTCGCCCTGATGGCGGACCCAGCCGTCAAAT
>CBFHXH010000118.1:0-11676 GCA_965659735.1 uncultured Pikeienuella sp.
GCGATATCAGGTCTTCCACAATGGGGATCGCCAGCCTCAGTTCAGCCGCCATATCTGTGGGGCGTTCCTGCGCCAGTCGATAGATGTTCTTGACCAGAAGGTTTAGCAGAAAACCGTCGCCTAGTCCGGTCTCAGCGACCGTGCGCGGGGGGAGAGGGGGGATGCGGCCATGCGAAACGCGTCGCAGCTTAAGGAACAATAAAGGCGACGAGCGCGGTGTACACAATCAGCGCTACGCCCAGCGTCACGCCATAGGGCAGTTGCGTCGCCCAGGTCAGCCCGCCCGGCGCGGCGCGGCGCACCAGTGCATAGCAACCCATCAAGACGAGGCCCAGCACGGCCAACAACACCAGAACGAAGCCAACGTCCCAGGGTGGGACGAGCAGCGCCAAGCCGGTGGCCGCCTTGGCGTCGCCGCCACCCATCTTGCCAAGCAAGAAGAACACGAACGTGGCAGCAAAGACGATCGCCGCGCCCAGCAGACGATTGAGGAACGCATCAAGGTTGAGGCCGAAATAGATGAGCACAGCAAAGACGACGAACGCGCCTGCCGACAGCCAGTTCGGGATCGTCATCGTTGTGACGTCGTAGAAGATGATCAGCAGCGCCACCGGCGTTGCGATCAGAAAGGTCAGAAGCGCAAAATCCATCTTGGCCCCTAGTTCTCAACGATCGCTTCAAGCGCTGCGAGCTTTTCTGAGGCGGCAGGATAGAACCTTGGGTGCGCCTCCACCGCCATGGTGAACAGACCTTTCGCCTGCGAGGTGTCGCCCCGCCGTAGCGCGATCACACCGACATTGTGCAGCAACATGGCGCGTTCTTCCTCGCTGAGCGAGACCAGAGGCAAATGGTACTCACCCTGAAGCGCGCGGCTGGTTGAACGGCCGCGGCCTGCTGTTGCAGGGTGGCTTGCAGTTTATCAAAGCGGTCGGATGCAAAAAACACCGCGCCACCAGCCAATGCGACACCAAAAATCAAGATGATGAGGGCAATGATGCGCATGTTTCAGACCTTTCAGACGAAAAAAGGCGCGCTTGTTTCGAGCGCGCCCTTTAACAGTGGTTCCCTGATCAGGAGCCGCCAGACGTTGGCAGCGTAGTCTCGACAGCACCCGAGATGTTGGTTGCTGCGACGCCGAGTTCGCTGGACAGGTTGGTGACAAGACCGTTGACGCCATCATCGCCTGAGCCAAAGACGGCGTATACGATGCCGATGCCGATGATCACAACGGCGGCGGTCAGCGCAACCCAGTCAACAGTCACGGCACCGGACTTATCGGCGACGAAGCGACGAGCGGTGTTCACAAAATCCAGCATGGTTCTCCCTCCGCATGCTACACAGTTACGAGGCCCACAAGGGGCCATTCCGATCAAACGCCAAGGTCATACGATGTTTGGGGACCTACTTCCCCGAGACCGCCCACTGACCCAAAACACGGCGTTCTACCAAGTGATCGTAGCACCCCGGTTTAACAGGTTCAAACAAACTTCTTATCGATAATGCAAAAAAAGTGAAATATATCAAAGCGCTGCGAAGCGATGCTGCAGGCTCTGTAAAAACATGCGTATTTTCAGGAATATAGTCGTCTTCCATCGGTTGTATCAGTAAAGATAGCTGATACCAGTCGGGCGGCCAGTCGCAAGATGATCCTCTGAATGACACACCTTCGCCACATTCGCCCATAAATTGCCACAATTCGGCTGCGGCTATTCAAGGCTTCAACGCCCGCGACGAATCGCCCCCCGACTTGAAGAGCCAATTCGCTTGGCAAAGTGAAAACTGATTGTGTCTTCAGCTGACAGCCGACAAGACTGCGGCATGCGAAGTTTTATTTTGCCCCTCGCTTTTGCTTTGTGCTTGGCGCCCCCAACTTCAGCGACGATAGCGCAGGCTGCTGGGCTGACGGGCCAGAACGGTGTGTTCAAAGTTGTCAAGCCGCCATCACGGACTGGGCGTAAACGTCTGGTGATCAACAACGTCACTCGCGCCCTGCCGCCCGGACGTGATGGGCTGGCGCAGCGGCACGCCTGGTTCTGGCGTGCGACGTCACCGAGGCTCGACGCGGCGGACGTCGCGCGGTTGGAGGTAATGTCCCAGACAGTCGCACGCAAATTGTCAGGGGGATCGCGCCAGTCTCTGGTCGCGTCGATTTCATCGGATTTCAAAGCCGAAATCACAACGGCCGCTCGCTCAGCCAACGTTTCTGAGGCGCTGTTGATCGCGCTGGTCGCCGCTGAATCAGCCGGCAAGGCGACTGCAGTAAGCCCCAAAGGCGCGCAAGGACTAGGCCAGCTGATGCCGGGGACGGCCCAGCGATTTGGTGTTGTGGATGCGTTTAACCCTGCCGAAAATTTGAACGCGTCAGCTACGTATTTGTCCATCTTGCTAAAGATGTTTGGTGAAGACGCTTTGCTGGCGCTAGCGGGATATAACGCGGGCGAAGGCGCAGTCAGCCGACATAAAGGCGTGCCGCCTTACAAGGAAACCCGTGATTACGTGCCGATCGTGCTTAGCTACTACCACCACTCTCGTACGCTGTGCGCCAACGGCGCGCGGGGGCCGCGCGCCGCCTGCGATCTGACGCCCTAAAGCCCTGTTGTCGCACCTTCCTGGATGGCGGCGGGCTTTGCCGGGCCGGGCAAATGGGATGGCCGCGCCAGCTCAGTGGCCCGCCGCTGTCCTTCTAGCAACCAGAACAAAAGGTTGTCGCCAAAGACCGGGCTTTTAGTGATGTCGACATGTTCTTCAGGAAGCAGAAGCACAGATTTGAACGTTAGCGGTGTCCGCAGACCAAGCGTATAGTTCCCATCTTGCCGCTCATCGAGCAATGAGCTTGCGCGCAGGACGACGCCATCGCCTTCTTCCAGCCTGGACACTTCCAGTCGGCCAGATTCTGGCACGAATTCACCCGCCGCCGGAGTTTCATAGCCACCGCCAACCACCAGGTACGCGTTCAACCCTTCGGGCAGGGTGACAGGGCGATCGATGGCGCGCTGGAATTGATCGGCGCGGGCCAGCACCTTTTTCAGGTGGTTCTTTGCGCGTGCGCGGCGGGCTTCGGGGGTGGGCTCTTCTGGCATCAGCGTTTGCAGAACCTTGTCTTGGTCTGGGTTCAAGAGGCCCCAGTTGTTTTTATCCCATTCCTCCACATCGAAAATGTCGACATGACCTTCTTCGCCGGCAATCGTCACGCGTTTATGCCGGGTTCGAGGGAAAAGCTGATAAACCGAGATCTGGGTTCCCAGTAGCGCCGGTTCATAGAATGGCTGCAAAGGGCCGAATGACTTGCCGTTCACAAGGTTTTCGAAGGACAGCACCGATCCGGTATTTGGTGGGGCAATGAACACGGCTGTGTTGACATTCTTTGCGCCTTCCCAGGTCACCGGCGGCAACGATCCGTCCGCCGGCAGATCAACGGAACCGTACATCAGGTAATACCGCGCCACCAGTCCGCCCATGGAATGCGCCACCAAGTCAAACTTAGGGATGCGGGCGGCGTCGCCAAAGACTTCTTTGCGGGTTAAGAACACCTGTGTGGTCTTCCGTTTGATGAAATAATCGAGATCCTGCGCCGCCTCGACGATGTCGCGCCGCCAGTCATAAGGGAATTCGAAACTGTCGAGATTGATTTCGCGGTCGTTGATTTCCTCTTCTCGCGTTTGGCGGAAATCAAAGCCCCCTGCGATCAGGGTGGAGATCACGCCCTGATAGACGTCAACTTCGAGGATAGAGCCCAGAATATTCGCCCGGGCGATACGTAAGACGCCATTCGGTTTGATGTTGTCGCGCAGTTTGCGCAGTGGCTCGTCGCCTTTAGAAATCGGCAGGGCGATCTTGCGCATGTTTTCTGGCGTTTCCGGGTCAATGGACAGGCCATTGTCGCCGCCCCAGATCGCCTCGCCGGTGTCGCGCACAATCAGTTTCGATCCGACTGTGCCGGGGATTGAAATGACCGGGCGTCGCTGCTGGCTTTCGATGCTGGCGGCATTGTCATAAAGCTGGCTCAGATCAGGCGCGCGGGGTTTTTCAGCGCAGGCAGCCAGCGCGCCAATCATTGCGAAGCTGGCAAGTGTTATGGAAAATTTCATCAGTCACCGCCTCATGCCTCTTATCCTAAGGTCAAATTATTTGCAGAGAATCGGGCCAGAAATCAACCTAACGCCAAGCTGCGCCAGCCGCCGCGACTTTCCTCACAATCAGAGGCTTTAACGGTCAGTTTTTTGGGGGCAGACGATAGCTGCCTTCCGGCAGGTTCAGCGCCGCTTGCAGGTCGCGCAGCTGGCGCATCGACAAGGTGATCGTCTTGATCTCATCATGCAGGGCGTCAAATTGTTCGATCATCACGTAGTCTTCGTTGACGGAGATTTTGACGTCTTCGCGCAGGGCCGGGTCGCCTTCATCGACCAGGGTCACGACGCTCGCTTCAAAAAGATGTTCAATGGTGAACATGGTCAGCCCTTCAGTCGAAGACGCCCATAACCCGGGCGACGACCATAAAGGCGCGGCCGGTGCGGCTGTCCGCAACCTCCAACACCATTAGGTCTTCGTCGAGTTCGGCGAACATGCGGATTATCAGCCTGTCGAAACGGCGCAGAAAGTCAATTGCCGCGTCACGGAACACCGGATCGGTGCGTGTTTTGGACCGGGCAAGTGCTAGGGCCACTTCATCCTGAATTCCACCAAGCGCGGCCACTTCACGCCCCCGGGCGCCGTCGGCATAACGTTTCCACAGGATCAGCGGCGCATGAGAGGGGGCCAGATCCTCCATGAAGAGACCTTCTTCCGACAGAAGGCTCAGCGTGTCTTCCGCCGCCTGAAGCAGCGCGGCGAATTCGTGGTCGGCGACGACCTGGCGCAGAATGGCGAAGCCGTCCTGATCTTTTTGATCGCGGGGAAAGTCGAGCGCCCTGACCACGTTCGACCATGGAATTTCGGGACCGGCCGAGGTTGCGACTGCTGTATTGCCTTCAAAAGGCAAGGCAGGCTGGTCGACGTCCGCCATGGCGGGGGAGGGGGCTGTTTTCCTGGCCTCTCGACGCGCCTTGCTTTCGCGTAGCGTCAGCTCATCCATCATCGTCTGGGTTTCCGCGAGTGCGCCATCCAGCCGCGACAGACCCGCAGCCAACGCGGCTTTTTCTTCCGCCATTGTGGTTCTGGCTGCGACGGTCAACGCATCCGCTAAATCGTTCGCCGATGGCGTTGCGCGTGGCGCAACGGAATGGCGTAGCGTGTCGATGGCTGACGACAAACGCGCGGTTTCTGCGCGAATTTCTTCGGCTTTTTGGGAGACGAGCGCGCCGTAGAAGAACAGCGCAATCGGCGCGATGGTCGCCAGCAGAAAAAGCGCGACCTCTAAAGCCGCGGCGGGGCGTGGTGCCAACACTGCGGCGTCAAACAGCCCAAAGAACCCGGCGGCATAAGCGAGCACGCAGACCAACCAGATCACCGACAAGCCAATCGCCATCGCAAAGGCGCGCGATCTGTGACGAGGGCCAAGCGATCCGCCGCGTCCGGTTGGCGCGGCCTTCTGGCCAACCCCCGGAAACTTCGCTGGCGTTTGCTTCGCCTTATGAATCTGGTCCATCCAGTTAAGCGGTCCGTTGGGTTACTTGTACGCGACTGAAAGCACTTCGTAGCTTTTGCCGCCGCCGGGCGTCATCACTTCGATGCTATCGCCTTCTTCCTTGCCGATCAGCGCGCGGGCGAGGGGCGATTTTATGTTCAGTTTGCCGGCTTCGATGTCGGCTTCCGGCTCGCCCACGATCTGATAGGTCTTTTCTTCGTCGGTGTCTTCGTCCAATAGCTCCACCGTAGCGCCGAACTTGATGTTGTCGCCAGACAGCTTGGCCGGATCGATCACGTCAGCGCGGCTGATGATGCCTTCCAGCTCTTTCACGCGGCCTTCGATAAAGCTCTGCCGTTCACGGGCGGCGTGATATTCAGCATTCTCGGAAAGGTCGCCATGCTCGCGCGCTTCTGCAATTGCACGGATCACTTCAGGGCGCTGCACCGATTTCAGGTCTTTCAATTCTTCATTCAGCGCGTCGTAGCCCGAGGTCGTAACCGGAACTTTTTCAACCATCTTATTCTCCGTCCCTATTCAGCAGAAGGGGCGCGCTGCGCCGGATCTGTGTCCGGCGCTGGCGCGCCCTCTTGCGTTAAAACGAACATTAGAAGCGGCCAAACCGGAGCGCAAGGCGCTGATCAACCTCGGCTTAATAATGCGTAAACATTTCACGGGCAATTTAGGGCGAATGCCTTTTAAGGGGTGTGAATTCCATGGGTTTCAATGAGGTGCCGCTTCCAGGGTTTGGCAGCGGGCTAAAAGGGCGTTCGGACAAGGTTCAAAAGCAACATTACGATCGGCATCGCGCCAGACTTCGTGAGCGATTTGATCGTGCTGGCGCCGTCGCCCTGGCTGACTACGAGCTGTTGGAGCTTGTACTGTTTCGGGCAATCCCTTGGCGCGACGTCAAACCCTTGGCGAAAGCTCTGTTGGAGGAGTTTCGCGACTTTGCGCATGTCATTTCCGCTCCAGTCGCCCGGCTGAAATCAGTACCGGAATTGGGCGAAGCTGCTGCGCGCGAATTCAAAGTGGTTGAGGCCGCAGCTCACCGTCTGGCGCAGGCCCGCGTCATGGAGCGTGAGGCGCTGTCAAGTTGGTCCGCGTTGATGGATTATTATAAAACTGCGATGTCTCACCGCGAGACGGAGGAATCTCGCATTCTCTTCCTCGACCGCAAGAACGTGCTGATCGCGGATGAACCGCAGGCGAGCGGTACTGTGGACCACGTGCCGGTCTACCCGCACGAGGTCGCCAAGCAAGCGCTGGAACTGAATCCGTCAGTGATAATTCTGGCGCATAATGATCCGTCTGGGGAGCCGACGCCATCCGTAGCAGATATCGACATGACCGAACAGATTGAACGGGCGCTGTCTGCGCTGAACGTGACCCTGATTGATCATGTTGTAATCGGGAAAGGCGATACCATCAGTTTTCGCACGATTGGTTACATCTAACTTTGCGGTATGTTCAGAATCGCAATTGACCGTGGCTAAGTCAACGGCCCAATGTCGGTGCATTAAAGGGAATGGGGTTTATGGACTATCTAAGCGATGACATCACGGCGGCGCTGCGCGCCGGCCAACCGAAAACGCGCGGCAGACGACTGACCGTGCGAACCGAAGATGGGACCTTTCCCATCCTGAAACTTTGGCCGGGTGGCCTTCAGGTGGCTGAGGCCGTCGCTCCGCGTCTGCGCGGTTATGTCGATATCATGGATGATGATGAACGGCTGTTGCGCTGCCTCGTCGTGCGTGCCGCATCTGAATTCGGCGTGACGACCTATGAATTCAAACGGCGTACTGCGGACACCGGCTCCGCCCCGGCGCAACACGCAATTTCAGACGACGCGCCTGTCGCACTTTTGACCTGAACTGTGCGCGACGAGGTCAGCCTTGCGGCTGGTCGGTCGCGTGTTTGAACCAGTTCAATGTGGCGCGCAGATTCACCGCCTTGCCAATACAGATGATGGCAGGGGCGATCATCTGGGCCTCAGCCGCGGCGTGATGGGCGTCGGACAGCGTTGTTTCCAGAACGCGCTGATCAGCGGTAGTGGCCCGGGTGACGATAGCGACAGGTTCATCCACGGGGCGGCCTGCTGCGATCAGCTTAGTCGCGATTTCCGCCAAATGCTTCATACCCATGTAGATGACGATCACCTGGCTACCAGCGGCGACTGCCTCCCAATTCACCGCGTGCGGTGCTTCGCCGGTGTGGTCGTGCCCTGTCAGGAATGTCAGCGTCTGGTTCACATCTCGATGCGTCGCGGGCAGCCCCGCATAGGCAAGCCCGCCGATGCCAGCCGAAATGCCCGGAACTATCCGGAAAGGCACCCCCAGATTGGCCAGCGTTTCGGCCTCTTCCCCGCCGCGGCCAAAAACGAATGGGTCACCGCCCTTCAGTCTGAGCACCCGTTTGCCAGCCCGTGCAAGATCGACCAGTGTCAACGAGATATCTCGTTGTTTTGGTGATGGTCGGCCGCCGCGCTTTCCCGCATGCACCAGTTCGGCGTCAGGCCGTACCCAGGTAAGAATCGCTGGTTCAACCAAAGCATCATACACCACAATATCCGCCTGCCTAAGGGCGTTCAGAGCATTGAGGGTCATCAGGCCGGGGTCGCCGGGACCGGCGCCGACCAGCCACACCCATCCGGGTTGCATCATTGGCCATTGGCCAGCTGGGTGGGGCGGCAGGGAAATGTCATCGTTCATGCTTGGCTCTTACTCCTGCGTTGCGACGGGGAAAAGAGGCTTATTTCAGCTGTCCGATCATGCACACAGGACGCATTTTACGTGTTTTCTAATCAAATGCTGTATGATAATTCTCTAACTAGTGAGTGGTGTCTGCGCACCGGTTCTGAATTGGGGGGCTATGCGCGCTGTACTGTTATACTTGGTGACGATCACATTGGTGATCTGGATGGCGAGCGACGGCCAGTTTGATCGGGAACATTTGCCGATCACCTCCTCGCGTGCGCCTGCCTATATCTCGGATTTGCCGCTGCCAGACCCCACTGATCTAGACAATCTTTCGGTGGTTCCTGCGGCCCAGGCGGGCGGATTCTTTGCAGAAGATGTCTATGTCCAGGGGACTGTCGTGAACATGCGTTCGGGGCCGGGCCTGTCCTACCGGATGATTGACGTCGTTGAACGTGGTGATCAGCTGCAGGTTGACGGCGAGTGGCGCGGCGACTGGGCACCGGTCTACGATCCGGTCACCGGCATCAACGGCTGGATCCACGGCGCATACATCACTCGCCAGCAACTACGCTAAGCCCAGTCGATCCGGCCGGTTATAACCAGCCGCCCATCCGGTCCGCGCACCCATAAGTTCGACCCTGCATAGTCATCCTTGGCGCAGTATGTCAGCACCTCGAAATCAAATGCCGGGGACAGAGCGCGATAAGAATATCGAGCTGCTGATCTGCCCGGTTCCATCTCTCCGAATCCCAGCATTTCCTGTGCAATCAGCGGCCCGTGGGTGATCAGCCCGGCATAACCTTCCACATTCATCGCGTAGTCACGGTCATAGTGGATGCGATGGCCATTGAACGTCAGAGCTGAATAGCGAAACAGCTTTGTCGTCGTGTAGGCAATATCTCGGCGACGCGTCTCATCCTTTGGGGCGACGGCGGGTGGGCGCTGGCGCGCGCCGGGGATGGGATCTTCGCGATAGACGATGTCCTGTTCTTCCCTGACGCAGAGGCCATTGGGCCCCGTCACTTCGTATCCGACCGTTACAAACGCCAGCGGTCCGGAGCGGCCGATTTTCTCCTCTACGTTGAGGATTGTCGCCTTGCGTTCCGCCTGTTGGCCACCCAGGAGGGGCTGCAGGAATTCGACCCGGCTGCCCGCCCACATTCGGCGTGGTAAGCCGAGGTCTGGGATGAACCCGCCTTTCGCCGGATGACCGTCGCGACCCAACGCGCTCAGCGGGCGCGATTCGAGAAAATAGATCCAGTGCCAAAAATGGGGTAGCTGGGCGCCCTCACCTGGGGGTGGGCCGGCCAGATCCAGCGTGTCGTGAAGCGCGCCAGCCTTCCAGACGTCGATTCGATCGGCGAATCGTTGGGTGGTTCCGATCAGGTTGTTCATCAGTCCTCTCCAAACTCCGCTCGGATCAAATCGCCGTGCTGGTCGATGGCCGGGGCAGGGGCTGCGCCCGCCCAATCGCTTTGCGCCGCCGAGGCTGGCAAGGGCGCGGATCCGGCTTCATGCGACACATCAAACCGGCGCAGATGCGGATGTTGCGACAGGCCCGGCACGTCATTGATTTGACCGTACGCGATGCGCGCCTTGTCCAGGGCTCCGCTCAGCGTCGCCATGTCCCAGTTCGCAAAAGCGGTGGCGACCAGATCATCGCTCGCCGCGCGGTGTTCGACGCGGGCGTTGTTGGTGGCGAACCGCGGGTCATCCGCCAAACCCGCGTCGCCGATCACCTGATCGGCTAAAACGCGCCATTCCCGGTCAGACTGGATTGATATCAGCACCAGTTGGTCATCGCCCGTCGCGAACACGCCGTACGGTGCGATCGTTGGATGGGACAGTCCGGCGCGCACGGGCGCGCCGGCGCCAAAATCGCTGTGGAGCAGCGGCACAGTCATCCACTCGGCCAGCGTATCGAACAGCGACACCTCAATCTCTGCCCCTTCGCCGGTGCGCGCCTGTCGAACCAACGCAGATGAGACGGCGCCGAAGGCGTTAATGCCCGTGCCAATATCTGCAATCGAGGATCCCACGCGCCCCAGTTCCCCCGGGCCGCCCGAAACTGACACCACGCCGCTTTCGGCCTGGATCAGCAGGTCATAAGCCTTGCGGCTGGCGTAAGGGCCGTGCGAGCCGAAGCCTGAAATCGTGCAGTAAATCAGGCCGGGCTTTTCTGAACGGAGCGCATTGGCACCCAGACCCAGCCGCTCCGCCGCGCCGAATGCGAGGTTTTGGACAAAGACATCCGCCTTGGCGACCAGCCGCCGCATCAACGCCATGTCGCCGGGTTGCTTCAGGTCCAGCGCGATGCTTTCTTTGCCTTGGTTCAGCCAGGCGAAATACGACGACACGCCTTTTGCAGCGCGGTCATACCCTCTTGCGAAGTCGCCTTCGGGGCGCTCAATCTTGATGACGCGGGCACCAGCTTCCGCCAGACGCATGGTGCACAAGGGGGCGGCGACGGCTTGTTCCAACGCCACAACCAATACGCCGTCCAGCGGTTTCGCCATAACGTCTGCGCCCTTTTTCCAAGTGCATTTCACTCAAGTCATTTAAAGACGCAGGCCCTTGCGGTGGCAAGTCGGCGGGGCTGACATCAGGGCGCGTCTTGACGTCAAGCGGGGGCGGGGGCCACTACGCTGGGGTGTTCATCATTGATTTCTCTTCATGATCGCCGGGCTTGGCGTGGGCGTCGTCGCCTTGCTGGCGATGGCGGTGTTCGCCGCAACGCTGACGCAGCGCCTGTCGGGGCAGGGGCTGGGTATGATCGGCGCGCCGGCTGTCGCGATTCTCGCGCCGTCGCATCTGCCGGCGACACTATTGCTGGTGGGGCTGGTCGTCGGGCTGGGCGCCATCTCGCTCGACCTTAGCGCGGTGAACTGGCGCGAGGCGCGGCCCGGGCTCGCCGGTCGCGCGGTTGGCGGGTTTCTGGGCGCTGCGATTGCGGCGATGGTTGTCGACCCCGCCGTGTTTTCCGTGGTCGTGGCGGTCATTGTCCTGATCGCCATCGCGCTGACGCTGTCTGGCCTGAAGGTTGCAATCACGCCGGTGTCCCTGTCCATCGCCGGGATGAGCGCCGGGGTGATGGGCACGCTGACCGCAGTTGGCGCCCCACCGATGGCGATCCTTTATGCGGGGGAGGAAGCGAAGCGATCCCGCGCCATGCAGAACCTCTTCTTCCTATGGGGCATGATGTGGTCGATCGGCTCGCTTACCGCGCTGGGCTTGGTGGATCTAAGTGATTTGATCCTTGCGGTCACTCTGGCGCCGGCTGCGGTTCTAGCGCTGTTCGTATCTAGGCCTGTTGCGCGCTTGATGGATGGCCGGTCGATCAAGCCCTATGCGCTGGGCGCATCGGGGATCGGGGCGATGACGCTGTTGTGGCGTGCGCTGGCGTGACCGCGCTGG
>CBFHXH010000119.1:0-11510 GCA_965659735.1 uncultured Pikeienuella sp.
TTCACAAAGCGATCCCGACGTATCGCATATAAAATTCGCATATTGATAAAGATCGCGGGCACGGTCGATGAAGGATGGCGCATCCAGCATTGACGCCATCTCCGCTTCACGGTGGAGGCGCTGGCGAGCCAGGTAATCCTCAAACGGAATGCCGCCAGCGGCTGCATCGCCCGGTTTGCCCAGCCAGGTGGAAAGCGGCGTCAGGTTGTGGAAGCTGAGATTCGATCCGATATAGATCGAGTCCGAGCGTAGCAGATCGCGCAGATAGAAGTTTTTCATCGCCTCACGCTTGAAATCATCAACGATCTGTTCGTTCAGGTATCGCGTGCCGATGCGGTAATCGACAGAATAATGAAACCAGTCGCCTTCGTCGCGCACCATGGCTGAAATACGCGTTTTGCCAACGCCTGACATTCCAATTAGCGCAACTGATTTGTTGCTGGCTTTCAGCCAGTCTTCTGGGTTTTCATAGATCATTCGCCGCCTCCCGTGGGCGTAGCGTTAGTCGAAGGCGGCGGGCGGCGCAACGCCGTGCGCTGCGCCAATATCAAGAGGGGAACGCCTAGCAACGCAGCGACCACACCCAGCGCTAGCATCAGGTCATAGCCCCCGGCGCGCCACAGCAACACGGCGACGAAGGGGGCCGCGGCCATCAGCGCCACATAGGGCAGGGCGAGCGCGCCTGATATCGCGCCAAAACCATCGCGGCCTAGCAAGTCCACCGTCACCAAGGGGCGTGTGATCGAGAGGGCACCGTAACAGGCGCCCATCAGGATCACGAAGCCAAATATGCGCCAATCACCATTAGCTGCGCTGAACAGCATGGCCATTGAACCGGCGATACCAACAAAGCTGATCAGTGTGATTGTCGTGGCTGACATGTTCCGTCCCAGCGTCGTCATCGCGATGCGGCCCAGCACCTGCATGGGCCCTATCAACGACGCGGCCCAGACGGCGGTTGCGGGGTCTGCGCCGCGATCACCAAGTACGGGCATGATATGGCTGATCGCCATGCCATGGGTCAGCGCCAGCAAGGGAAACGCCGCTGCCAGGTACCAGAAAACGGGCGACCGACGCGCTGATCGCGCCGCTGACTGGCTGATCGCAGCCTTTGGCGGCGGGTCTGCGGCGTCGGTTTCCAACATACGAGCTGAGGCAAAGAACAAAGGCGCCGCGCCAAATATTACCACCACTGCAAACCACCAGACCGCACTTCGCCAGCCACCCGCCGCCGCCAGTGCATCAGCAATCGGATAGCAGATGGTGGAGGCGAGGCCAGCGACCAGCGTCACCACCGTGATCGCGCCACGCGCCTCCGTTCCCTTCACCCGTGTCAGAAAGGCGAAACAGGGTTCGTAAAGGCAACCGGCGGCGCAGAGGCCGATCAACGCCCAGATCGCGAAGAAACCTATCTTGGCGTCGAACATCGACAGCACCAACAGCAAACCCCCACCAGCCAACGCCGCGCCGGGCAAGGTGTAACGGCTCAGGCCCAGATCAATCAGCCGTCCGAACAGCGGGCTCGCCAGGGCGCTGACTGCCAGCGCCAATGTAAAGGCCAGCGCAACATCTTCGCGCGGCCAGCCCAGGTCGCTTTCCCAACGCAGCAGGAGGATTGGAAACAGGTAGAAGAACGCCGCCCAGACAATCGTCTCAGCCGTCGCGAGCATGCCTAACGCCAGATGGTCGCGGGTGATGCGCATGGCGGATACGGCTACACAAACCTTTCGATTTGACCAGCGATTATTTGGTTTGCCTTTGGGACAGCCCTAAGCGTTGCGTCTCTGTTCAGTGCGAATGTTCAGGTAATTGGCACCGAAAACCACGATCGCGCCGAGTAAAGTCAACGCCGCCATCGCCTCATCATAGAACAGCATGCCGATCACCGCAATGACGGGGAGGCGGGCAAAATCCAGGGGTGCGACGACCGTCGCTGGCGCAAGAGTCAGCGCGGTTGTGATACAGTAATGCGCCGACAATCCGCACAGCGCGACGACCACAACCCAAGGGGCGGTCGCAGCATCTGGCAGTTTGATCGCACCGTCATAAAGCGTCGTCGCCAAACCAAACACCAGCTGCAGCGTAGTCAGCCAGAACATAATGGAAATCGTGCTTTCGGTCTTCGTTAGCATCTTCGTGCCGATATTGGCTGCGGCGAAACCGATCGCGCAAAAGAAGGCCGCAATGACGCCGGGGCCGAGTTCTAATTGGTCGGGCTGGGCGACAATCAAAATGCCGAGAAAACCGATCATCGCTGCTGCAACCCGGGTGACGGTCAGTTTTTCGGACAGGAAAATCGGCGCAAACAGTGCGACCCACAAAGGCACAGAAAACTCAAAGGCGAACAGTTGACTGAATGAAATCAGCCCAACGGCGTAGAACCATAGGTTTTGCCCAATGAAATGCGACATGTTGCGCACGGTGTGCAGCCCCATGCGGCGGGCGCGGATATCTGGCAGCAAGCCCCGCGCCCAGGCGACCGCCAGAACAATGAGCATGCCAATGGCGCTGCGATAGGTCATGATCTCAAAGGTGGACAAGGCGCCCGACAACTCGCGGCCCGCCACCGCCATCGCCGTAAAACTGGTGGTGGCGCCCATCATGTAGAAAAGGGCGAGCAGGGGGCGCGATTGATCCATCGCCGTTTATTGTTCCGGCCGCAGGCGACAGCACCCGGTCAACGCGATCGCCTCGCCATCGCGCTGGGTAAGGATGTCGATGGTCCAGTCAAAATTGTTGTCCGACATCGTGTGTGAGCACTGCAGGGGGCGAAGGATCGCCAGCGCTGTGTCGCGCTGCGCCAAAAGGGTCAGAACCTGCGGCCAATCCCGCCCCTCGGCGCGCGTTGAATGGGGGATCGCATAGTCGATCTGTTCGACATCCAGCGCGGTGAAAACGGCGTCATCCACCCCGATTTCAAGCGACCAGGAAGGTTCTACGCCGCCGCATAATAACGGCTGTCGGTCTGAGGCGGCGTAAGCGGCGGCGCTGAACAAGACTAACCCTGTTGCACCAAGATACGTCGCTGCAAACTTCACGAAGGAACGCTTCGTTTGGGAGATAATAAAATCCAGTCCATCAGTTTTGGGCGGCCTTCACTAAAGGTTAGAAAGAGTTCGTCATCATGCAAGTTGGCTAAATCGGCGTATTCATTAATCATCGGCGTCGGCCGGCTAAGAAAGCTGACGTCAAAATGGCGCTCAGCGCGGGCTAACAGTGGCGAGCGGCCCTGCCTTGCGTTGCGAGTAACCCCATCGCAGAAATCAAAAATTATAGTACAATCGCACAGAATATCCAATAAGTCGGATGTTAGCAGAACGAACTCCGCGCCATCGATAGCGCAAAGAACGGCGCAGGGGCCATGTTTTGCGATCACTTCTTTTACGCCTTGCAGTGTACCTTCGCCATGGATGTTCAGCCGCCCCGCGACACCATTAAATTCGGCGTTCCCGGCAATTAAGTGCTGCCCTTTCGAAGCAATTTCGAACGCTGTCGCTGTTGCGAAAAGATCATTTTTCAGCACGCCGTAGACGAAATATCCATCAGCGGCGCCGATGTCGATAAAGTGATGATATCTTGCGCCGAAACCTGACAAAAATTCAACAATATGAGATTCGCAAGCGTCCAAGGTCTTACTGAGAACGTCATGCTTGCTCCAGTGCGTCGCGGGGCCCATTTGAACTCCGGCAAAGGACCCGCATTTGATCACGCCAGAATAGTGGCGCTCAGCATCCCGGCGGGTTTTTTCCTTATGCATCTCCACCCTGTCATACAATCTTAGGCGTGGCAGCAATTGGTTGGTGATCCAGGATACCGCATAACGTGCCCCGTATGTGCGGCCTATTTTCAAAAATTTCGACAAGGACGTTATATCAAGCCTGTCCGAGTTTCTGTGCAGAAATGGTGATCACTCCCACTCGATCGTACCGGGTGGTTTCGATGTGATGTCGTAAGTGACGCGATTGATCCCCTCGACCTCGTTGATGATCCGGGTCGCCGTTTCGCCGAGAAATTCGTGGCTGAAGGGATAATAATCCGCCGTCATGCCATCCACCGACGTGACTGCGCGCAGGGCGCAGGCGTAGTCATAGGTGCGCCCGTCGCCCATCACACCAACGGTGCGGACGGGCAGGATGGCGACAAAGGCCTGCCAGATCTCATCATACAGGCCATGCTTGCGGATCTGATCGATATAGACCGCGTCAGCCTTGCGCAGAATGTCCAGCTTGGGCCGGGTGATTTCGCCCGGGCAGCGGATCGCGAGGCCGGGGCCGGGGAAGGGGTGGCGGCCGACAAAGCTGTCCGGCAGGCCAAGCTCGCGGCCCAGCGCGCGCACTTCGTCCTTGAAGAGCTCGCGCAGCGGCTCCACCAACTGCATATCCATCCGCTCGGGCAGGCCGCCGACATTGTGGTGCGATTTGATCGTCACCGAAGGCCCACCCGAAAAGCTGACGCTTTCAATCACATCCGGGTATAGCGTGCCCTGCGCCAGAAACTTGCCGCCGCCAACAGACTTGGCGTGCTTTTCAAAGACGTCGATGAACAGCTTGCCAATTATCTTGCGTTTGGTTTCGGGATCGGATTGACCGTCCAGCTCACCCAGGAACAGCTCACTTTCATCGGCGTGGATCAGGGGGATACTGTAGTTGTCGCGAAACATGCCGATGACTTCATCCGCTTCGCCCTGACGCATCAGGCCGGTGTCGACAAGGACGCAAGTTAGCTGGTCGCCAATCGCTTCGTGGATCAGAGCCGCAGCGACCGAGCTGTCGACGCCGCCGGACAGGCCGCAGATAACCTTCTGGTCGCCAACCTGGGCGCGGATCGCCTCAATCGCCTGCTCTTTATAGGCGCCCATTGACCAGTCGCCGATGAACCCGGCCAGATTGGTGAAGTTCTTCAATAGAACCGACCCTTTGGGCGTGTGGTGTACTTCGGGATGGAACTGAACCGCGTAGAAATTACGCGCCGTATCAGCGGTGATCGCGAAGGGCGCGTTGGGTGAGGCGCCATAGGGCTCAAAGCCTTCGGCAAGCCGTGTGACCGTATCGCCGTGGCTCATCCAGACCTGTTCGTTTCCGGTTTCGAACCAACCGTCCAGCAGCGGCAGATCTGCCGTTGGGGTGACGAAGGCGCGGCCAAATTCAGAATGTCCTTCGCCTTCTACCTTGCCGCCCAACTGTTCCATCATGACCTGCTGGCCATAGCAGATGCCGAGCAACGGCAGGCCCATCGTGAACAGTTCGTCCGGCGCGCGGGGGCTGCCTTCGTCCATCACACTGGCGGGGCCGCCAGACAGGATGACCGCCAAAGGATCAAAGGCGCGAATGCCGTCCGCAGTGACCTTTTGATAGGGGTAGATTTCGCAGTAGATTTTAGCCTCACGCAGGCGACGCGCGATCAGCTGCGTCACCTGGCTGCCGAAATCTATGATAAGAAGGCGCTGGTGGGTCATATAGGTCATCCCGGGTGATTAGGCGGGAGCGTGGATTCGCGCAAGACAAGCCCCGTGACGCAGCGCATTCCGACCCGTGATGTCGCTGAAAGGCGGAGGAGGGGCGAAAACCGCCGCCCGGCGATCCGCTAACACTCTAACTAAGGTGCAACGCACAATCAGACGCTGGAGAATGACATGTCCGAAGCAGCAACAGTTGGCCGCCGCCGTACGCGCGGCGCAGGCGGCGGCGCGGCGCGGCGCGCGGAACGCACCGCAGTTCGGATCGAAGCGGCGAAATATCTGGAACGCAACATTCCGACGATGGATATCCTGTCGGAAGAGGCGCTGCAAATCATCGAGCATAACGCCGAAACGGTCCTGGAAGAGATCGGCGTCGCATTCACTGACAACCCCTTAGCACTGGAACGCTGGCGCGAAGCGGGTGCTAATGTGCAGGACGAACGCGTACGCATCCCGCGTGGCCTGGCCCGCAAACTGTGCGAAACCATTCCTAGCGCATACACCCAGCACGCCCGCAACCCGGCACGCAACGTCGTGGTCGGCGGCAACACCACCGTCTTTGCGCCGGTCTACGGTCCACCCTTCGTGCGCGATTCGCAAGGCGGTCGCCGCTATGCCACAATCGAAGATTTCCGAAATTTCGTGAAGCTGGGCTACATGTCCAAATGGCTGCACCATTCCGGCGGCACCGTGTGTGAGCCGACAGATATTGCCGTCAACAAACGCCATCTCGACATGCTCTACGCTCACATGACGCTGTCAGACAAACCCTTTATGGGGTCGGTCACTGCGCCTGAACGCGCGCAGGACAGCGTTGATATGTCTGGCATTCTGTTCGGCGAGGACTTCGTTCAGCAGAATACGGTGATGACGTCGCTGATCAACATCAACTCGCCATTGACCTTTGACGGGATCATGATGGGCGCGCTGGATGTCTATGCGCGCAACAACCAGGCCTGCATCGTGTCGCCCTTCATTGTCGGCGGCGCCATGGCGCCGGTGTCCGTCGCTGGAACGCTGACACAGGTGTTGGCCGAGGCGCTGGCGGGGCTGGCCTATTCGCAGCTTTGCAAGCCCGGCGCGCCGGTGATTTTCGGGGCCTTCGTCAGCTCCATCGACATGAATTCTGGGGCGCCGACCTTTGGCACGCCAGAGGCGTCGAAAATCCTGTGGGGTGCCGGCCAGCTTTCACGCCGCATGGGGCTGCCGTTCCGGTCGGGCGGATCGCTGTGCGGATCGAAACTACCAGACGCGCAGGCGGCTTACGAAACGTCGAACACGCTGAACGCGGGGCTTTTGGGCGGCGTGAACTTCATGCTGCATTCCTGCGGCTGGCTGGAAGGCGGGCTGGTGTCGTCATACGAAAAATTCGTGATGGACGCGGACCAACTGGGTGCGCTGCAATCCATCGGCGAGGGCGTGGACATGAGCGAAGACGCCCAGGCCATGGGCGCGATCCGTGAGGTTGGTCCAGGCGGCCATTTCCTTGGCTGTGAGCACACGCAGGCGAACTTCAAGGATTCGTTCTGGCGCACGGAACTGCTTGATTACAAACCGTTTGAAACCTGGTCGGATGAAGGCGCCAAAGACACCCAGCAACTGGCCAGCGAACGGGTCGCCAAGATGCTGCGCGACTATCAGCAGCCGCATATCGACCCCTCGGTGGATGAGGCGTTGAAGGCCTACGTGACCCAGAAAAAGGAATCCGAACCGGATTCGTTTATCTAATCAGGCTTGTCTGTCGAGAATGAATGCAAAGGCCCGCGATGTGATCGTGGGCCTTTGCATTTGTCTACAAGGCCCGCGCAAGTGCGCAGAATTCCTCGACAGACAGGGTTTCGGCCCGCCTTTCCCCCGAAATACCCGCTGCCGCCAGCAGATCGCCGGGTGGGGCACCAAGGCTTTTGAGGCTTTGACGCAGCATCTTGCGGCGCTGGCCAAATGCGGCTTGCGTCACGCGTTTCAGCGCGCGCATCGGTGCCTCGGCTACCGGCGTGCGGGGGGTGACGCTGACCACCGCCGAGGTGACTTTGGGAGGCGGCGTAAAGGCCTTGGGTGAGACTTCGAAGGCGATCTCAGCCTCTGCCCGCCAACCGGATAGAATGGCGAGACGGCCATAGGCCTTTTCGCCCGGCTGCGCCACGATGCGCTGCGCGACCTCTTTCTGAAACATCAGGGTCATGCGCGACCAAAAGGGCGGCCATACGTCGGACGACATCCAGCGGGTGAACAGTTCAGTCCCGATATTGTAGGGCAGGTTGGCGCTGATTTGGACAGGACCATCAAAATGATCGCGCGGGTCGATTTCCAGCGCGTCGCCTTCGATCACCGTCAGGCGCCCCGGGTAATGGTCGGCAATCTCGGCCAATGCCCCAAGGCAACGCTGGTCACGCTCGACTGCAACAACGCGGCAGGCGCCGTTCATCAGCAGCGCCCGCGTCAGGCCCCCGGGGCCGGGGCCAATTTCCAACACATCGGTATCGGCCAAGGGTCCGCCGACACGGGCGATGCGTCCTGTCAGGTTCAGATCAAGCAAAAAGTTTTGGCCAAGCGATTTCTTGGCCGACAAACCATGGCGGGCGATCACCTCGCTTAGCGGCGGCAGCCCATCATGCGATGTCATGCGGCCAGCGACTGTGCGCGGTGCCGGGCCATGTCGGCGGCGACGTTCAGGGCTTCGATCAGGCTGGACGCATCCGCCTTGCCTTGGCCGGCGATGTCATAGGCGGTGCCGTGATCGGGTGAAGTGCGAATGAACGGCAGGCCCAGCGTGATGTTCACACCCTTGGCGAAGTCCAGCATCTTGACCGGGATCAACGCCTGATCGTGATACATGCAAAGCGCTGCGTCATAGCGCTCGCGCGCTGCGGCGTGGAACATCGTGTCGGCGGGCAGGGGACCGACAATATCGATCCCCTCGGCCTGCAATTCGTGGATTGCCGGTGCGATGACTGACAGGTCTTCGTAGCCCATCGCGCCGCCTTCCCCTGCATGCGGGTTCAGCCCGGCGGCTGCGATGCGCGGCGCTTCTATACCGAAGTCCACCTTCAACGCGGTGTCCAGGATGCGGGCGGTTTCCAGAATCAGCGGCGTCGTTAGTGTCTTTGGTGCCTCGGCCAGAGGAATATGGATTGTGGTGGGCACGACACGCAGCCCAGGCGCGGCAAGCATCATCACCGAACGCGGCACACCAGCCAGAATTGCCAAAAACTCTGTGTGACCGGGAAAGGTGAAACCGGCGCCGTCATACAGCGCCTTTTTGTTGATCGGCGTGGTCACGACCGCAGACGCGTCGCCAGTCATCGCGAACTCTACGCCGCGCTTTATGGAATTGATCGTCGACGCGGCGTTTGCCGGGGCCGGTGCGCCCGGCGGCGCAGGCGTGGCCAGTGGTTCATTCAGAACGGGCAGTGCGTTAGGAAAGACGGCTGCAGCTTCGTCAGGCGCGGCGATTTCGGCCACCACAAGACCTTCCGCCCGTAGACGACCGGGATCGTCGATGCAGAAGAACGGCGACGTCGCCTGACCCGATCGATATGCGGCTGCGATGATCTCAGCCCCGATCCCCGCCGGGTCGCCCATCGTCAGGGCGAGCGGTTTGATCATCGCCGTTCAATCACCGCTTCGCGCCGCAGCTCCTGCAAATACCCTTCGGCAAAACGGGCGAGACGCGTGTTGCGGATCTGTTCAAACAGCTGCTGGCGGGCCTGACCATCGACGCCGCCGGACCGTTCGCACATCACGAAGACATCCATGCTGCCCGCCGACCGCACAGGGCGCGAGGTCTGGTTTGGCAGCAGCAATTGCACGGCCGACTGCACATTGCCGGGAAGCTCGCTGAGCGGGCGTTTTGTGACACGTATCGCTTCGGCGTCGCCGAGGTCTGGAAGGCCTTTGCAGCCCTGCGCACCGCCCGCCAGTTCGGCGGCGCGTTCGCGGACTTCGGCGATCTCCTCGGCGCTGGCGTTTTCAGTCAGCGGCAGCGCGATGCGCACCATAGAAACAGCGGCGGGCTGCGCCCATGGCGGCGCCTCGGACCGCTGGTTTTCCAGCTTGAAGAATGACACACCGCCAGGCACCGGCAGGGCGCCCGTTATCTGGCCGGGTTGCAGCGCGCCGATTACGGCGGCGATTTCTGGCGGCAGACGCGATTCTGGCACCCATCCCACATCACCGCCCTGTTGTGCGGATGGCGACCGGCTGAAGCGCTGCGCAACCGCTGCGAATGACGCGCCCGACGCGAGTTCCTCCGTGACGCGGTCGATGATCGCCTGGGCCTGCTGTTCGCGGCCTTCAGGGATCGGTAGGGCGATTTCAGACAGGCGGAAGGTTCGACTGCGCCCATTGGCGGCCAACAGGATTTCCTGATCGACTTCTGAATCATTCGGCGTGGATCGGCTTGCAAAACGGCGCGTGACCAGCGAACGCCACGCGACTTGCGGGCGCAAAAGATCAATCAGCGTATCTTCGCTGACGCCTGACTGGGCGATGCCTTCGATGAATTGATCGCGGCTGAGGCCCTGCTGTCCCGCCAGTTCATCCGCGGCGGCTGAGATTTCGGCAGGCGATGCGTCAAGCCCAGCCTGGCGTGCGGCCTGCATGCGCAGCCGGTCGTCGATCAGTTGCTCGAGAGCTGCGTTATTCAGTTCGGCGCCAGGCGCGGCGTTGCTGCCGATCGCAAGCAGGCGGGCGCGCTGATCAATCTCGTAAAAGGTGATCGGATCGTCGTTCACGACCGCGGCCGGGGCGAAGGCTGTCTGCGCTGAAACGCAGGACGCTAGCGCCGCGAAGACCATCGCCAGAAAGGGGGTCACAAACTTCATCTTCAGTCTCCTCACTCGCCACTGCTGGCGTAGGCGCATGCGCCCGAGGCGCGGTCGGCGTCACCGCCGTTTACGCCAAATAGTCTGACGCGCAGGCCCACACTGGTGCCTTCAGGCGTGCTCACGGATTCAGTGAACCGCCGCCGGGCGTAGAATTCCACCCCTGCGCATTCGTCTTCATAGCCTAATACGGCCCCTGCGGTCACAAATCTATCCGCAATCAGATCACGTTGCGCATCTGCGCCGATGGCCCAGTTCCGATCCAGCCGCAAAGACCCGCCCACCGTCAGCTCAGACCGGTTGGTCGGGCTGAACGAGCCAAGATCACGCTCCACAAAGAAGTAAGAGGCGTAAAGGCTGACCGGGTCGTAGGTCGCATTCGCCAGTATATCCGCGCGCTCAACACCAAATTCATCTGAAAAGCGCCAGCTGGACCGCAGCTCAACCCAGTCGCGGTACGCGATGTCGAAAGCCGCCACATATGAGGTGTCATCAGCCGCCAACCCGCTGCCCAGCGTAAAGTCGGTGATATCATCCAGGCGCAGGATACGCCCTGCTGACGCGCGAAAATTGATTCCTTCTGGATAAATCCGCTCGTACCGGCCACCCAGCGTCACGCGCGTGCCCGTTTCCACCCGGTCGAACCCGGTCTGGCGATCCGTTTCAAAGACGTTCAGCGCGTCGTATTCCACAAGAACGCTGTCATCATTCGGGATGTCGCCATCAAAGATATCTTCGGGCGCTACAACGAGTTGGACGATGGGTTCCACGATATGCAAGCCGCCCACCGCGTCAGTCCGCGAAAACGGCATACGCGCTTCGATCCCGGCGCGGGGAAGGAAACGATATGCGTCGCCATCAAGCGCCGGGTCGTCACCAATCTGATAGTAGTCAGCCCGCGCATCGGTAAAGCCGCGCAGCACAAGACCCTGATCTGTCACGACCTGACGCGACCAGTCTGCGCCCAGGCTGATCCGTACACTTTCGCGCCCATCTTCGCGCACCAACGCCACGCCATCCAGCGTCACACCCGCCTCGCCGCCGCCCATAAACGGCGTGTCCTCGACATAGCGAGCGGAAAATTCTGGAAAGACATACGGGGTTGCGTTCTGCGGATCGCCCGTGCGGAGGCTTTGCAGATAAACCGCGCTGACAGTGGCGTAGTTGCGTCCATCGTAGGCCCGCAAAAACGCCTCTGACGTCAGGCGATCCTGATCAGTGTAGTCATA
>CBFHXH010000120.1:0-11488 GCA_965659735.1 uncultured Pikeienuella sp.
AAGACGACACGCGGATCGTCCCAAAACACATCCTGCGTGCCGTTGCCGTGATGCACATCGAAATCTGCGATTGCCACGCGTTCCGCGCCATGCGCTTCGATTGCATGAAGGGCGGCGACGGCAGCGTTGGCGACAAAGCAGAACCCCATCGCAGTGGCCTTTTCCGCGTGGTGGCCTGGGGGGCGGGTCGCGCAAAAGGCGCCTTTGGCCTGACCGCCCATCACCAGATCAACCGCGGCGACATTCGCACCCGCCGCGCGCCGGATCGCGTTGACCGAACCAGGCGACAAATGCGTGTCGGGGTCTAGCGACCGCCAGCCATCGGCAGGGGCCTGCATGACGTTGTCAAGATAGTCCGCAGGATGCGCGCGCAACATCGGGCCGTCTTCGCCTAACGGGGCCTTGACATGGGCCGCTTTTATGGTCGCCAATGCCCCCATCACCGCGGGCATTCGGTCGACCCGTTCGGGGTGGCCCGGTGGGGTGATGTGGGTCTCACAATCGGGGTGGCTGTAGATCGTAAATGGCATCGGCGGCTCCTTCTCGGCGCTAAAGTGCGGCGGGAGGGGCGAGGGGTCAATGGGGTGAGGTCGCCCGAAGTCGCAAAGCTGCGTCCAAAGCCCGAGATTTCGGCGCCCGCCGGAAATGCGGACCTTCGAATTCGCGGCGAAGCGCAGCCTATTTTACATCCGCCGCCGACATCCGTTCGAACCAATCTGATATACGCGCCGGGAACAGTTGCTCCCACCACAATAGGAATGACCAAGGCCAGGGCAGCACCAGTCGTCCGCGACCTTTGCCGATGGCGCGGGCCATAATGCCCGCAGCCTTTTCCGAAGAAATCTCAAACGGTTTGGGACCGTGATGCTTTGCCGACATTGGCGAGGTGATGAAGCCCGGTGAGATCACCGTGACTGACACGCCGTGGCCGCGCAGCCAGCTCCGGATCGCCTCGCCATAGCCGTGCACCGCCGCTTTGGTCGCCGAATAGGTCGGAATGTCCGCTTGCGGGCGAAGGCCGGCGATAGATCCGACCATCGCGATGCGCCCGGATTTGCGCGCCAAAAGGCGGGGCAACATTGGCTCGATCGTGTGAAGTATGCCCATCAGGTTGATTTCTACCTGCTGGCGGGCGACGCCGGGTGCCTCTGTCCCGCCACGTTGGCGGCCAAGCGCGACGCCGGCGTTGGCGATAACGATGGTGACGGGAGCGGCGTCGTCGAAGGCTTCGACGGCCGCTTTCATCGCGGGCTCGTCCGTAACGTCGATGGAGGCTGTTTCCACCTCAGCCCCTTTGGCGCGGGCGTTGTCGGCGACCTCGGCCAACCGATCTTTGTTGCGGGCGATCAGCAGCATGCTGGAGCCGGGTTTGGCGTATTCCTGCGCCAGTGCCGCGCCGATGCCGCTGGATGCGCCGGTGAGGATGATGCGTTCAGTCATGTCACTCTCCTCAATAGGGCGGCGGGGCGATCATCCGGTCGGCCATATTTGCCGCGCCCGGTTCCGCCCCGGTTCCGTCAAAGCCGCCTGGGACCTGAATAGCGGCCGTCAGCGCGCGAAGGAACAGCGCAAGCCGCGCTTCATCCGGTTTCGCGGCGCTGGTCCAGAATGTATCCAGATCGCCCTGCCAGGTCAGTTCGTCCAGATCATAGATTGCGGTTCCCAGCGCCATGACCGGCGCGCCCAGCGTCAACGCGGTCAGCCCGACCGTGGAGTTGATCACGACGCACCCAGCGGCCTGGGCCAGCATCGCATCGAGATCGCCGCCATCGAGATAGACGACGCGATCCTCAATCCCGCTCACCTCCGCCGCAATCAAAGCTTGCCAGGGCGTCCAGCCATTATCCAGCGGGTGCAATTTGATCGCCAGCATTGCGTCATCTGGCGCATGCGCGCGGAACGAGGCGATGATCCGCTTCAATGTCTCGCGCAGCCCTTTTGGCGGGCCGTGCAGGCGGATCTGGTAGTCGGTTTCCAGTTGCAGGGGGAAGACGTAGAGCGCGCCCTGATGCGCCTTTACCCGGCCTTCCGCGATTTCCAACATCGCACGGCGGCCCTTCAACCTGAGCGCTTTCTTAAAAATCCATCCGCCCCATTCCCGCAAAGGGTGGTCCAGCGCATGCTGTTTGAAATGCGGGTACAGCGCCCAGGAAAACAGGATATTGGCTAGATTAAACGCCACATCCATGACTGAAAACATCAGGAAGCTGGAGGTAAAGCCGGGATGCGGCGTTGGCGCCAACTCCGCCAGTTTGGCGATGGCGTACCAATCGCGTGGGAACCTGGTGTGGCCGCCCGTGCCGTCTGGCTCTACCGTCAGGTAGTGCGGGCGGATGTACCCTTGTTCGATCACATGCACCCGCACGCCCGCTTCATGCGCCAGAGGCAGAGCGTCGGCGTGCCAGCGTCGCCCATCGCCGAGGCTGACAATGTCGGTCACGCCGTGATCGGCGATGAAACGGGCGACGTATGCAGGCCAGTCATCGGGGCGTCCGCGATATGATTCGCCCCCCGGCCCGCGCCAGAACAAGGCGTCGCCGGGGCAGACATTAATGCGTTTCACCACGGCACCCCGCGCGCGCAAGGCGCGGCCGAGATAAGTGAAGAAGTACGACATCGGCCCCTGCAGAAGCAGGAACACACGGGGGCGATCAATAGCGGTCATGATGTAGTGGGTACGGCGCTTCGGCGAAAAGATAAACCCGCGTTCCTTGCCCGCCGCCTGCATTCATGCGAGGGGTCGGCAAAGGCGTGAGCGGCGGTTCAAGATCAAAGGCGCGATAAGTGGCCGAAAAGAAGACTTTTCTATTTCTTCAGGGGCATCCCACATTCTTTTGCGTGCGCCTTGGCGATGCGCTGAAGGCCGAAGGACATCAGGTTAGGAAAGTTCGGCTGTCTGGTCAGGATATGCTGTTCTGGCCCCGGCTTGGTGCGCACAGCTATCGCGGTGGGTTTGCGCGGTGGCGTGTCTGGCTGACGGACTATGTGAAACGCGAAGGCGTCACTGACATCATCTATTACGCCGACCGCCACCCCTATCATGTGGAGGCGCTGGCCGTCGCCCGTGCGATGGGCATCCGCGCCTGGGCGTTGGAATTTGGTTATCTTCGTCCCGACTGGCTGACGTTGGAGCCTGAGGCGATGGGCGCCTTCTCACGGTTTCCCAAGGACTCAGAGACGATCAGCAGGCTGGGCGAGGCCGCGGGTCCGCTGGATGAGCATGAGTCAGTCTTTGGCCACACTTTCCGAGAAGAGGCGCTGTTCGATATCGCCAGAAACATCGCGCATACCGCGTTCATGCCGCTCTATCCGCTCTATAAGTCGGATGCGCCGTTCAGCATGGTCGAAGACTATTACTACTGGATCAAGAACCTGTTGACCACAGACGGCGCTGAGACGCGCGCCACCAAAGTGCAGGAATGGTGTGAATCGCCAGGTGCGGATTTCAACCTCTTACCCATGCAACTGGCGCATGATTACCAGATCCGCGCTTCGACCCATTACGACCATCTGATCGATATGGTGGAGGAGATCTTCGCCTCCTTCGCCAAGCATGCGCCGTCGACGCGCAAGCTGATCATCAAGCAGCACCCGTTGGATAATGGCTATCAGAACTGGCCTAGGCGTATTGGCGCGCTGAAGGAAAAATATGGCCTGGAGCAACAGGTGCGGATGATCCGGGGCGGTGATCTGGGCGTCCTGGTGCGTAATTCGAAAGGCGTGGTTCTGGCCAATTCAACGGTCGGACTGCACGCTGTGCGGGCAGCTGTGCCGACAATTGCCATGGGCGAAGCGGTGTACGATATCCCCGGCATCACGCACCAGGCGGGGCTGGATCAGTTCTGGATGGCGCCGGAACCTGTGGATACAAGGCTGGAGCGCATGTTCGTGCGTGCCATGGCGGGCGAAATCCAGGTGCATGGGTCTTTCTATGACCGGCAGGGGCAGAAAGCTGCGATTGCAGAATTAGTGGACCGACTGACACGCCGACCTTATCCGGCCTGGGCGTTAGATGATAAGGCCGGCCAAAACCATCGCAAGGCCTAGCGACGCCGCGCCCATTGAGGCTGTATTGACGAGCGGCAGGCGATGAAACACCTGTTTTATCTCATCTTCGCTGAGGTTCGTTGTGCGGATACGGTTGGCGATTACGATGCAGTAGACCAATCCGCCCAGACCCGCCGCGACGAAGATCAGACCCAGACCAACGATAATATTCGCCACACTCATGACTATTCCCCTTTACGCCACCGTAATAGGCGTAGCGCGGGAACGGCGTGGTCACAAGTCCAGTCAGATATCATGTGCCCGGCCTTGTCAGGCCTCAGCAGATAGCAGCGCGGCGTCACCGCTAGAGGCGGTTGTGTCAATGCAGACATGGCGTTCCAGTGTCAGGCGGGGGCGGGGGTCTGTTTCGACAATCAAGGGTATGATTGCACCATTTCGGGCCGCAAGCGCGCGTCGCTGTGCGCGCAGCCTGGCTTTGTCCGCCCACGATATCACCGCGTGAAACCCTGTTAGATCGGTCAACGCTTCCGGCCCCAAAGCTGCGATGACAGGCGCGCAACCAATGTCGCGCGCGGCCCGCGCCTGCGCCTCTGCATCTGGCCCGAGGCATAGCACAACGCCGCGCCCAAAGGTGCTGAGCCGATTGGACTCGCCGGTCGGCCCAGGCAGGTCGTGTGTACTGAGCGGGACACCGTCCGGCCTTGCCGCGTCAATCGCCGCTTGCACCGCTGCCGGGTCAGTTGCAGGTGTCGCAGCGTCCTCTGATCGAAAGACTGGCAACGCCATCCGCGCCACGTATTCGGGTCCGCCTGCCTTGGGACCGGTGCCTGACAGTCCTTCGCCGCCAAAGGGCTGCGAGCCGACAACGGCGCCAATCTGGTTGCGGTTCACATAGACGTTGCCAACCTTGATTGCGCGCGAGACGTCTTCGACGCGGCTGTCGATCCGCGTGTGCAGACCAAAGGTCAGGCCATAGCCAGAGGCGTTGATATCCTTGATCACCTGATCAATCTCCTCCGCTTCAAACGTCGCGATATGAAGGACGGGGCCGAAAACCTCCTCCGCCAGATCGCCGATACCGCCCACTTTCAGTGCGGTAGGCGCGACGAACCAGCCGGCGCCGGGCGCGCGTAGTTGTTTCAGCATTCGCCCTTCGCCGCGCGCTGTTTCGATATGCGTGATAATCTTCGCCTGCGCGACCAGGTCGATGACTGGCCCAACATCCGTGGACAGGCGCTAGGGGTCGCCCATGATCAGCTCTTCCATCGCGCCGAACAGCATTTCCTGAAATGCCTCAGCGATGTCCGCCTGCAGATACAGAACACGAAGGGCGGAGCATCGCTGGCCCACCGACTGGAAGGCCGAAATGATGATGTCCTGCACTGCCTGTTCCGGAAGCGCCGTGCTGTCGACAATCATCGCGTTCAGCCCGCCGGTTTCCGCGATCAGCGGCGCAGTTGGCACCATGTTATCAGCCATTGCGCGATTGATCCGCTGGGCGGTGGCGGTGGAGCCGGTAAATGTCACGCCCGCAACCTTTGCAGATGATGTCAGCGCCGCGCCCACGGTCGCGCCCAGACCGGGGAGGAGCTGGATCGCTGTCATGGGAATACCCGCCTCATGCAGAAGCTGGACGGCGCGATAGGCGACCAGCGGCGTCGCCTCCGCCGGTTTCGCAAGCACGGCGTTGCCTGCCGCCAGCGCCACCGACAGTTGGCCGGTGAAAATGGCGAGTGGGAAGTTCCAGGGGGAGATGCAGGCGATGACCCCGCGTGTGGGCGCATTGCCCAGCCGTTCAGCTTCATCCGCGTAATACCACAG
Organism: uncultured Pikeienuella sp.; assembly: GCA_965659735.1. GTDB lineage: Bacteria > Pseudomonadota > Alphaproteobacteria > Rhodobacterales > Rhodobacteraceae > Pikeienuella. The sequence goes on from CBFHXH010000120.1 coordinate 5,830, forward strand.
GAAATCCACCGCTTCGCGCAGTTCGGCGATGGCGTCTGGCAACGTTTTACCAGCCTCTCGGGCGAGAAGGGCAAACAGTTCCCCGAAATGAGCTTCGTACAGATCGGCGGCCTTGCGCAAGGCTGCGGCGCGGGTTGCAACCGGCTCCGCCCAAGCCGCGGTGGCGTTGATTGCGGCAGCCACATCGTGGTTTGAGGCCAGCGTAACTTCACCCACCACATCATCTGTGTAGAATGGGTTGCGGATCGTCAATGCCTCACCGCCCGCAGGCGCCGCCGCCATCAGCGGCCCGGCTGTCTACGTGGCGGCGTAAAAGGGTTCTCTTGCTGCTTCGATGGCGGCGAGAGCATGTTCGTCAGTCAGATCCCAGCCTTGCGAGTTTACGCGTCCCGAAAAGATCGCTGCAGGTCTTGCGATGCTTGTGGGGGCGGCTTGGGCCAGTGCTGCGAACGGGTCGGCCGCGACGTCGGCGGCGGGCACATCTTCGTCTACGATCTGGTTCACGAAACTAGAATTGGCACCGTTCTCTAACAGGCGGCGCACAAGATAGGTCAGCAGATCACTATGCGCGCCAACAGGCGCATAAATGCGGCTTTGCACGCCTTCGGTCGTCAGGATGCGGTCGTGCAACGCCTCGCCCATACCATGAAGGCGCTGAAACTCGAAGGCCCGTGAGTTGCCGGCCATTTCCAGGATTGCAGCCATCGTATGGGCATTATGCGTGGCGAATTGAGGAAAGATCCGGTCTGTCATCGACAGCAATTTTCCGGCGCAGGCGATATAGCTGATATCAGTCGCCGCCTTGCGGGTTTAGACCGGAAAGCCGAGGTGGCCATCCACCAGCGCATGCTTGATCTCGCTGTCCCAATAGGCACCTTTCACCAGCCGCACCATGATCTTGCGATCCAGCCTTTCAGCCAGCGCATGCAGCCATTCCAGCACCGGCCCTGCGCGTTTGCCATAAGCCTGAACGACAACGCCGAACCCGCCCCATCCAGCCAGTGAGGGATCCGTCAGCACCCGCTCGATCACGTCGAGCGACAAATCCAGCCGGTTGGTTTCCTCCGCATCGATATTCAGTCCCATACCGTGCTGTTTGGCCCTTTGGGCGAGGAGAAGCGCGCGCGCCGTCAGCTCGCTCAGCACCCGCGATTGCTGGGCGCGTTCATAGCGGGGGTGAAGGGCGCTCAGCTTGATTGAGACGCCTGGGTTGGTGCGGATGTCGCCTTTGCAGTAGGGCGCAAGTTGATCAATCGCGTCGGCGTAAGCGTGGGAGAATGATGACGCCTTGTCGGCAGTCAAGGCTGCCTCGCCCAGCATGTCATAACTGAAGGTATAGCCGCGTTTGGCGGCTTCGTGCCCGCGTTCAACCGCCTCCTTGATGGTGCAGCCCAGTATGAACTGGTGGCCCATTTCCTTGATCGCCCGCTCAACCGCCAGCCGGATCACCGGCTCACCCAAACGGCGCACCGCGCCGCGCAGAATGGCGCCAACGCCGTCGTCCTCATCATCCAGCAGACGACCTATCAGCATCAGCGCCCAAGTCGAAGCGTTGACGAGAGAAGACGAGGATTTGCCCAAATGCTCGCCCCATGCGGACGGCACGATTTTGTCTTCGATCAGCGCGTCAATCGTCTCGTCATCGGGCACGCGGAGCAGAGCTTCCGCACGACACATCAGCGAGACGCCTTCCTCGGTTGAAAGACCGTACTCCGCCAAGAACGCTTCCATCAGCGCAGGATCGCCCGCGTTGCGGATCGCCTCCACATACCCTGTGGCGCGAGCGACCGCGTGGGCGCGGACCTGATCGCTGATCGGCGCGTCGACCTGAAGGGCGGCCAAAGCGGTCGCTTCGTCGGCGTGGGCGCGATTGCGGATGGTTTGCGAAGGGTGTTCAGGGTGGTCATTTGGGCGATTCCTTATCCTTCTGAACAAGATAGAGACGTTTTGAAAGGCTTGTTGCCTTATTCACAAACATATACAGTTCAATAAGGTTAATTTGTTTTGAGGTCAGGTAGATGCGATCAGGTCAAACAGATGGGCGACTAGACCGTTTTGATAGTGCGATACTGACTTTGCTGAGCGCCGAGGGCCGCCTTCCAGTCACTGAACTCGCCGCCTGAGTTGGTCTTTCGAAAACGCCCTGCCAAGTCCGTATGAAACGTCTGGTGGAGGATTGGTTCATCCGTGGGTTCCGCGCTGATCTTGACCCTGAAAAGATGGGTCTGGATCACGTCGCCTTCGCTGAGGTCAAGCTGTCAGACACCCGCGAAGCCGCGCTGACAGCGTTCAACACGGCCGCGCAGAAGGTGGTGAAGATTGAAAGCTGCCACATGATTGCAGGGGCCTTCGATTATCTTCTGAAGGTCCGGACCGCTGATATCCGTGAATATCGCCGGGTGCTGGGTGAAGTAATTTCGGCGCTGCCACATGTCGAAAGCTCTTCCACTCATGTGGCGATGGAGACGGTGAAAGACAGAGTGTTCTGAAATCTGTTCTCGAATCCCTGATAGGCGAGTTATGCTGATCGCATGAAGTGCCTTATCCACTTCTTCATAGCCCTCTACACCGTTCCGGCGCTGGCTGAGGACGTTCCGGTTGATGTCGAACTGATGCTTGCCGTGGATGTGTCCTATTCCATGGGCCCAATGGAATTGGAGCTGCAACGGCGAGGGTATGCGGAGGCGCTGACCTCACCAGAGATCATGCAGTCGATCAAAAGCGGCTACTATCAGAAGGTCGCTCTGACCTATGTGGAATGGTCGGGGACCTATGACCACCGGGTCATTCGTGACTGGACGCTGATTGAGGACGAAGGTGACCTCGCCGCCTTCGCCGATGGACTGACCGCGCGGTTTGACGACAGTCTGCGTCGCACCTCGATCTCAGGCTTGATGGACTATGCGCCGTTGGATTTTCGCACCAACGGTTTTCAAGGTGAGCGGCGTGTCATCGATATTTCAGGCGACGGTCCCAACAATATGGGCCGGCCGGTCACCGCCGCCCGCGACGAGCTGGTGGCCGAGGGTTTTGTGATCAATGGCCTACCGTTGATGACCAAGGATTTGGAGCGGGACAATCCGTTTTTCGACCTTGCGGACCTCGATCTCTATTACCAATCCTGCGTCATTGGCGGACCGCTGTCGTTCATGGTGCCGGTGAACAGCTGGAAGGAATTTCCAGCGGCCGTGCGGCGCAAGCTTGTGTTGGAGCTTGCTGGGCGACTGCCTCAACCAAACGTCATCCCCACCGCCTGGGTCGGCCAGACCGAAACAGGATACGATTGCCTGATCGGTGAGAAAATCTGGGAAGAATTCCTGCGACGTAATCCAGCGTTTCAGGGGTTCCCGTAGGCGCCGCTTGTTTTCCGGACGTCGGTTCGTCATAGCATCCGTAGAAATCTCTGAGGGGTCTTCATGTTTGAAAGTTTAGGGGCCTTCGGCGCCGCTGTAGGGTCGTCGGAATTTGCCGATACGCTGAAGTTCTCGCTTTACGGTTATTCGCTGACCAACACGGCCCACATCTTTGGCGTCGCCATGCTGGTAGGCGCCATCCTGCCGTTGGACCTGCGTCTGTTGGGTTTTTTCCGATCGGTGGACCGCACGCAGGCGGCGCGGCTGCTGGTGCCGTTCGCGATGTGCGGCTTGATCATAGCGCTCCTCGCTGGGGCCGCGTTGTTCACTGTCCGGGCGCCGGATTACGTGCAGAGCAGCCTTCTGGGCTACAAGCTGGCGTTGATTTCGACGGGGGCGATCCTGGCGATCGTATTTCACGCCCGTGCAGGGTGGTGGCTTGACAATGCGACGGACCGACAAGCGGCGCTTCATGGCGGCGCATCGCTGGCTTGCTGGTTGGGCGCACTGGTTTTGGGTCGGATGATCGCTTATTTTCCGGGCTGACACGCCTGACAGGAGAACCAAGATGCTAACCCGCCGAACATTCACTAAATTTGCAACCATCGCGCCCGCGGCAATCGCCACGCCGGTCGTGGCGCATCACGGCTACATGCGGTGGGATGAAGACAATCCTGTCGTAATCGAGGGTTGGATTTCAAAAGAGATGGATGGCTTTCCGCATTGGGAAATTCATGTCCGGGTCGAGGGAGAAGACTGGGAAGTTGATCTTGGCGACCAATTTCAATTGAAAAAGGCCGGGCTTAGTCAGACTGGCAAGGAATTTGCGATGCGCCGAAAGATCAGGGTGGAAGGCATTCGCCCAATCGACCGCAAGGTGCTGCGGCTTTTGCCGCGCACAATCGTTCTGGATGGTGAAGAAACCTATACGATGAATGTACAGGGATAGGCAGTCTCTCACCACTGATCCAAATGAAAAACGCCGCCCAAAGGGGCGGCGTTTCTTGTTTCTGAGAACTGAGAAAGATCAGTTCTTTGCGTAGTATTCGACCACGAGGTTCGGTTCCATGTTCGCCGCGTATGGCACGTCGGACAGACCCGGGGCGCGTACGAAAGTGGCGGTCATTTTGGAATGGTCAGCCAGCACGTATTCCGGGACGTCGCGCTCAGCCAGCTGCACAGCTTCCAGAACAACGGCCAGCTGCTTGGAGCGGTCGCGGATTTCGACGGTGTCGCCAGCTTTCAGGCGGTAGGACGGCACGTTGGCGCGCTGACCGTTCACCTTGACGTGGCCGTGGTTCACGAACTGACGCGCGGCGAAGATCGTTGGCACGAACTTGGCGCGGTAGACGAGGGCGTCGAGACGCGATTCCAGCAGGCCGATCAGGTTTTCACCGGTGTCGCCCTTGATACGCTCAGCTTCAGAATAGATGCGGCGGAACTGTTTTTCGGTTAGGTCACCGTAGTAGCCTTTGAGCTTCTGCTTGGCGCGCAGCTGCAGACCGAAGTCGGACATTTTGCCTTTGCGGCGCTGGCCGTGCTGGCCCGGGCCGTATTCACGGCGGTTAACGGGTGATTTGGGGCGGCCCCAGATATTTTCGCCCATGCGGCGGTCAAGTTTGTACTTGGCGGAGGTGCGTTTGGTCACCTTCGTACTCCATCATTATGTGCGGTGGGAAATGCCGCGATCATCAAGACGTTCTCCTCTGCCAGGGCTCATTCCCCGACCGACAGGTCCCCCCTTGCGGAGGCCACAAACGTCAACAGATACACCAGCCTAACGGGTGGTGCGATGGCGGTGTTTATGATCGTGGGGGTGCAGAGTCAAGCGACTGGTCGCCGATGCGCTGCGCGCCAGACGTTCAGCCTGTTTTATGCAGCCTCTCCACGCTAATCTCATCCTGGTGGAGAAAGCTGGCTCGTTCAAACACAGACATATCAATCGGGTTAGGCAGGCGCACGTCCTTCAATCCCGGCATCGATCTGCCAGCTTCGTCAAAGCGCCTGTCAATTTGCGAGATCAGGATAATCGTGGCGCCTGTGCTTCGCGCATGATTGCTAAGCACGGCGATCTGGTTGGCCAGACCGGGGCGGTCGCGTTTTTGATCCAACAGCTGCAGACAGTCGACGACAACCACGGGTGCGCCGCTGGCGGCGTCCAGGCGGTCAACGATGTGAGCCGCGCAGATATCGTCCGAGGTGTCGATAATCAAACCATCTGATATTTGCCGCAGGTCAAAGCCCAGTTGATGCAGCCGCTCGGTAATATTGGCGCTGGTGTATTCCAGACTGAACACCATCGCCGG
>CBFHXH010000121.1:0-11487 GCA_965659735.1 uncultured Pikeienuella sp.
GCCAGCATGCGGCCCCTGCTGAACCCGGTGGGCCTTAACGGCCTGCCAGCACTGGACTTTGACGGCGATGATGATCTGGAAGGCGTAAACCTCGCGCTGGGTCCAGATATGTGCCTTCTGGTCGTGGCCGAAATCGATCAGGTGACCAACGGATCGGAGTCGCTGATCGATTCCGAAGCCCAAAACCTGAAGGTTCGCGCCGGCAACACCAGCCAGTTCAGCGCCCAGTAGGAATTGCAGAACAGCGGCGCGGTCAACATAACCCCTTCGCCCATCTTCGACTATGCCAGCGCGCCGCATCTGTTTGTCAGCCGCTACGACAGCGCATCACAGACGGTCGAAATCTGGATCGACGGTGTGATGGTGGGGTCTGGTTCCGGCTACACAGTGCCGATTGGGTCGTCTGACAACATCCGTCTGATGCGCTATTTCGGGTCGTCGCTGCGGCTGGACGGCAAGCTGGGCGAAGTGGTGGCCATCGCTTCCTCAGCCGCATCAGATCGCGAGATGCTGGAAGGCCACGCCGCCCATCGCTGGGGTCTGACAGGCGCCCTGCCTGCCGGGCATCCTTACAAAACTGACGCGCCCTTACGGGTTAAGGCGTCTTCCCCAAGATTGCGCTTTCGGCCTTGGGGAAGGTCCTTATTCGACGACCAGCTTCACCCGCTGACCAACACGCAAGCCTTCGCCCACCTGCAGTCCATTCAGCACCCGGACCCGTTCCTGTTTGTAGTCAGGAAACGCAGTCCGACGGGCCAACTTGGCGACCGTATCACCGCTGCGCACGGTATGGATCTGAATACGGTAAGGCTTCAGCGCACGCGCCTCGCGTGCTGACAGGCGGCGGAAGGTCTGGGCGGCGTTGTCCATCTGACGGCCAGCGCGATCAGCGCCCTGCGGCTGCAGGCCAAGGAACCGATACATTGTATCGCCCGACCTGATGGCGGTCATCCGCGCAATCCGAACGCCGCTATTCGTCTCAATCGCCATCTGCGCCGATGCAGCGGACAGGCCATTGATCCGGAAGGTTTGCAGATTGCTCAACTGACCCGTGCGCGTCTTTTGGGCGATCGAGGGCGCCCAGGTGCGTGCGATATAGGTGTCAGGGCCACCGCCAGTCGGCTTTGCGCTGTCAAAGATCAGCCCCGCGCCATTCGGACCAACAGATACGACCGACCGTGCGGAGTTTTGGATCTTGAAATTCGAGGGCACGGTAAACGTAAACCGCAATTCAGGGTGGCTGAACGTATTGCCCCGGACAAAGCCCTGCTTAGCACTGTCGCCATAAATCATGCCCAAAATTTGCTGGAAGAACCGGTTCTGGTTGCGCGGTGCGCCATCTGGCGCAGTGATCCCGTCGCGGCTGGCGGCGGCGACTGCTTCGCGCACCCGTTGCGCCGTAGCAGGGTGGGTCGACAGGAAATCAACCCGGTTCGGGTTGTATGACCCGCCCGAAATGCGGCTTTGCAACTGCGTCGTGCGCTGCAGGCTTTCCAGGAAATCTGCCTGTGCAAGCGGATCGTAACCGGTCTTCGCGATGTACCTGACGCCCAGGCGGTCCGCCTCAAATTCCTGAGTGCGCGAAAAGCCGGCGACATATCCCTGCCCGGCGGTGTTGCCCAGCTGGTTGACCGCGCGGATCGCATCACTGTTCGCACCCAAAAGCGCAGCGCCCAGCGTCGCCGCAAAGACGCCCAGTTGCGCGATCCCGGCGCGCTGCTGGCGCTGCGCGGTGTGGGCGCCCGTGACATGGCCGATTTCGTGGCCGACGACGCCGGCAAGCTCAGCCTCGTCATTTGCCAACGCGATCAGCCCACGGGTAACATAGATGTATCCGCCTGGCAGGGCGAAGGCGTTCACGACCGGGCTGTCGAGCACGGTGAACGTCCATGGGCCGCGCGGCTGTTCGGATTGCGCAGCCAGACGCATGCCAATGTCGCGCACATATGTACGCAGGCCAGCGTCAGCGACCTCGCCGCCGAACTGCGCCAGAATTTTCGGATGTTCCTGGTCGCCCAGTCGCTGATCCGAAGCGCTGCGCTGCGCCACCGTGCGCGGTGCATCCGGCGACGGTCCACCCGCAGGGGCGCATGCAGTGACAAAGCTAAGCGCAGTCAGGCCGGTTAGCGCGGCGCGGAGTGATTTGGTGAGGCGCATCAGGCAAGCTCCCGTCATGTTGCGTCGGCTCAGATTCACCGCAGATCAGGGCGAGATTTCGGCGCAATGAAGCACAATGCGAGATATCTGAGAAATGTACGATCATCTAACGCGTTGAAATCTTTGAATTCAAGCAGCGCTGGCTGTTTCAAATATTTCGCATTGTGCCCTTGGGCCAAAGATACTGCGTAACGCGCGCCCTGCAACCCCTCATCCGTTCAGATGGCCGGTCGCTGAACCTGATGGGCGCCGCGTTGGCAAATATGGTTCGTAGACGGCTTGGGCCCGACTTAGCCGTCTTCCAGCTGTTTCAGGATCTCTTAAGTCAGGGTCATTTCGACACCTTGGCCGGGAAAGAGCGCCTCACCCCCGCGCATGACGACATAAACCCAGATCGCAACCACCTCTTCCGGATACAGGACATCGCCCCATGCCAGCATTTCCGCGGCACCAAACATCACGGCGCTGACAAAGTCAGTCTTGTTGTCGATTGGCCAGGATCTGAGGTCGGACAGCCCGTCGCCGGGGTTCATCATATTGATCCCATGACAGTGGGCGCAGAAATCGGTGAACGTCGATTTCCCACTTTTAAACAGCGGATGCGCCACATCCTCGGCCATGGTCGGCGCTGCCGCCAGCAAAGCCGTCAGTAAGCCTAGGGTCAGGCGGAGTGCAGATCGGTTTTGTCGCATTCCGGTTCAGTCCGACAGTTTCGCTGTTCTAATTCACGCAGCGTGCGTTCAGTTCGGATAAACCGCAGCAGCGGTGGGCGCTATTATGATCACAAAGGGGATCAATGCGGGCCACCAACAAACGAAGGGCCGGCCAATCGGCCAGCCCCTCGCATTTCATGTAGGGCCGATCAGACGTCCACACCCATCGGCATGTCGCGCTTACGCACGCCTGTCGCATGGAACAAGGCGTTGGCGATCGCCGGTGGGATCGGCGGCACGCCGGGCTCACCCACGCCAGAGGCATGGACCGAGAACGGATTTTCGACGATGTGCGTGTGAACCTTCAACGGGTAGTTGGTCGAGCGGACCATCTCATAATCGTTGTAGTTCGACTGCACCGCCGCGCCGTCTTGGAACGTCACATCCGAATGCAGCGCCGCCGTCATGCCCATCACCGCTGCGCCTTCCATCTGGCTGCGGATGCGTTCGGGATTGGCCGCATAGCCGCAATCGACGGCCATGTGCACCTCTGGCACCGTAATCTGGCCATCGACCACTTTCACGTGGACACAGGACGCCACATAGGTGACGAACGACCGGTGAACGGCGATGCCGAGGCCTTCGCCTTCGGGCATGTCCCGGCCCCAGCCGCCCTTGTCGGCCGCCAGTTTCAGCACGTTCTTCAGGCGAATCGTGTCGATAGGATACTCGTAATAGACCTCGCCGCAGTCCCAGAAGCTATCCGAGAGGCCCTGGTTCGGCGGGTCGAGTTTCCGATCCGATCCGATCAGCTCCATCAGCATGTCGACATCGTCTTTGCCCAGCTCATGCGCCAGCTCCGACGCAAAGGACTGAACCGCCCAGGCGCGCGGGATGTTACTGACCGCCCGGAACCAGCCGATGCGGGTATGCGCCATCGCCTTGCCGTTCTCGACCGAGATGTTCGGGATCTCGAATGGCATATCCAGGTGGCCCATGCCGCTTTCGATAAAGAACTGCTGGCCTGAATCTGGCGCAAAGGTCGAGAGGATCGACGGAGCAACGGAGTTATGCCGCCAGCCCGTGACCTTGTTGTCCACATCCAGCGCCACATCGATCTGCTCGACCGAGGTCGTGTGATAGTAGCTGTGCTGGATATCGTCTTCGCGGGTCCATTGCACCTTGACCGGCGCGCCGATCTTTTTGGGCAGCAGTGCCGCCTCGATCGCGAAATCGGCCTTGGACTTGCGGCCAAAACCACCGCCCAGGCGCGTGACGTTCACCTTCACGTTCGCCGGGTCGATCTTCAGAGCGCCGGCGACGATCAAACGGCAATTGTACGGCGACTGGACCGGGGCCCAGATCTCGCACTTGCCATCCTTAACCTAGGCGACGGCCACCGGCGGTCCCATCATCGCGTGGGCCATGTGGCCTTGCGTGTACTGGTGCGAGACGGTCTTGGCCGCACTGGCGAAGGCCGCCTTTGCGTCGCCCTCAGCGCGCAACACTGCGCCTTCGGCTTTGGCGGTTTCGCGCATCTCGGCCATGAACGCTTCGGAATTATATTCAGAATGCGGGCTTTCGCCCCATTCAATCTCCAATGCGTCTCGGCCGCGAATGGCGGCGTCTGTATTCGTTGCGATGACGGCGATGCCGCCCTTCTGCGCAAAGACCGATCCGAGGCCCGTTATTGGCAAACCCATCAAATCCTGCACGCCCGACGTCGCCCATGCGGCTGACGCATCGTATTTCAGCGGCTTGGAACCGACGACCAGTGGGCGCGCCACAGCGGCGTATTTCATGCCTGGCAGACGGACATCAGCGCCGTAGATCGCCTTGCCCGTGGTGATGTCGTGCAAGTCGGTGACCGGCACATTGCCCTTGCCGATATAGCGGAATTCACTTTCGTCCTTGAAGCTGAGCGCTTCAAATTCCGGCACCGGCTGTTTCATCGCATCAGCAGCAAGTTCGCCAAATCCGGCTTTGTTGGAACCAGAGGTGACCTCGTGCACGCCAACATCAACGATTGATACGTCAACGCCCCATTTTTCAGCCGCCGCCGCTGCCATCATGTGGCGAACAGAGGCGCCCATCTGGCGCATCGACTGGATGTGGTGGCGCATGGACCGTGACCCGTCCGTGTCCTGGTTGCCGTACTTGATCTCATCACCCTCGGCCTGCTCGATCTTAACCATCGACCAGTCGGCGCCCATCTCGTCAGCCAGCACCATCGGCAGCGATGTGCGTGACCCGGTGCCCATTTCAGACCGGTGCGCGACCAGCGTTACCGTTCCGTCGCTTTCGATCGAAACGAAGGTGTGAACATCGTAATTCAGACCGTTCGGCATGAAATCGCCGCCCGTCTTGTACCGGGCGAAAGCGTCAGATTTCGTCGCAAAAGCGGCGACCGCAAAGGTCGTGGCTGATCCAGCCAGAAACCTGCGGCGCGAGACATTGGCGAAGTGCAGTTTTTCGGTTGGTTTTTTCTGGGCGTCTTCAAAATGCTCGTTCAGAAAGTGCAGCATGATCAGATCCCCGTCGAAGCTTGTTTCACCGCGGCGGTGATGCGTTCATAGCAACCACAGCGGCAGATGTTGCCTTCCATTCCTTCCAGAATCTACTGGTCGGTCGGGTTTGGGTTTTCAGACAACAGGCTTGCCGCCTGCATGATCTGACCAGACTGGCAGAACCCGCACTGGGGAACGTTGATGTCGCGCCAAGCGACCTGAACCGGATGGTCGCCATCATCAGAAAGGCCTTCGATGGTGGTGACTTTCTCACCCGCAACCTCGCCGACTGTCGCCTGGCAGGACCGCACCGCGACCCCGTCCACATGGATAGTGCAGGCGCCGCACAGACCCGCGCCACAGCCAAATTTCGTGCCGGAGAGACCCGCGATATCGCGAATCGCCTACAAAAGCATCGTGTCGTCGGGATCGTCTAAAGCCGTATCGACACCGTTAATGTTTACAGTGGCCATGAATTCCTCCCTTGGATGGCTCAGCTATCGGGCCTTGCGGCCTGCTGGGCTTTCTCGTTTCGTAGATCACAGTGTGAAGGGATATCGCACACGGTCATCCTTTGGATTGATGAGCCTGCCCATTTTCACGGATAGACTGTTCTCAGTTTAGCGGGCCTAAGCCCTTATCAGGCGGCGAAGCTGTGGGCGTAGCCGTCGATGAAGCTGTCGCGTGCAATGACGAAACCTTCGTCATCCAGTCCCAGTGACGCCATGGGCAGGCGGCGTTCAACCGGGCCGCCGACGTTGTCGTCCGCGTGCATCGCCTCTGACGGTTGCTTGCACATACAGCTCAGGCCACCCGCGCCGGAGGTCAGCGCCTTTTTCTGGCACCCGCAATGGGGGCAAAGCGCTGAGAATACCAGAACGCCTTCGGCGCTCCGCGCGCGGATCGTCGGGTCCATTTCCGCTTCGTTCAGGCGCATCACCAGCATGCGGTTCGCCGGGTTCTTACGGCGCAGGATTTCGGTTTTGGGGTCCAGGGGAAACCCTTCAGCGGGCTTGGCACCGAATTCCAGCATTTCTGGCCGCAATAGCTGGTTCTTGTGATCGCCCCTGATCAACAGGATACGATCGCCCTTTTGCGGATACATCTTTTCCGGCTTGGGCTGGGCGGCGGCGGCGGCTTCCTCAGGCGTTAAGCCAAGCGCCAGCGCTAGCGTGGAGCCGCCAAGCACTGTTCCGTGGATTTTGGGATCGAAGCGGCCGCCAAATTTGGGCAGGGGGGTATTACGGCGATTCAAAGCCAAGCGTCTTCTCCCGATCGAGCGCGTGGCGTCGCTGCCCGCGCGTTTCTTATGGATGAGCTGCGCAAATATGCGCCTGACGAGTGTCAGGAATTATTTGTGGCAAGGAATCGACGTCGGGGCAAGCTGCCAAAAACACAATCAATGTGTATAAATAACCACTGATTTTACAGTGGGTTCGCGGGGAATACCCCTGTTGGATGTCAATTATTGGGACCAAAATACACGCGATCCTCCAGCCAAATGAAGCGCTTACGCCCGATCGGCCGCAGCCATCAATTAGGGCTTGGCACCACCCGAAATCGACCTTGCCGCACCACTCTTCTTCCCTTAGGTAGTTGATACTTTTTTGCGCAAGACGTATCTAATTTGTTTGATACAATCTAGACTTACAACCTGCCATGCGATCCTGAAAGCCGCCTTCGATGTGTTCAGCCGCGATGGCTCAGCCTCTCTCTCGGACGTTGCGGCGGCGGCGGCGGGCTTAGGGCGCGCGACGTTCCACCGTCATTTCGCCGGCAGCGCCGATCTGTTCGCCGCCCTTACAGAAACCGCCATGCGCGAACTGGATGAAGCTGTTGCGCGCGCTGTCGCCCCGGCGACCAGTTGGACGGCCTCGCTGCGCCTGTCGTTGGAGGCGATCATACCGCTGGCCAACCGGCAGCTGTTTCTTGAACAGGAACCAGCAGGTGATAGCATTTGCATCCAAAGTGGCGTTCCACGCCGTGCCCTCCTGATCGCCGTGGGTGGGGCTGACGGAACTGTCCATATCCAGAGTGATCCATTTGGGCGGCTGCGCGTTGTGCATGGCGTCGATCCATTGCCCCCGGTAGATAAGCCAAGGTGGCACGCTTGTAGGTGGATGACAGAATATCCGTCTCAAACCGCGCCATCTGGCTGGTTGAAGCCGCCTGCCCATCCACCGCACGACCGCCGACGATCTGGCGCATCACAGGATCACAGGCCAACCGATCCGCGTCATTGACGTCTGGGTATCCAGCAAGCCGTCCAAAGATGGACTGACGAAGAAGGCCGATAAAGTTATGGACCCCGTTCTTGCCTATTCGCGTATCCTTCAACGACCGCCCCGCCAAATCGTGCAGGCCCAGCGTCTCATCAAAACAACGTGGAGCGCCACGATAGGCTCCAGATTCTAGTGCCCGGACATATCTGTGGAAGCTACTTGCAACTATCGTGGGTGGTATGGTTGCCGATTTTGACATCGTCACAAGTTGCTGAATTATAAAAATAAAATCAAAGCCAGAGTAAGTGGCGGAGAACAGGATCTTCGACGCCGTGAACCGCGAGGTTGTCGATCGCCAGTTGGTGACGCTTGGCCAGCCCTTCGAACTGGCCCCGGGCGTGACGGCGGAACCCTTCGCCGTGCTCGGCAAAGTGCCTCTGTTTATGGAGGGGGAGACGGTCGACACCGAACTGGAGGGCGAACAGACCATCAGCGTTGCGCTCAGCGCCGGCGGCGCGACCGCCTACTACATTCCGGGTTGCGCCAAACTTATGCCCAAACTGGCGGACCGCCTTGCCGGTGCGGAAATGGTGATCTTTGACGGGACCGTCTCGCTGAACGGCGAAATGGCGGGCACGGGCGTCGGCCAGAAAACCGGCGCACGTATGGGACACATGTCGATGACCGGCGAAGAAGGATCCATCGCCGCCTTCGCCCCATTGAATGTGAAGCGCAAAATCTACGTTCACATGAACAACACCAATCCCGTACTTGATCCGACAACACCTGAACGGGCGGAGGTGGAGCGTTCAGGCTGGCTAATCGCGGAAAACGGGATGGAGTTTTCGGTTTAGCGCATCAATCCAGTCTCAGTCGATTTTACCCTGCGCCGGCGCGCGCTTGACCAGATCCCAGACCCAGGGAACCTCGCCGATTGGTACGTGGATCAATGCAGGTTCGTCTGCGGCCAGCAAGCGGGTCAACGCGTCTTCCAGCGCTTCGGGCGTTGTGGCGCGTTCAGCCCGCACGCCGAATGACTGCGCATAGGCGACGAAATCGGGGTTTTGCAGGTCGGTGGCGATATTGCGGGCGCCAAAGCGGCGATCCTGGATCATTTTGACATTCATGTAGCTGGCGTTGTCGAAGACGATTGCGACAACGGCGATGCCCTGTTGCGCGGCCACCGCCATTTCCTGCGCGGTGAACATAAAGCCGCCATCACCTGCGGCGCAAACCACCTTCTTTTCGGGGTTCGCCAGCTTGGCGCCCAGCGCCGCAGGGTAAGCGTAGCCAAGTGTCGCCTGATAGCCCGCGCCCAATACAGTTTTCGGGTGATAGGCCGGAAATGCGTAGCGGGCGTAATGGCCGAACTGCGCCGGATCGACGACCAGAACGCCGTCGCGCGGCAGGGCGCGGCGCACGGCGTTGCTGTAGTCGTACCAGGCGCCGAGGCCGCGAAGTTCTTCTTCCGCCGCATCCCGGGCGGCGGCGCAAGCGGCCATATGCTCCGCCCGGTTGCCTGGGTCGTCCAGCATGGCGGTCAACGCCGCCAAACCCGCCTTGGCTGGCGCCAGCACCGGATAGGCGGCTGGTTCAGGCTTGGCGATCTGGCGCGGGTCGACATCAATGCGCACCAAGTCGATCTGATCGCCCCGCCCCCAGACCAGCGTCTGGGGAATGAAGCGCGTGCCAATGGCGATAGCGCAATCGATGAATTCCCAAATTTTCTGCCCGGCGATCGTATTGAAATAAAGCGGGTGGTCAGAGGGCAGCACGCCGCGCCCACTGACGCTGTCGATCACCGGGGCGTTCAGGCGTTCGGCGAAGGCCGCAAGCTCATCCTCCGCCCCGAACACGCCGCCGCCGATAAAGATCGCGGGGTTTTGGGCGCTGTTCAGCCGCTTCGCCGCCGCCGCAATCTGCGCAGGGTGAACTGCCGGGCCAGCGATCACTGGCGCCGCCGCCTGCGCCGCCACGGGCCCGCGAGAGGCGTAGCCGTCAGGCGCCATTTCAAAGATCGCCGGCAATTGCCGGTCCGACCGCATATAGGTGAAGGCGTCGCGCATCATTGCGGGCACCTCGGTCGCGTGGTCCGCGCGCTTGGCCCACCCCACGACGCCCCGGCTGGTCGCCAGCTGGTCGCGCAATTCATGCGCAATGCCATAGTTCAGGCCAATCTGATCTGACGGGATCTGCCCAGTGATCCCCAGCACAGGCGTATTGGTGCCTTCCGCCGTGCAGACCGCGCCCATGGCGTTCAGCAACCCCGGACCCGGCACAACGGCGAAGGCGCCTGTCCTGTCCGATGATTGGGCGTAGCCCATCGCCATGAACGCGGCGCCGCCTTCGTGGCGGGTCTGGATCACGCGCACTTGATTCCGGCGGTGATAGAACGCGTCGTATAGGGGGTCGAGCTGGATGCCGGGGATGCCGAAGACCGTATCGACGCCATTTTCAATCAGCGCCTCGACCACCGCCTCGCCGCCACTTTTGATCTGCGTTTCCTTGTCCGTCATCGCACCCTCCGTTTGCATGGCCATGCTAGAGTGGGTTTGCGCCCCCTCCAACAGGGGTGACGAAAGGGAAGCGTTTTGACAGCCGCGGGCGGGCCATGCCACGACTGCAATTGCTGGAGGAGACGCAACATGATCGATCTTTACACTTGGGGTACGCCAAACGGCCGCAAAATCTCAATTGCGCTGGAGGAGATGGGCCTGCCTTATACGGTTCATCCCATCAACATCGGCAAGGATGATCAGTTTGCGCCTGATTTCCTGAAGATCAGTCCGAACAACAAGATCCCCGCGATTGTAGATCATGACACCGGCCAGTCCGTGTTCGAAAGCGGCGCGATCCTGATCTATCTAGCGGAAAAGACCGGCCAGTTCATGCCCACCGTCCCTGCGGGCCGCGTCGCGGTTCTAGAATGGCTGATGTGGCAGATGGGCGGGTTCGGCCCGATGCTGGGCCAGACGCATCACTTCCACAAATTCAATCCGAGCGTCGCGCCCTATGCTGAAGATCGGTTTCTGGGCGAGACAAAGCGGCTCTATGGCGTGCTGGACCAGCGCCTGGGCGAGGTCGCCTATGTCGGCGGCGACGCGCTGTCGATCGCGGACTTTGCGATCTGGCCCTGGGCGGCGCGGGCGGAATGGCAAAGCGTCGGCTTTGACGACTTGCCGAACGTCGCCCGCTGGTACCGCAAACTGGCCGCCCGCCCCGGCTTTCAGGCGGGATACGAGGTTCCGCCCAACGGCCAGACCATCCCTGACCTCTGAAGGGTGAGATTCCTGCCTTTGACCGCTTGACGGGGCGCGGCGTCCTGCTAAAAGACGCCGCCAGTGGCGGAGTAGCTCAGGTGGTTAGAGCAGCGGAATCATAATCCGCGTGTCGGGGGTTCAAGTCCCTCCTCCGCTACCAATTTTCCAAATAAATTCAGTGATTTACTATATCTCCAGCACCGGGATTTGCGTCCAGGTTAGCTTACACAAAGTAGCACACAGCGATGGAGTGCGGACTTTGAGCGAAAAACATACGATTCTGGGCGGTAAGGTTTACGTCTACAAACGGCAAAACAGTCCGGTTTGGCAGTGCTCCACCTACCTGGATGGCAAAAACCGGCGGGTGAGCACCAAAGAACGCAGCCTCTCAACGGCTAAAGAGTTCGCAGAAGACTGGTTCTTTAAACTGCGACAGCAAAAGTCCGAAGGCACCCTGGTTACAGGCAAGACCTTCGCAGTAGCTGCCAAGCGGTTCACTGACGAATATGAGGTGATGACCGAAGGTGAGCGGAATGCCAAATACGTGCATGAGGTGCCCCTAGATTAGTAGACGCTTTGCCCCCTAACTTTGAGGCGAGGAGGCCGATATGGGGACAAGCAACTATAGCGATGAGTTCAAGCAGGATGCCGTGCATCAGATCATGGTGCGGGGGTATCCGGTTCGAGA
>CBFHXH010000122.1:0-11411 GCA_965659735.1 uncultured Pikeienuella sp.
GCTGCACAAACTTCAAACAATTGACCGTCGCGTTTTGGGCTCACAACGGTCATGTGGCGTCGCAGTAGCGCTTCGGATTTTGAGCGATCCGAAAGTCTGCTTTATCGATGTCGGAATAAATCGCTCGTTGCGGCGGCGAATGTCTGCTCTCCGCCAACAGCGGCGATGTGAAACTGCTTTTCAACTGGGGCTTTCGAGCACCCTCTTGCGCCGAATTTCGATAGAGAATAAGCGTCACATACCATTGCGGGTATGATGTAATGGTAGCCTGTCAGCTTCCCAAGCTGAACGCGCGGGTTCGATTCCCGCTACCCGCTCCAAATCCACCTCACCTGCACACTACCTGCAAAATGACAGCATGACGCCATATTAACTTACTGTTTATATTCGATAATTCGGGAATTTACGCACAGCTTCCCAGTAGAATTTCGTGAGTTCGAATCTCATCACCCGCTCTTTCCATAAACTTGGATGCATTTGGTCGGCGTCTGAACCCCGAACCGTAGAAACCACTGTAGCAACGACAGCACACGCAAGTTTCGGGTGGCGCCAAAGACGGCTTCGCCGCTAGAGCTTCGCCATGACATCTCAGAACATCACCCCCCGTGCTTGGATCGACCTTGTTTTGCTGGCGCTCGCCTGGGGCGCGATCTTTTTGGTGATCGAATTCGCACTGCAGGAACTGACGCCGCTTTGGGCGGTGTTCCATCGCATTGCGTGGGCGGCGGGACTGTTGTGGATCATCGTCTATGCGCGGAGCGGCGCGATGCCGTTTCGCGCCCGCGTGTGGGTCGCCTTTATCGTGATGGGCGCGCTGAACAACGCCATTCCTTTTTCGCTGATCACCTGGGGGCAGACCGAAATTGAAAGCGGGCTGACCTCAATTTTGAACGGTGCGACAGCGTTTTTCGGGATCATGGTCGCCGCGGCATTTCTGGCGGATGAAAAAATCACCCCTGCCCGCCTGCTGGGCGTGACCATCGGAATGAGCGGCGTGGCCGTCATCGTCGGTTGGCGATCGCTCCTGGAATTCGATCCGCGGGCATTGGGCCAGATCGCAATTCTGGGTGCGGGCGTGTCTTACGCTTTTGCGGGCGTTTGGGCACGGACATACATGAAGGGGCTCACGCCGATGCAGTCGGCGACTGGCATGCTGACCGGATCCACCATGCTGATGTTGCCCATCGCCTGGGCGGTCGAAGGCGCGCCTGATGTCAGCCTGTCGCTGACCAGCATCGCAGCGATCGTCTACATGTCCGTCTTCGGTACGGTCATTGCGTATATCCTCTACTATCGCATTTTGGCGGCTGCGGGATCGGGCAACCTGATGTTGGTGACAATCATGATGCCCCCGATTTCCATCCTGCTGGGGTGGGCGGTTCTGGGCGAACGGTTGGCGCCGTCGGCCTTTGTCGGCTGTGGCCTGATAGCCCTTGGTTTGATCATTCTTGACGGCCGGGCGTGGCGGGCGGTTGCAGGGCGGCGATCAGAGGCGTAAAGGCAAGACGAACCCTATCAAAGGAGCGTCCAAAATGGCCTTTCTCGCAGACAGTCTTTCCCGTGTGAAACCTTCCCCCACAATCGCGGTTTCGACAAAGGCGCGCGAGATGAAAGCGGCAGGCGTCGATGTTATTGGCCTGTCCGCAGGCGAGCCTGATTTTGACACCCCGGAAAACATCCGCGAAGCCGCAAAGGCCGCGATTGACGCCGGCGACACCCGCTATACCGCGCCAGATGGCACCCCCGCCCTGAAGCAGGCGATTTCAGCCAAGTTCAAGCGCGACAACAACCTTGATTATGCGCCAAGCCAGATCTCTGTCTCCACTGGCGGCAAACAGGTTCTTTACAACGCGCTGGTGGCCACCCTGAACCCGGGCGATGAGGTGATCATCCCCGCTCCCTATTGGGTCAGCTATCCCGACATGGTGCTGCTTGCGGGCGGCGAACCGGTGATCGTCGAAGGTCCGATGGAAACCGGCTACAAGATCACCGCCGAAACGCTAGAGGCGGCAATCACGCCAAAGACGAAGTGGCTGATCTTCAACTCCCCCTCCAACCCCACCGGCGCGGGCTATACCCGGGATGAACTGAAGGCGATCACCGACGTACTGATGCGTCATGACCACGCCTGGGTCATGACCGACGATATGTACGAACACCTGTCTTACGACGGCTTCACCTTCTGCACCCCGGCAGAGGTTGAGCCAGCGCTTTACGACCGGACGCTGACCGTAAATGGCGTATCAAAAGCCTATGCAATGACGGGCTGGCGCATTGGATACGCTGGCGGTCCTGAACACTTGATCAAGGCGATGGGCAAGGTGCAGTCGCAGTCCACCTCCAACCCATCCTCTGTCAGCCAGGCTGCGGCGGTTGAAGCGCTGAACGGGCCGCAGGATTATATCCCGTGGAGTCTGGAACACTTCCAGCGCCGCCGCGATCTGGTTGTGTCCATGCTGAACCAGGCAAACGGCATCACCTGCCCGACGCCAGATGGCGCATTCTATGTCTATCCGTCCATCGCTGGCTGCATTGGCAAAACTGCGCCTTCGGGCAAAGTGATCGAGACGGATGAAGATTTCGCCAACGCCCTGTTGGAGGCGGAAGGCGTCGCCGTTGTCTTTGGCGGCGCGTTCGGGCTGAGCCCCAACTTTCGCGTCTCCTACGCTGCATCGGATAAACAGCTGACGTCTGCGTGTGAGCGTATTCAGCGGTTCTGCGGATCGCTTACATGAAATCAGGCGCTGCGCTGAAGGCCTGGCTCCGTAAGGAGATGTTCGCAAGACGCAAGGCGGCGTACGCCGATGCTGACGCGAAAACCCAAGCCGCCAATGCGCGGCTGCTGGATGTGATTAGCGCGCCTGGCGATAAGGTAGTCGCTGGGTATCGTCCCATTCGGACAGAGATTGATCCAACGCCCGCAATGACGGAACTGGCGAACGCAGGCGTGCGGATCGCTGTTCCGGTGATTGAGGCTAAGGACAGCCCCCTTCTGTTTCATGAATGGACGCCGGATTGCGAGATGGTCGAAGGCGCGTTTGGGGCCGAGGTCCCTGCAAACCCCATACGGCTTTACCCTGAAATCCTAATCACGCCGCTGGTTGGCTGGGATCGAAAGGGATGGCGGCTTGGTTATGGCGGTGGGTTCTACGACCGGTCGCTGGAACAACTGCGGTCTCATCGCCCGGTTCAGGCGATTGGCTTTGCCTACGCAGCGCAGGAAATGGGCGAGGCACCGCGAGAAAAAACCGACCAGCGCCTCGACGCAGTGGTGACCGAAACTGAGATCATCAGCTTCGGCAAGAGCGCCTGCTGAACAATCTGGATCATCAGTTTGATTAAAATGCGTAATTCGCGCCAACGGCTCCTGTAGGGATGTCCGGTCAGAACATGAAATCGTCTTCGCTGAGCGCATTCACAAAGCGCCCCGTCAGCAGCTCCTCAATGGTGAACTGTTCTATAGCCTGCGCGAGGCCCAAATTCTGATCGAAGAATGGCGGGTTCATTACAACACGATCAGGCCGCACAGCGCATTGGGATACCGCCCGCCTGCGCCGCAAAGCATCGTTCCAATAGACCAGAGGCCGACGATGCACTAACAATCAAACCGGACCACCCGAAAGGGGCACACCAGTAACCGCCGTCAGTAATCTTGACGGTTCCGTCAGCATCCAGACCTGCGGCGAGGTTTCCGGCAAGGCGACCGTCGCCGGTAATCGAATAAACCACCCGACTACTCCCTTACGCCCCCAAGTTTTCTTACGATTTCGTGAAAATGCAATCTCCACGAAAGAATGCGAAGCAAAACAACCTTAACGCGATTTCCTCTACCGGAACTATTGTGCAGCATTTTCTGAGAAAGTGTGCGGTATTATCTGCTGCACCGGTTTGCATTTTTGTGAGAAATTTCACCCAGCGACAGTCGATAAATCGAACACAAACAGGCGCCGAGCTACGAATCCCTCGACGTTCCCCGAAGAATACCGCAGCGAATACGCCTCCAGGGGCTTTCGCAACTCATGACTGATCTGTCATGATCGCCATTACAAACGCCTTGACCGAAAGGCCAATTCGGCCGCCTGCCCGATAGGCGTTTTCATTCACAGCTGACAGCACGCCGGTTTCATACATGGATAGCGCGTCGCCAATCCGTGCTGTCCGATGACTGACGGCGGCGGCGGGAATGACGCGGTCATCCAAGCTTTTCAGACGTGTCACGCCGATCCCATCTTTGCCGAGCCCCGCATCGTTGAAAACGGCGGCCGCCGCTGCAGCTTTAAGCGCGCGTGCGGGGTCACCGCCGACAAGCGCGCCGTGCGAGCCGGTTATGACAATTTCATCCACATGAGCAGCCCCAACCATGGAGGCGGAATCCAGAAGGTGAATGTCGCGCTGCGCCGCCCTGACAACTCGGCTGCTTTCGGCGGGGGCCGCCATCCGCTTGGTCGGGACCTCAGCGAGGGCCATTCGCTGCGCCGCTTCAGCGGCTTTCATGCCGACCACCACCCCGGCGTCACGCGCCGCTCGGTTCACGAAACTGACGACGCCATGCGCAGCCGCGTCGCGAGCGGAGCCGATCAGACAGGAATGGCAATCCAGCGCCGCAGCCGCCATGCCGACTGCATCCAACCGAATCACGCCACCAACGCCCGCATTGTCAAAGCCGACGCCAGCATCATTGAACAACGCGCCACGCAGCCCTGCCGCAGAGGCTATGCCAGCGGGATACACCCCGCCATGCGACCCGCTGATTGCGACCGTGCCTAGATGATCAGGCCGAACATCCGTGATCGAATCCAGAGAGATGATTTCAGCGCTCATGCCCCCTCCCAATAATCACACTGGCTTTGACTGGCTCACCCAAAGCCATGAAATTCAGTGGTATTTTCTACTGGCCGCCGGCGTGACACAACGCTGTTCGCAATGAAGTCCTCATCCGGCCACCCCAGCGCGACGCAGGTCAGGATTACCTGATCATTGGGGATATATGCAAACTCGCGCACCACGGGACTTTGCATGATGCCCTGCCCGTTGATCACGGCGCCCAGCCCCCTGCTCCATGCCGCCAAGACAAGGCCGTAAGTCATTGCACCCGTGTCAAAATGCGCGATCGTGTTGTTCAACAAATCACGGTCGAAGCAGACCACGATGGACACTGGCGCGTCGAATTGACGAAACCCGCGCATGACCCAATCCTGACGGCGTTCCGCGTCATGACGTTCAATTCCCATCGCCTCAAAGAGCTGGACGGCGATTTCGATCTGGCGCTTGCGATGTTCACCCTCATACGCCGCGTAATCCTCAATCTCGCGGCTTGGCGGCACACCGCCCAGCATGCGTTCGGTGTTGCCTTTGCGGACACGTTCCAATGGCTCGCCGGTCAACACGTGCAGATGCCAGGGTTGGGTATTCATCGACGATGGCGAGCGGTTGGCGAGCGCGATCACTTCCTCCAGCACCTCTTTCGAGACGGGCTTGTCCAAATATCCGCGAATGGAGCGGCGCTCGTTCATCGCCTGATCAAGGTTCATTGGGACGTCCTTTCTGCAAACTGTCGCCCTTTCATGGCGGCAGAGGCGCACCTGCGCCAGCCCCAAGGCGGCGCATCAGCCCAGAACCTTACGACAGCCGCGCGCCCTGCCCTTTGGCGACTATTTTTCCAGAACGCTCCATCGCCCATCCAGACGCATCCAGAATGAGCCTGTGCGAAAGTTGACGAACCCGCCATTGACCTCAACCACCGCGCTGATCGGGGGGGCGAAGTCATCGCCAAACACCTCCCACACCCGGCCGCCCATAACGGATCGCGTGACCAGACCAGGTGCGACTGCCGGGCTGATCGCTTCGGTAATCTTGCGCATCTGATAGGCCGCCGCCTTGACCGATCGGCCGTTCAGTTCAAGATCCGTGCGTATTGCTGCGTGAAGATCCCAGACAGCGTCAAAATCGCGGTCAGTCATTGCGTTGGTCAAAGCCGCGACGGCGTCGAGCAAACCTTCATCAGTCGTTGGCGATTGCGAAAGGTAAACCCGGAGCGGCGGCGCATCGGCGTCGAATTTCAGGCGCGCTTCAGCCCGACCGTTCAGCGACGCCTGGTCATAGGCTTTGGAAACATCGTCATTCTCGCAGATTGAATGAAGCGTGAAGTCACCACGATCGGCGTCGATTTCCACCCTGACGAAATTTGCGCCGGCCAGCAGCCAATCGTCGATCACCACACCGCCAGATGCAAATTGCGAGGCGCCACTGTCCAAATAGACATTTTCGATTTCAATTTGATAGCGGCCATTTTGAACTTGATACTCCAGCAAAGCAGATGCGCCCTGCCCTGTCAGCATGATCGCCAACAGGGCCATCGACGACATCATGCGGATGCGGAAATGCCGGCGCATCAATTGCCGACGACGTCCCAAACACCACCGACCTTGCCCCAGTATGATCCAGTAGTCATCGTGTTCGTTCCGCCATTCATGCTGACTTCGATCTCAATCGGCGCTTCGCCGTCCGCGGCGCGGCGCGTTCCGGCGAAGGGGTGCCGTAAAAACCTGCCCGACACGACCGTCCATAACGGGCGTGAAAGTCAGGTTGTCATTAAAGGTCGCTTCGCCCTCGGTCATCGAAACATTGATCATCATGCGCATCATGTTTTCGGGCATGCCATCGGCCGCTGCGGCGGCGCGCAACCCCTGATGCATGTTCCAGTAAGTGTCGGCGTCGCGGGCCTTGATGGTCGCTTGCAGTGATGAAATCGCGTCTTTCAACCCGGCATCATCCGTGGGCGCATCGTCATAAAACGGGCTTGGCGCCGCTTCGGCAAAAAATGTCAGATCACGTGCCTCTGGCACCGCGATGTTCGCCTCTACCAGTGTTTCCCCGTCAAAGGCGCCACGACAGACCTGTTTGATCGTGATGTCGGCGTCACCGGTAGTCATTTCCAGTGTGACGGTGTTTTCACCCTCGACCAGCCACTGCTGGAAAGGGCCACCCCCAAATAGTCGCTTGGATCATTGTTGCGGCCCACCTGAACGCCGTTGAGCGACAGGATATAGGCGCCATTTGTCATTTGATATTCATAGGCGTGCATCGTGTCGCACGCCTTGACCGCAGTCGTTGCAGCAGCGCTTAAGATGCCGGCAAGGGCAGCGAGGCTTAGTCGTTTCATCTTAAATCCTCCTATCAAATAAGCAGGAGAATCTTTGAAGAGCTGCGCCAGATCGGTTGTGATGTTTGACATCAAGCCCCGGGATTCACCCCGAATTCACCCATCCAGGGCTTTCACGCGGTAATTTAACGCCAATTTGCTTAGTGCGGGAGCCTGCATGGCAAACCGTGTTCACCAGTCACTTGGAGAAAACCCTATTTTATTTAATATTTATAGCTTAAATATGGTTTCATAACGCTAAAGCGCCGCAGAAATCGCTTCGGCGGTCGCCTTGATCTCATCCATATCGCCCATCACACCGGGGGGAGAGGTCTTCCGCCCCGGCCAGCGCGGCAGGATATGGTAGTGAAGGTGATAAACCTCCTGCCCGCCCGCATCTTCGTTGAACTGCTGGATTGTGACCCCCTCAGCCCCCAACGCCTTCATCGCCGCGTGGCTGACTTTCTGGACCGTTTTCAGGCACGTGGCCAACTGCTCGGGCGATGCGTCCAGCATGTTGCGGCACGGCGTTTTCGGGATGACCAGGCAATGGCCTTTGGACCGGGGCATGATATCCATGAAGCAATAGGTGTCATCGTCTTCATAGACCTTGAAGGATGGGATTTCGCCCCTCAGGATCTTGGCGAAGATGTTCTGATCATCGTACGCCATTATCCGGCCTTTCTGGACATGAACGCCATGAAGGCGTTGCGCGCTTCATCCGATTTCAGCTGGGCGGCGAAGTGGCCGTTTTCCTCTTCCAGCCGCGCCATTCTGGTCGCGCCGTCAGACCGCATCAGGCTGCGGGTGATGGCCATGGCGCGCGGCGGTTTGGCCGCAACCCAGCGGGCGGAGTCGCGGGCGACGGTTTCGATATCGTCCGTGCTGCAGACCCGGTTGACGAAGCCGGCGTGATAGGCCTGTTCCGCTGTGAAACCTTCGCCGAGGCACAGCATTTCAAAGGCTTTCTGATGTCCCATGATCAGCGGCGCGAGGTAGGAGGATGCGTTTTCCGCCACCACGCCCAGATCAAGGAACGGCGTCTTGATCATCGCGTTGTCCGCTGCATAGACCAGATCACACTGGAACAGCATCGTCGCGCCAACGCCGATGGCCAGTCCTTCGACGCCAGCGATCAGGGGCGTGGTTCCTTCCACCTGTTGGCGCAGGAACCGGGCGACGCCGCGTTCGCCTTTGTCAGCGGTCGCCTGACCAGTCGCCTGCTTCATGAAATCGCCGACATCATTGCCGGAGGTGAACGCCCCCCCGGCCCCAAGGAACAGCACAGCGCCGACGCTGTCATCCTGATCCGCGGCGATCATCTCATCCGCGAGAGTGTGATACATATCGTTCGTCAGCGCATTCTTCTTTTCGGGCCGGTTGATGCGAAGCGTCTTGACGCCCTCTACAACCGTTATGTCGATGGTCATCGAATGATCTCTCTCTTCAGGAATTATTGCGTGCGCGGCGGCAACGTGCCTTCGTATTTGCAGATGATGCCCAGCATGATCTCGTCGGCGCCGCCGCCGATCGACCACAGGCGACCGTCGCGGTAGAACTGGCTGATTATGTTTTCACGCGTGTAACCCATACCGCCCCAGTACTGGAGGCAAGCGTCTGATATCTCTCGGCTCAGGCGGCCGCCCTTCAACTTGGCCATGGAGGCGAGCTTTACGACATCCTTGCCGTTGACATAGTCCTCGATCGCCCGCCAGGTCAGTGCGCGCAGGCACTCAACCTCGGTCCTGAGTTCAGCCAGGCGGAAGTGTATGACTTGGTTCTCAATCAGCTTCTTGCCGAAAGTCTCGCGTTCGCGGCAGTACTCGATCGTCGCGTCGATCATCCGATCGAGGCTTGGCAGACCGTTGGCGGCGGCCCAGAGGCGTTCTTCCTGGAACTGCATCATCTGCATCTGAAAGCCCATGCCTTCCTGCCCCACGATGTTACGGGCGGGCACACGGACATTGTCAAAGAACAGCGTCGCCGTGTCGGAGGAGTTCATGCCGATCTTGTCGATCTTGTGCTTCTCAATTCCCGGGTTGTCCATCGGGACCATGATCAGGGATTTGTTTGTGTGGCGGCCATCCGCCTCGGAGGTATTGACCAGAAGGCAACACCAGTCAGCCATCATGCCATTGGTGATCCAGGTCTTCTGTCCGTTGATCACATAGTCGTCGCCGTCCCGTCGGGCGGTGGTTTTGATGTTGGCGACGTCCGAACCGGCAGAGGGTTCCGAGACGCCAATACAGCCAACCGCATCTCCGGAAATAGCGGGGCGCAGGAATTCTTCACGCAGTTCAGCCGATCCGAACCGAGCAAGCGCAGGTGTGCACATGTCTGTCTGAACACCCATTGCCATGGGCACGCCGCCGCAATCGATGCGACCCAATTCTTCGGCCACAATCATTGAGTAGGAGAAGTCGAGCCCCAACCCGCCATCTTCCTCAGGGTATTTCACGCCAAGCAGGCCAAGGTCGCCCATCTTCTTGAAAACCTGATGGCTGGGAAACTGTTCAGCCGCTTCCCATTCCTTTACGTAGGGGTTGATATCTTCGTCGACGAAGCGCGCTACAGTGCGGCGCAGCTGGTCATGTTCGGCGGTGAGTTGCATGCGATCCTCCCAAGTTTTTTTGCACTATGACCGACCTGACCAATACGTCAACGCGAAACCCTTTGCGGAAATGGTCTTGCAAGTCTGCAGAAATCACTTAACGTCCGCGTCAATCACATCACGCCAACAGGAGAAACGGCATGAGCATTGCAGAAATTGCGGAAACACTGGTGCCCAAGGTCACCGAGGGTTCCTTTGACAGCGTCATCAAGTTCGATTGCGGCGACGACGGCGTCATGGTCATCGACAACCAGTCCATCAGCACCGAAGACGGCGATGCGGACTGCACCGTTGGCGTCAGCCTGGAAGACCTTCAGGCAATCGTCGCTGGCGAACTGGACCCAACCGCTGCCTTCATGCAGGGCAAGCTGAAAGTCGATGGCGACATGGGCGTTGCAATGAAACTGGGTCAGGTATTCTGATCCCCTTTGGCGCGGTCTTCGGGCCGCGTCGGACCTGAATTATGCAAGATCAATCAACCGATTCCGGGGCGCGCGCCGCGCTTATTCTGGCCGAAGATTCGAATACAGAAAGACAACAGTTGTTCGGCATTTCAGAGCTGGCGAAGGAATTTCGCGTATCTACCCGCACCATCCGGTTCTACGAAGACAAAGGCCTTCTGATGCCTGAACGTGTGAACAGCGCACGAATCTTTTCGCGTCGCGATCGTGCGCGTCTGGCGCTGATCTTGCGGGCCAAGGCGATTGGCGCGTCACTGAACGACATCAAGCATTTCCTCGACCTTTATGGCGAGGCCGGTGAAGGGCGCCGGGACCAGATGGCCTATCTGATCGAACGGCTGGAGCATGAGATGGACGAGCTCGTAAAGAAGCGGTCGCTCATCGATGACACCCTGAAAGATCTTCGATCGATGCTGCAGAACGCGCAAGGTGCCTTGTCAGCCCTCGACAAATCAGGCTGACTTAGCGCCCGGCAGGTCGCGGAATTCCGCCTCTTGTTTGGCGGCGCGGGCCTGCATGGCGCGCATCAAATCTTCCGCGCGTAGCATCCCCGAATTCCATGTCGCGATCTGATCCAACCCTTCGGCGACTGTATGATCGCGGGCATAGGTCAGCGACTGCTTGATGCCTGCGATAGCCAGTGGCGATCTAGCTGCAATGACTTTCGCCATTTCCATGGCCGCGGCGATGACAGCCTCACGATCCGCATGCACATGGTTCAGCAAGCCCATTTCGCGGGCTTCTAGGGCGGAAAACCGGCGACCTGTCATCGAAAGCTCCATCGCAAGGCCAAAACCAATCAGCTTTGGCAGGCGCTGCAGCGTGCCAACGTCAGCCGCCATGCCGATATTGATCTCTTCTATGCCAAAATAGGCGTCTTCGGAGGCCAAGCGGATATCTGCCGCGGTGATGAAATCAATGCCGCCGCCGACGCAAGCGCCGTGGATCGCTGTGATGACAGCGAAGGGCACCTCTTCCAGCGCTGTGAACGTGTCCTGCAGCTTAAGGATCAGTTTGCGCAGCGCATAAGCATCGCGGGCAGGTTCTTCTCCAGCGCTTGCGATTCCACTAAAAGCCGCCAGATCCATGCCCGAAGTAAAGTGGCGCCCCTCAGCCGAGATGACCATGGCGCGCGTTTTGCCGTCTTCCGCCAATGCGCGGGTGATCCGCGGCAGGTCATCCCAGAAATTGGGCGACA
>CBFHXH010000123.1:0-11281 GCA_965659735.1 uncultured Pikeienuella sp.
AGGCCATCATCCCGATGGACCAACGGCCAATCATGCACTAACTTTTAAAATGGACCACTCAAGTGGGGCTGTGCAATTGCCCACCCGCCATGCACAATGCCCATCCCATTCAGATGTGTGTCATCCGGCGTCGCTCGAAATTGCAGCTTGCCCTTTTCCGGTGGCAACGTCTCAAAGGGGATCAGCTTGGTCATGGGGGAGGTTGGATATTCCCCGCGGGCGAAGGCGGCGATCTGCTCCAAACCTGGCCTCGGATCGTTTTTTGGCGCATCGTCAGAAGTGTTTTCAGACATGTCAAATCTTCCCTTTCGCGCGGTTCAGGCGCTGAAAAATATCTTCGCCAGTCTAATGCTGGTGTGAATGCGTGGTTCTAAAATGCGCACGCAACACGATATCTGTCGGACGCATCACTCAATTTTTAGGCGAAATACCTTACAGCGCTAGTGCATAATGCACTTACCGCGGGGGATGCGCCCTGATTGCGTCCTCGTTCACCTCAACGCCCCAACCGGGCAAACCGTTCATCACCAGATCGCCGTTGTCGATCGTAGGCGGCGTGACGACATCGTCTTTCCACGGCACATCGTCGATATCGATTTCCATGATCCGGAAATTCGGAATGGCGGCGCAGAAATGAGCGCTCATCGCCGTTGATAGGTTGCCGTAGAAATTATGGGGGGCGCAATTCGTCTCAAACGCTTCAGCCATCGAGGCGATCTTGACGCTTTCGTAGATCCCGTTCCACGGCACGTCGACAATGCCGACATCCATCGACTGAGCCTGGAAATAGGGCAGAAATTCGCGGCGTCCGAACAGGCTCTCGCAGCTGGCGATGGGGGTGTCCGCCTCTTCCCGGATCAGCGCGAGCGCCTCTGGATTGAAGAGATCGATTTCCATCCACATCATGTCGTGCTGATCAAGAAGGTTCGCGATGCGGCGATAGCCTTCGGTCTTGAAGTTGAAGTTGGTGTCCAGCAGCAGGTCCATATTCTCGCCCGCGCCATCGCGGATTGCGTGCATCTGCTTGTCGATGATCCGCAGAAGGTTTCGGTCCACGTTCAGCTCTGGCCACCCTTCGGACAGGCAGAAGCCCGGCATGAACAGGCGCGGGCCGCTGTCTTCGAACAGGTAGATGTTCATCTTCAGCGCGGAAAAGCCCTTTTCCCGGACCTCTGCGCCCAGTTCCCTCACGCCCTCTAACGACGTCAGTTGCGGTGTTCCCATCTTTTCGTGGTGCTGCAGGCGGTAGGACCCGCAGTGCGACCAGTAGAGCCGCAGGCGATCCCGGCACGGTCCGCCGAACAGCTCGGCCACCGGCACGCCCAAGGCGCGCGCCTTGATATCGGTCAGGGCGTTTTCGATGGCGGCGATGGACTGGCGGATGACGCCGCCGGGTGCCTGGCGGGTCAGCGCGTAGAGCTGCGATGTGATCAGTTCCACCGCTCTTGGGTCGCGCCCGATCAGCGGATCAGCCATGCGCCGGATCACTTCGGTCAATCCTTTGGATCCATAGCTTTCGTTATATTCGGCCCAGCCGGTCACGCCTTCATCGGTCGTGATCTTAAGAAAGGACCAGACGCGCCAGCCTGCGTCGCAGTGCAGATCTTCGATAGCGGTGATTTTCATGGCGCGTCCCCTTCGATTCTTGTTGGCCCCAACGTAAGCTGAGCATGCGGCAGGGGGAAAGCGCTTGCCGCAGGGGCGGACGCCGGGGAATAGTTGGGCATGAGTTTGAATATCCACATCAAGCCTCTGGGCGGCATTGCGGGCGACATGTTCGTGGGCGCCTGTGGGGCGCTGTGGCCTGATCTGCGGGACCAGTGCATCGCCGACGTGCGTGCGGCTGGCGTGCCGGATGCGATTTCCGTAGCGTTTGAAGGTGTCAGCGTAAGCAGTTTTGGTTCCATCGCTTTTCAGGTTGGACAAGGCGAATCGCCAGAGACGGGTGTTTACACCAGAATTATTGAACGGCTTGAGGCGAGCGCGCTGGACCGAGCGGTGCTGGGGCATGCGAAAGCGATCTTTGCGATCCTTGGCGCGGCGGAGGCGAAGGCCCACGGCAAACCGATTGAAACCGTCCATTTTCACGAACTGGCTGATTGGGACAGTATCGCGGATATAGTTGCCGCCGCCAGTTTCATCGCCCGCGCGCCTCAGGCCACTTGGTCAGTTGGGACCATTCCGCTGGGCGGTGGTCATGCGATGACCCAGCATGGGCGCATCCCCGTGCCTGCCCCCGCGGTTCTGAACATTCTGGAAGGGTTTGAGTTTCAGGATGATGGATTTCCCGGGGAACGTGTGACGCCAACTGGCGCCGCGATCCTCCGACACCTGACGACGCCTTCAGCGGGTGAAGGGGGGCGGCTGATCGGATCAGGATTCGGCGCTGGCGCAAAGCGCTTCAAAGGCTTGGCCAATGTCACGCAGCTTGTCGTGTTTGAGAACACAGGCGCACAAGCTTCTGACAACGTGACGGAAATCAGCTTTGACATTGATGATATGACGCCGGAAGAGCTTGGCGTGGCGACGGATCGAATTCGCGCTGCGTCTGGTGTGTTGGACGTGATCCAGACGCCACAAATCGGCAAAAAGGGCCGGGCAATCATCGGCCTGCGCGTTCTTTCCGCCCAGCCCGCGGCAGAAGCGGTCGTAGATCTTTGCCTATCGGAAACATCGACCCTTGGCGTGCGTATCGCCGAGGTGCGCCGCCGCATCCTCGAACGCCACGCAGTGGCGACGCCTGATGGCGCCGTGAAGATTGCAACGCGGCCAGAGGGGCGGTCTGCCAAGGTCGAAAGCGACGACCTGATCCGCGCAGAGACCCTGATCGCACGTCGCAAACAGGCTCGCGCCGCTGAGGCTGCGGCGTTGGAGGGCGGCGATGACTGACCGTCTGCACGCCAAACTCGCCGATATCGGCGACGTCGCCATAGCCGTCAGTGGCGGCGTTGACAGCATGACGCTGGCCTACATAGCGCAAGAAAGCGATGCGCGGGCGGATATGTTCCATGCCGTGTCCCCCGCTGTGCCAGAGGCGGCGACAATGCGGGTCAAGAATCATGCGGCCCGCGCAGGCTGGCGGCTCCACATCATTGGCGCGGGTGAGTTTGATGACCCTGATTACCTGAAAAACCCGGTAAACCGTTGTTATTTCTGTAAATCCAATCTTTATGCGCGCATCCGTGCGGCGACTGACGCGGTGATCTGTTCTGGTGCCAATACAGGCGATCTGGGCGACTATCGCCCGGGTTTGGGCGCAGCAGCTGAGCAGGGCGTGCGCCATCCGTTTATCGAAGCTGGCATCGACAAGCCTGCGATCCGTGCAATGGCGGCCGCGCGGGGATTGAGTGATTTGGCTGAGCTGCCCGCGCAGCCGTGCCTCGCCAGTCGGGTCGAAACGGGGATTGGCATCAATGCTGATGATCTTGCGCTGATCGACGCCGTTGAGACGCAGCTGTCCGCCTTGCTGGGCCCCGGCGATATCCGTTGCCGCGTGACACATCAGGGTGTTCGGGTCGAGCTGCCTGAAGCAGCGCTGGGCACCGACCTGTCTGTCATCAATGCAATGGTGACGCAAACGGGCCGTAAATTCGTTGGCGCCGCGCCCTACCGGCGCGGCAGCGCGTTTCTGAGGGACGCGCCATGATTGAAGCACGGCTCGACTGGGGCAGGGCAGCCCGCACCGGCGTTCCCGAGGCGGTATATTGTGAGGGTAAATCCCTTAAGCAAATCAATGACATTGCGCTGGAAGCTCACAGTAAAAACCAATCAATGCTTTTCACGCGCCTAAGTGCTGACAAGGCCACAGGCCTGGATGTAGCGCTGGACTATGACGAAGGCTCCGCTACCGGCGTTCTTGGGGAAACGCCCGCGCCAACGGACCGCGGCGTCGCGATCGTCGCCGCTGGAACTTCTGACACCAGATCAGCGTTTGAAGCGCTGCGCACGCTTGAGTTTGGTGGCGTATCTGCCGCCACTCATATCGACGTCGGCGTCGCGGGTCTTTGGCGCCTGACCGAAGCGGCGGCTGAACTGCAGGAAAAACGTATCATCATCGCCTGCGCCGGGTTCGAAGCGGCGCTGTTTTCGGTGCTTGCCGGTTTGGTCAAAGCGCCGGTGATCGCGGTGCCGACCTCTGTCGGGACCGGGGTCGCTGCGGGTGGTCAGGCGGCGCTGACCTCGGCGCTGGCGTCCTGCGCGCCGGGGGTAATGACCATGAACATAGATAACGGGTTCGGGGCGGCGTGCGCTGCGCTGAAAATCCTGAACGCATTTGAAGGGAAAACGCCATGATACCTGACAATATCCCGATACCGTTGCCGGGCGGCCTGACTACGCCGCTGCCCCGTATGGTGCGCGCGACCCAGACCTTTGTGGATGATGAGATCACGGATGTGGACGCCCATGTGGCGGTGGAGTTCCAGAAATTCACCCATATCGATCTGACCGGCAAGTCCGTGGCTGTAGCCGTCGGCAGCCGGGGCATCCGATCCCAACCACCTGTCGTGAAGGCTGTGGTGAATGAGCTGAAAAAGGCGGGCGCGATCCCCTTCCTGGTCCCTGCGATGGGCAGCCATGGCGGCGGCACCGCGGATGGTCAGCAAAAGATCCTCGAAGGCTATCAGATGGGCGAGGCGGACATCGGCGCTCCGATCAAGTCATCGATGGAGGTGGTCAAGGTCGCCGATGTGGGCGACATGCCCGTCTATTGCGACAAGAACGCGTATGAGGCGGATTACATTATCGCCGTGAACCGGGTGAAGCCGCACACCAGCTTCCGCGGGCCGGTCGAAAGCGGCCTTTGCAAGATGCTGGTCATTGGGCTTGGCAAGCACACCGGCGCCGTCGAGTTCCATCGACGCGGTATGGCTGTCTTCGGTACGATCCTGCCGCCAACGGCAGAGGCGTTTATCGCAAACACCAACCTTCTCTGCGCTGTCGCCATCGTCGAGAACGGCTATGAAAAGCTGCACACTTGCGAGATGGTGCCGCCCGATCAGTTGATAGAGCGGGACACCGCGCTGCAGGCACTGTCAAAAACACTGATCCCGCGCATCCTCTTGGACAAGATCGACATTCTTGTGGTCGATCAGCTGGGCAAGGATATCTCCGGTGGGGGCATGGATCCGAATGTCACTGGGCGCAATGCGTCGAACTCCAAGGACTTTGGCGGGCCTGACATTCACCGCATCATCGTACGCGACCTGACGCCGGGAACCGAAGGGAACGCCACGGGCATGGGCGTCGCAGACCTGACGACGCAGCGCATGCTGCGCAAGATCAACTGGACCAAGACCTATGTGAACCTCGCCACTGCGGGGTCCCCGGGCGGCGCCGTCCTGCCGATGGTCGCCAATACGGATGCGGATGCGCTGTTCCTGGCCATGCGGTCCTGCCCGATGGCGACCGCAGAAGGCGTGCGCGTCATGCGCATCGAAAACACGCTCGATCTGGGCGAGGTCTGGATCAGCACCGCGATGATACCTGACGCTGAGGCGCATCCGAAAATGGCCGTCATCAGCGAGCCCTTCGATATGCCCATCGACGACGCCGGCGATCTTGCCGATTTTCACCACAAGGGGGCGTCATGAGCCAGCATTGGGAAATCTATGCGCTGAAATACGCGGAGCACACGAACCGCCAGCGGCTGAGCAATTTCATCTTCGACGAAGACCCACACGGCGCGGGCGCGCTCGATTTCTTCATCTGGGTGGTGAAAAACGACACGCAGACCATCCTGATCGACACCGGTTTTGACCAGGCGGAGGCGCAAAGCCGCGGCCGCAGCGTCGACCGCGACCCGGTCGAAGCGTTGGCGGGCATGGGGATCAAGGCCGAAGAGATCATCGATGTCGTCGTCACCCACCTGCATTTTGATCACGCGGGCGGGCTGGATCGGTATCCATCCGCCAGGTTCCACCTGCAGGAGGCGGAAATGGCGTACGCCACCGGTCCCTGCATGTGCCACGGCGCATTGAAGGCGCCCTTCACCGTCGGCCATGTGGTTGAGATGGTTCAGCACGTCTATTCGGGGCGGGTTATCTTTTACGACGGCGATGCCGAGGTTGCGCCCGGTTTGACTGTTCACAAAACCGGCGGCCATTCACGAGGGTTGCAGGCCGTGCGGGTGGAGACGGCGAACGGGCCTGTCTGCTTGGCGTCAGACGCGTCGCATATGTATGAGAACTTCGAGAAGGGAAAACTCTTTCCCATCGTGGCGGATGTCGAAGACATGCTGAAGGGCTTTGACATCATCCGCTCGCTGGCGGGGCATAGCGACAGGGTCGTTCCGGGCCATGACCCCTTGGTGACCAAATACTATCCCAGCTTTGGCCAGACGGGGTTTATCTGGCGGCTTGACCTGCCCCGGATTGCATAAGGAAGATCGTCTGATGGCCGAAGAGATCACGGATTGGGATGACGCTTACGCCAACGGCGCGCATATCGAAGGCGCTGCGGACTATCCGTCGAAATGGGCTGTGGCGGCCGCGGCGTATCGGGCAGGCATCGCCAGCGCCGAGCTGGATGTCCCCTACGGCGACCATGAACGCCAGCGGTTTGATCTGTTCTGGCCCGACGCCGCGCCCAAAGGCCTCGCAGTATTTGTCCATGGCGGCTACTGGCTGAAATTCGACAAATCCTGGTGGTCGCATCTGGTGGAGGGCGCCCGCGCAAACGGTTGGGCCGTCGCCGCGCCCAGCTATGTGTTGACGCCCGAGGTGCTCATTTCCGACATCACCGCGATGATCGGCGCCGCGGTGGAGGTCGCGGCCGCCAAAGTCGCGGGCCCGATCCATCTGGCCGGACATTCCGCGGGCGGGCATCTGGTTAGTCGCATGGCCTGCAAGTCCGGTCCGCTTGGGGCAGACACCACGGCCCGCGTTGCCCGGGTGCTTTCGATCAGCGGCCTGCACGACCTTCGCCCTTTGATGAAGACGTCAATGAACGCAGAACTGCAGCTCAATCCTGTGGAGGCTGAGGCTGAAAGCGCAGCC
Organism: uncultured Pikeienuella sp.; assembly: GCA_965659735.1. Classification (GTDB taxonomy): domain Bacteria; phylum Pseudomonadota; class Alphaproteobacteria; order Rhodobacterales; family Rhodobacteraceae; genus Pikeienuella. The sequence goes on from CBFHXH010000123.1 coordinate 6,996, forward strand.
CTGACAGACCCCCACAGCCACATCACCACCATCGCCTGGGTCGGCGGGGCGGAAAGGCCTGAATTCATCCGCCAAACGCAGGTTTTGGAGGCGGCCTGGAAAGACCGCGCCACGATCACTTCGGTGGTGGAGCCACAGCGCCATCATTTTGATGTGATAGAGCCACTGGCGGATCCGGGTTCCCCCATTACGACTGCCTGGGTGGGATGACCTGACACCTTGCATTCAGCGCTGGGTTGGGTCAGGTCTGGGTTAAATGTGCAAGAGACGAACTTGTGCGTAAATCAGATGCAAATACGGCAGGATCTGCGCGAAGCCCCGACTTAGCGACGGCTTGAATCGCGCCAAATCTCTGTTCGCTGCGTTTCGAATGCCCCATGCGCAGCGGACAATGGCGCAGCGGGTGATGCTGTCCAGCTCATACACCGTAATACAATTTGGCCTTTCCGCGCTGCTGCGGGTTGTATCGACGATCATCCTGTCACGATTGTTGGAGCCAGCGATATTTGGCGTTTTTGCGGTTGTTCTGATGCTGCAATTCCTGATCTCGCAATTTACTGATGTTGGGTTCCGCCCTATCGCGCTCAGCTATGAGAAGGGGCTGAGCCACCAGTTTATTCAAAGTATATGGACCGCAAAGCTGATCCGGGGTGGCTTCCTGTTTTTGCTCATTATTGGACTTGGCTATGGTCTGGGGGTGTTGCAGGCGGCTGGGATGTTCCCTGAAAAAAAGCGCCTACACGAACGCTGAGTTGCCGGCGGTGATCATGGTGACCTCGGTCGTGTTCCTGTTCGATTCTCTGATGACTCCGAACAAATTCCTTTACGAAACGAATTTGAACTTTGACCGGATCTTCTTTTTTGAGGTGTTTTTATCTTTTTCGGGTTGATTGCGACCGTGGCGGCGGTATGGGTGACACGCGATATTTGAGGGCTCGCCTACGCCTCGGTTCCTATCAGTGCGATGAAGTCCGCGATGGCGATGTTGTTGTTCCGTGGCGCGCCCTTTGGCTTCCAGTTCATCAAGAAAGACCTTCTGCTGTTCATCGATCGGGGCAAATGGGTGCTGGGGTCGTCTTTTCTGATTTCTACCGCCAAGGTCGCCGACAAAGTGCTGTTCGGTCTGCTGCTGCCGGATACACTTTTCGGGCTGTATTTCATCGCAACCCAGTTTTCGACGATGATCCCGCAGCTTCTTTCAAAGCTAAGTGTGAAATTGGGCATTCCGATGTTCCGGCATTTGCAAGAAGGTTCCGTCACATCGTTTAGGTCAGGGTACTTTAAATTCCGGTTGATGTTAGACACTTTGGCGCTTGTGTCTTGCGGGATGTTATTAGTGCTGGCGCCTTTGGTTGTGGAGGTCATCTACGATGATCGTTATGCTCAGGTCGCAGATTTCCTTCAAATACTGGCGTTTGGGTCGATCTTCTCAGGCCCGGTCTTGCTGCGCAAAGCTTTTGCTGCTCAACGAATTTTTTCGTTGAAACACTTTGCTCGCTGCTGCGCGCCGGCGTCATATGGGGCGGTGTCAGTCTTAGCCTTCTGTACCTCGACAGTGTCACGATGGCGTTGTGCTTCGTTGCGATGCAGCAAGGGCCCGAGACGATCTTTCTTATTATGATGGGCCGCCGCCGCGGTTGGGTCTCATATGTCCGCGAACTGAGGACGACGCCGCTGGTTCTAGTTAGCGCAGGACTGGGCCTTGCGATCGATTTCACCGTTCGCGCTGTGCTAGGGCTGGGCTGATTGTCAGGTTTTCTCGAAGCCCATTCACGCAGGTGACTATTTAAAGATAACCGTCTGATCATCAAAGATGACTGCCTCAACTTTCGCCAGCGTTCTGGCGCCTGACAGTCCAACTACTAGGTGCCCATGCTCTGTTTCGGTGATCTGATGATCCGCCGCTGGGCCTAGGATACGCACAGTGTCGTATCCGCCGCCGCCAAAGACGCCGGCATCACCTGTAAAGACGTAGAAGGTCTCGTCTTCCTGACTGCCTGACAGGTAGTCTTCTCCTGACGTGCCAAAGGTTGTCTGTGAGCCACTCAGATGGCCTTGCTGGAATACCGAGCCTTTGCGATCAGTCCACCAACTTGGCGAGACTGCGTTCAACCGTTGCAAGGTCAGCGCGCGGGGTAGTCGTCACCGGCATAGCGTTGCAGTCCCCATGATCCTGATTTGCCGACTCTGCCAAAAGCGGTGAAGTGTAAAATGGACCATCGCCGACGTCTTTCCAAGCGCGCCACATGTCTTCATAGGCCTTGCCCATTGGCGGCGAGTTCACGTAGGCGGCGAAAAAACTGCTGAAGGGCTCGCCTCCCATCCGGTGGCTTCTTATGGAGTGGAGATATTGTCCACTTTAATAAGAAAACAGCTTCAACCCATGTTCACGCGCCAGATTTGCATTCTCACGCAGGCGCTCTGATATATTTGGGACTGATCCAGCCATTTCTGGATCATTCAGCAGTTTCGTAGGTCGTCAGTCGCCGCCCCGCCGCGCGCTTTCCAGGCGGTGAATGCTGCCTCTCGCAAGTGCCTCGACCCTCCGAAATAGGTAGTGACTGCGAAACCGTCAGCAACAGTTGCAGACGAAAGGAACCCAGCGCCTTCAGGCTTTGCCGACAGCGCGCGACGGCTCCAAGTTAGGCCACGGGTGTAACCCCCAAATACGCGGATCAGGCGATCAGGCGCTTCGCCTGCAAATACATCCGCCCAGATTTGCGCGACATGGTGCGCGCGCTGGCCTGCGACCTCGGCAGGGTCGCCGCTTAAGACACCTTTCTCTGCTTGGTAAACGTTGTATTTTGCCTGCTGAAACGAGCCGTTCCACAACTCGTTGGAATCCTCGGCGAAAACTTTCAACCGAGGATCCAGATTGTCACGCACATAGGTCGCAAAGCGGCGGATGTAGTCGTCATCCGCCAGGTGCGGGATAGTGAACCACGGATCAGCTCCGATTTCGTTGGCCAAGCGCACCATTATTTCAACTGGCGCACCATTTTCGAACCCCCATGTCGCATCGCTGATCTGTGGGCGTTCAGACCACCTTTGCTGAGTTGACCCGTTGGTTCGCATCCAGTTCATGAACCGCATCTGTCTGACATCTGCGATCTCTCGCAACCAATCAGGGTTAAACACCGCACCTGCGCGCCACAACGCTTCGTGTTCCTTGCGGATCAGCACCATATCGCGGATTGGATCGTCAGGTTCGGTAGAGCCTATAGACACCACTGCAGCGTGCTTTGGCCCGCTGTGAAACTCAATACGACCGGGACTGTGCTGGGTAAACTTGGCGCCCAGCCGCAGGCGGATTTCGCCCTTGCCTTTGTAGAGAAGAACATAGGAGTGATCCGCGATCGAAAATGTTCCTTTTACGTCTCGCTAGTGAAATATCTTACTGTAGGAAGCGTTATTGGGCGGCATTTCACGCACCCAGCCGCTGTCATCCAGCAGCCGAAGCGCGTTGAGTGTTTTTGGTGTGATCCTCGCCTCGGTGTAGTTCTGCGCCTTCCAGGGTCGGGAGACTTTCATCAAGTCGATTAAAGGATAGGGAAAGGTCCAGTAATTCAGAGGGCCCAAACCCACCGCGAGTGTCGGGTCAGTCAAGCCGGTTAAGGGTGCGGGGCCGTCAGCAGCCGTCGCTGGGCTCGGTGATGTTAGAATTGCAAAGATGCTGGTGATCAACACTTGGCAGACCGCACCGATGAAGAGGTCCTTCATGGTCGTGCGTGAGGATGGGATGAGTTTCGTGCCCCTAGTTGTTACACGGACAATCAACCATCCTTCCAGCCACCTAATTGGCGCAGGGGATCACGATCGCGGCAGGCGCAGATCGTCGCAGATTGGGCCAAAACTGAAGAAACCTTTACGTTACACGGTGATCTGTATCACGAATTCTGCGGAGAAAAGCGTTCACAGAATCAGTTCACTCGCCTAGAGGAAACCCACCCTATCGGGTAGGTAGGGAAATGGACGCGCCGCGCGGATGCGGCGAAGCATCGAGGAACCTGATATGACGGTACGTGTCGCAATTAGCGGATTTGGCCGGATTGGCCGTTTGGTCGTTCGGACGATCATCGAATCTGGCCGGGACGACATTGAACTTGTGGCGGTGAACAACCGCGGCCCCATCGACACGGCGGCGCATTTGTTTAAGTACGACAGCGTGCATGGCCGCTTTCCATACGACGTGAAGGTCGTTGGCGACAAGATCGACATGGGCCGTGGTCTGGTCAGCTTTATGCGCCACACCAACCCCGAAGATTGCGAATGGGCGGAGATGGACA
>CBFHXH010000124.1:0-11259 GCA_965659735.1 uncultured Pikeienuella sp.
CATTCGCATCGAAAGACCCTTCGCGGGACCTAGACGCTGCTCAGGAGCATCTTATTGATCGCAAGATCGCGAAGTCCGCTCGTCTGTTTCGTCGCCATAAGGCCGTCGTCGCGGCTGACCCGCGCCTGTCGCTGGCCCATGCACGGGCGGAAATGCTGCAGGACAACGACAGCCGTGCGTGGCGCCTGTTCCGGCAGGCCATCGATCTGGCGGCTGAGCGGGGTGAGGTTCAGGTTCACGCAAACGCCCTATTCCACTTCAGCGCGTTCAATCTGATGACGCAGCGAAACGCCGATGCCGTTTCAACCGCCACGCAGGCAAGGGCATTGTTTGAGAGGATAAATCTGCTGCCAGAGGCCCGCGCGGCAGCCCGCCTTGCGTGGACAGCCCGGGAAACGGCTTAGTGCGGTTCCGCTGTGATCATCTACGTCTTTGGGCCTTGTCGTAAACTTCCATCAGCCGCGCCTGATCCACACCGGTATAGACCTGCGTAGTGGACAGGGACGCGTGGCCAAGCAATTCCTGTATCGCCCGCAAATCCCCGCCCGCCTCCAACAGATGCGTCGCGAAAGAATGGCGCAGGGCATGCGGTGTAGCCGTCGCAGGCAGACCCAGCGCCAGCCGCGCCCGCTCCATCGCCTTTTGCGCCATCCTAGGGTTCAGCCGCTTGCCCCGGGCTCCCAGAAACAGCGGCTCGTGGGTGGCGCACTTGTAGGGGCAAAGTGTCAGGTATTCATCCACCGCTGCGCGGGCGGCGGGCAGCACCGGGGCGATGCGTTCCTTGCCGCCTTTGCCGGTGATCCGCAGCGCCTCCGCCAGCGGGGCGTCGCTGCGGTTCAGGGCCAAGGCCTCCGATATGCGCAGGCCCGATCCCCAAAGCAGGGTCAGAACCGCAGCGTCGCGCGCGGCGATCCAGGGTTCGTCGTGATCGGCGGCTGCATGGTCGATTATGGCAGCCGCCGCCTTGGCCGCGACCGGTCGGGGCAGGCGGGGCGCGGCCTTGGGCGCGCGGGCGGCCAGAATGGCGGGGCATTCGATAGCCTCCGCCTCAGCAAGCCATCGGTAGAAGGATTTCACAGCGCTCAGCGACCGCGCGGCCGACCGGGGGCTCAGCCCATCGGCGTTCATCCGCGCCATCCAGCTGCGCGCGTCGCGTGTGGTCACGTCGCCCAAGGTCGCGCGGCCCAGCGGCGCGCCCCAGTGGACGGTCAGAAACCCGAGAAAGCCAGAAACATCTCGCTGGTATGCTGAAAGGGTGTGATCCGACGCGTCGGCGGTGCCGCGCAGTGCCGCCAGCCAGCGGGTCAACAGATCGACCGCGCTGTCCGACAGGAGAACAGGCTCAGCCCTGGTCGGCAGGGTACAGCCAATAGCGGAGCTGGCGTTCCACCACGCCGCCAAAGAAGCACAGAAGGTCGACGCCATGTTCGGGACCGAAACGGTGTGGATCTTCCGCGCCAAAGACCAGCAGGCCCTGTCGGCGCTTGCCCAGATCCAGCCGCACCAACGCTTCGGATCGCACCCAGCGGGCCGCTTCGCCAAAGATTGCATCCGCCTCGGGCGCCGCCTGGCGCAGCGCAACCTTGCGCACGCCGCCGCCGCCAAGTTTCAGGTATGCGTCGACTCCGCCCGGCGGCACGACAATCATCGCCTCGGCCAGATCCTTATCGAGGCCCTGAACCGGGCCAGGCTCAGCCTCATCCGTTTCAATGCAGAGACGGGCGAAATCGACCGCGACCATGTCCGGGGTTTCAAGTGTGAGTACGCGAAGAAAGTCGACGAACCGCGGCTGTTCCAGCAGCATCAGAACCGCTTTCTGGATCTGGGATGTGCCAGCGAGGTTTTCGTAAGCGGCGGCGATGACGGACCTGTGGGTGTTTTCCAGCTTGTCGAGCCGCGCCTCAAGCCGGTCGACAAGCGCGCCGCGCAAGTCGACGACCTTGCGCCCGCCGGTGTCCGCCCTGGCGTTGATCAGCGCGCGCATGACGTCGTCGTCCTCGAGCACCACATCAGGGTCTGCGAGGATCTTGGCGCGCAAATCGTGTGTCTTTTTCTCCAACCTATTCACCTACACATCCCTAACACATGAACAGGCGCGCCCTCTACGGCGCGCGTTACGCACTAACTCAGGATATTCTGGCCGGTCTTTGCCCAGTCTTTCATAAAGGCGTCGAGACCCTTGTCCGTCAGCACATGGCCGGCAAGTTTGCGGATCACATCTGGAGGCATCGTCGCAACATCCGCACCGATCAGGGCGCAGTCCTTCACGTGGTTCACGCTGCGGATCGACGCGGCGAGAATTTCCGTGGAGAAATGATAGTTGTCATAGATCTGGCGAATCTCGGCGATCAGGTCCATGCCGTCGAGGCTGATATCGTCCAGACGCCCGATGAAGGGCGAGATGAAGGTGGCGCCGGCCTTGGCGGCGAGCAGCGCCTGATTGGCCGAGAAGCAGAGCGTGACATTGACCATCTTGCCTTCGCTGCTCAGCGTTTTGCAGGCCTTCAGACCGTCCCAGGTCAGCGGCACTTTCACAGCGATATTGTCAGCGATTTCCGCCAGCTTGCGCCCTTCGGCGATCATTGCGTCGGCTTCGGTCGCAGCGACTTCGGCGCTGACCGGACCATCCACGATATCGCAGATTTCCTTGGTGACTTCGATGATGTCGCGGCCCGATTTCATTATCAGGGACGGGTTGGTCGTGACGCCGTCGACCATGCCCGTGGCGGCAAGGTCTTTGATGTCGTCAATTTCCGCTGTGTCGACGAAGAATTTCATGCGTGTTACTCCTACAAAGTTGGCTGGCGCACGCCTACTCTATTTCCACGTCTCAGACCATAGAGCATCCGCCGCGCTCGGTACAATAGATTTAACGGGGCGCTAATGACCGCGAAGGTTGCACCATATCTTGGAGGAGAGCTGGTCTCAGTCCTCACGCCCTTGCCGATTGACCGTGCTTATGACTACCGCGTGCCGCCAGAACTGACCCTGTCTGATGGCGACATTGTTGAGGTTGCGGTAGGGCCAAATACGGTGATCGGCGTTGTGTGGGGACCGGGTGCAGGTGACAGTGATCCGGCCAAGATCAAGGACGTGACGCGGGCGCTGGACCTGCCGCTGATGGGCCCCGGGATGCGGCGGTTTCTGCAAAAGGCGGCTGACTATACCCTGACCCCACTGGGCGCAATGTTGCGTCTGGCGACGCGTGCGCCTGATCTGGGCAAGCCGCCCAAACCCAAGATCGTTTACCGGCTGGGGCCGGACCGCCCCGACCGCGCCACCGCCGCCCGCGAGAGAGTGTTTGAGGCGTTGGAGGCTGTCGGCGGCGCCGCCATGACCGCAGCCGAAATCGCCGGTGCGGCGAGTGTTTCTGCGGGCGTGGTCAAAGGGCTGGCCGCGTCTGGCGCGCTTATCACAGAGGAACGCGCTGGCGTGCGGCCCTTCCCCAAGCTTGGCGAAGGGGCCAGCCATGAACTGTCTGACGCTCAGGCTGAAGCCGCAGGCCAGATGCGAACCGCCGTCGCCGCAAGGCGGTTTGAGACGCAACTTCTGAAAGGCGTCACCGGGTCAGGCAAGACCGAGGTCTATATGGAGGCTGTCGCCGAATGCGTCGCCCAGGGGCGCCAGGCGCTGATCCTCCTTCCCGAGATTGCGCTGACCGCGTCCTTCATCGAACGGGTGGAGGCGCGCTTTGGCGCCCGGCCTGCTGAATGGCATTCCGAGATCACTGGCGCGCAACGTCGCCGTGTCTGGGTTGGAGCCGCTTCTGGCGACGCGCAGCTGGTTGTCGGCGCCCGGTCGGCCCTGTTCTTGCCGTTTCAGGACCTTGGCCTGATTGTCGTCGATGAGGAACATGACGGGTCTTACAAGCAAGAGGATGGCGCGCTGTATTCCGCCCGCGACATGTCCGTTCTGAGGGCGTCGCTGTGTCAGTCAGTGACCGTTCTCGCGTCCGCCACGCCGTCCCTGGAAAGCTGGGCGAATGCCGAGGCGGGGAAGTACAAACGGATTGAACTGCCGGAGCGCTTCGGCGTGGCGGAGCTGCCGGAAACCCGCCTCATCGACTTGAGGCAGGAAAAGATCGAACGCGGCCGCTGGATCGCGCCGCCGCTGGCCTGCGCGGTCTATCAGCGGCTGGAAGCGGGGGAACAATCGCTGTTGTTCCTCAACCGCCGCGGCTATGCCCCCCTGACCGTTTGCCGGGCTTGCGGCCACTTCTTTGAGTGTCCGGATTGCGACGCACGGATGGTTGAACACCGCTATCGCAGTCGCCTGATGTGCCATCAGTGCGGCTGCACGCAGCCGATCCCGACTGAATGCCCGAAATGCGGGCGCGACGATAAACTTGCGGTGTCTGGCCCGGGTGTGGAGCGGTTGGCGGAGGAAGCGGCGGAGCGGTTCGAGGGCGCGCGCATCGCACTCCTTTCATCTGACATGGCGCCGGGTTCCTCTGTAAAAGAGGCGATCGCGAGCATCGCTCGCGGTGACGCCGACATCATCATCGGCACCCAGATCGTCGCCAAGGGCCATAACTTTCCCCTGCTCACCCTCGTGGGGGTGATCGACGCGGATCTGGGCCTGCAAGGCGGTGATCTTCGCGCGGCGGAACGGTCTTTCCAGCTGATCCGCCAGGTCGCAGGTCGGGCGGGTCGGGCGGACAAAACTGGCGTCGCCATGATCCAGACCACCGCCCCCGACCATCCAGTCATGACAGCGATTTTGTCGGGGGATGAGGACGCGTTCCTGCGCCAACTCGCCGAAGAACGCCGCGCTGCTGGTGCGCCGCCCTATGGCCGCATGGCCGGGGTTATCGTGTCGGGCAAGAACGAGCAGGCAGTCTGGAATGCCGCGAAGAAACTGGGCGCTGAAGCGGGCATCCTGAACCGCATCGGGGCGGAGGTCTTCGGGCCGGCGTCCGCGCCGATTGCGAGGATCAGGGGGAGGGTCCGGGCGCGGCTGCTGGTCAAGGCACCAAAGGGCGTGCCGCTGCAGGATGGGCTGAAGCGGTGGCGCGAGGCGGCGAAGGTGCCGTCGTCGGTGCGTGTGTCGATTGATATCGATCCGCAGAGCTTTTTGTGAGGCGAAGTTTCGCAGGGTTTCACACGTGAAACCAGAATTAAATATCTGAATTATATGAAATTAATATTTTGTTTACTGTGAAACTCGTGTTGAGAGTTTGGGCATTTTGATCGTTCTCGATCCCTGCATTCCGCAGCGGGCTGTCTGATGCTTTTTGAGCGGTGCAGAAAGTTGGCAGTGGGGATTAGTATTTCCGATATAATATAAATGAAGAAGATCGGCGGTTGCGGCGTCGCGCCACGGCCTGACGCGCGGATCGGCTGACGTTCGAATGTTTCATAGGTCAGTCTGCCGAATTCTTATTTATCAATGAACTTGATCCGGCGATCCAGTTTTGCAGGCTTGTCTTGGAATGCCAGATCAAATTCGGCGGTGACCATCAAGTGGTATGGCGGCTTCACAAACATCGCCAATTTTGCGGCGAGCTGATGATTGTAATGTGCATCTGGCTTCTGAATGCGGCACAGCTTTGCAAAGGTTCCAGCCCGTCGGGGCGGGAAGGTGCTGCACCGTGTGTTACGCTTTGATTCTGGGCACAGCGCTTGCACTATCATCGGATCTAAATTGGAGCGTTTGTTTGAGACGATTTTGGTTTGTCGCCCTCTTATTTTCTTGCCAAAAGCCGCCCAAGCAGCGGAGCCGTCCGCTGTTTTTATCTATGTACTAGAAAGTCATTGTGTAGCGCCACTTGAAGTGGAGACAGACCTAACAGGCGATGGGTTGGATTTATTGCCAGAGAATATCGCAAGGCAAATGGCCAAAAGATCGATCGGCAGAGCATGGGTGTCTCGGCATGCTCACGTTGCGATGGTAGAGTTGCACGCCAAAGGGTTTAATAGGCTGCCTCGTCGATTTTAGATATCGGGCCGCTAAGCCAGAAACGATCGATGCAGCCGACGTGATTAAACGATTTGTTTATGGGCCGATCGCGAAGTTAAGAGCGGCAGATACTTGGACCGATTGCTATGCAATAAGCCAAACGAAGAATTCTTCCGTGTAGTGGAGAGCACTTTTCATCGGTCGCGACCAATCAGGGTTCTTCTTTCCAACCAGCCTGATATCCCAACAATGTTCGCTATTGTGGCTGAAATTTCTGCCGATGCTGCGATTGGAGGCTGTCGTTAAGCGTACTTTCACCATGCTGTTGACCGCGACACTGCGCCCAACCCGCACCCGGTGACAACACCCGCCTCTCGCCCTATGTACCGCGCCAAATCCGAACTTCTGCGCAAGGACGCCCGATATGACAATCAAAGTCTTCGGCCATAAATCACCCGATACCGATTCAACCGGCTCTCCGCTGATCTGGGCCTGGTACCTGTCTGAGGTCAAAGGAACCCCCGCCGAAGCCAAGCTGTTGGGCGAACCCAACACCGAGGCGGCCTTCGTGATCGACCGCTGGGGTTTCGACAAACCGGAAATCATCTCAGGCGTCGCCGCAGACGAGCCCGTTGTCATCGTCGACACCAACAACCCTGCTGAACTCCCGGACGCGATAAATGATGCGGACATACTCGCCATCATTGATCACCACAAACTGGTCGGCGGGATCGAAACCAAAGGCCCGATCGACATCACCATCCGCCCGCTCGCTTGCGCTGCGACCGTGATGTACGACCTGATGGGCGATGACGCGGCGAAGATGCCGGAGAATATCAAGGGCGCGATGCTGTCCTGCATTCTGTCCGACACGCTGGAATTCCGGTCACCCACCACCACTGACCATGACAAGGTGCTGGCGGAAAAGCTGGCGGGCGAACTTGGCGTCTCCATCCCCGACTATGCGGCAGAGATGTTTGTCGCGAAGTCCGACGTGTCAGCGTTTACCGACGCGGAACTGTTGCGGATGGATTCCAAGGAATACGCCGTCGGCGATACGAAATTTCGCGTTTCGGTGCTGGAAACCACCGCACCGGGTGTTGTTCTGGACCGCAAGGCCAGCCTGATGGAAACGATGACGACCGTTGCGTCTGAAGATGGCGTGGATCAGGTTCTGTTGTTTGTCGTCGACATTTTGAATGAAGAAGCCACGCTGCTGGTGCCAAACAACATGGTCAAAACCGTGGCTGCGAAAAGCTTCGACGCCACCGCAACCGGCGACACCGTTGTCCTGCCCGGCGTGATGAGCCGCAAGAAGCAGATCATTCCGAACCTCGCCGTCTGAACGCGCGACTGACTGATTGAAAACGCCTGCCTCGAAAGAGGCGGGCGTTTTTCGTTTGGAGCGGATTCCCGGTCAGACTTATCCAGTTCGACGCGTTTCCAAGACAAGCGCGTGTTTCAACTTGCTGCGCTGCACGACCAGATTGATCTGGTCCGATTTGATCGCGCTCTAAAGCCGCTCTCAGAATCGCAGTTTCGCCAAAAACACGAAAAATATTACCTGCGACCTAGCGTCCCCACCTGCGTCAACCCGTCTCTGCATAAGCTAAGTGCATGAAAATAAATGATATACACTTGTATACAAGGGTGCGCCAAAGCATTGCCATATTCGACGCCCCCGTGATACCCAACGGCAAACTCAGCGGGACCCATCCTGTTGTGTGAGAGAGAACGCCGGAGCATGTACCAACCGGCGACAAAAAGGGGTCGCGATGAGCGATAGCACTGACGCTGCTGGAGTTGCCGGGCGATACGCCACGGCGCTTTTCGAAATAGCAGATGAATCCGGATCCCTCGACGCGGTGGAAACCGCGCTGGGCCAGATGAAAGACGCATTGGCGGTCAGCGGTGACCTGGCTAACCTGATCAAAAGTCCGATAGTGAGCCGCGAAGACCAGGCCGCAGCGATGTCGAAAGTGTGTGACGCCATGGGCGTCGGCGCGCCGGTGTCGTCCGCGATCGGTCTGATGGCTGCGAACCGGCGCCTGTTCGCGCTGCCGCAGGTCATCGCCGGCTACAACAAGCTGCTGGCTGACAAGCGCGGCGTGCAAGAGGCTGAGGTTCGCTCAGCCAAGCAACTGACGAAGGCGCAGCAGACTGCGCTTGAGAATACTATGAAAGACGCTGTAGGCGCGGATATCGCGCTAAACGTAACCGTGGACGAAAGCCTGATTGGGGGCCTCGTCGTTCGGGTGGGTTCGAAGATGATCGACACGTCGATCCGTTCAAAACTCGCCTCCCTCCAAACTGCAATGAAAGAGGCCGGCTGATGAGCATCCAGGCTGCTGAAATCTCTGCGATCCTTAAAGAGCAGATCAAGAACTTTGGCCAAGAGGCTGAGGTCGCTGAAGTTGGCCGCGTGCTGTCCGTCGGTGACGGCATCGCGCGCGTCTTCGGTCTCGACAATTGTCAGGCCGGTGAAATGGTCGAATTCCCCGGTGGTATCCGGGGCATGGCGCTGAACCTCGAAACTGACAACGTCGGTATCGTGATCTTCGGCGACGACCGCGACATCAAAGAGGGCGACACCGTCAAGCGGACCGGCGACATCGTTGACGTCCCAACCGGTGACGAGCTGCTCGGCCGCGTTGTCGACGGCCTTGGCAGCCCGATCGACGGCAAAGGCCCGATCAATGCTGCGAAACGCTCGCGTGCGGAAGTCAAAGCGCCGGGCATCATGCCGCGTAAATCGGTGCATGAGCCGATGCTGACCGGCCTCAAGGCTGTTGACGCTCTGGTTCCCGTTGGCCGTGGCCAGCGCGAACTGATCATCGGCGACCGTCAGACGGGTAAGACGGCTGTGGCGCTCGACGCCATCCTGAACCAGAAGTCGGTCAACGACGCTGCTGGCGATGATGAAAGCAAGAAACTTTACTGCGTCTACGTCGCGGTCGGCCAGAAACGGTCCACTGTTGCGCAGCTGGTGAAGAAGCTGGAAGAAACCGGCGCGCTGGAATATTCCATCGTTGTCGCAGCGACTGCGTCTGACCCGGCGCCGCTGCAGTTCCTCGCACCGTATTCCGCCTGTGCGATGGCTGAGCATTTCCGCGATAACGGCCGTCACGCGCTGATCATATATGATGACCTTTCCAAGCAGGCTGTGGCTTACCGACAGATGTCCTTGCTGCTGCGTCGACCGCCAGGCCGCGAAGCTTACCCAGGTGACGTTTTCTACCTTCACTCTCGCCTGCTGGAACGTGCTGCGAAGCTGAACGAAGATCATGGCGCAGGCTCGATCACCGCACTGCCGATCATTGAAACCCAGGGTGGCGACGTGTCAGCGTTTATTCCGACCAACGTGATTTCGATCACCGACGGTCAGATCTTCTTGGAAACGGAACTGTTCTACCAAGGCATCCGCCCTGCGGTGAACGTGGGTCTGTCGGTGTCTCGTGTGGGTTCGTCCGCGCAGACCGATGCGATGAAGTCCGTTGCCGGTTCGATCAAGCTTGAGCTTGCTCAGTACCGCGAAATGGCCGCATTCGCTCAGTTCGGCTCCGACCTCGACGCATCCACGCAGGCCCTGCTGGCCCGCGGCGCCCGCCTGGTTGAGCTGCTGAAGCAGCCCCAGTACTCGCCGCTGACCAACGCGGAACAGGTTTGCGTGATCTTCGCTGGCACCAAAGGTTACCTCGACAAGATCGAAGTAAACCAGGTCGGCGCGTTTGAATCGGGCCTGCTGGCCCATCTGCGCGGCAACCACGAAGCGTTGTTGAACGACATCCGGGACAACGACCAGAAGATCAAAGGCGATATCGAAGATAAAATTCGCGCCGCGATCGACGAATTCGCCGGAACCTTCGCCTGAGTTGAGCCAAAGGGGGACTTCGTCCGATGGCGAACCTCAAGGACCTGAAAAACCGGATCACCTCGGTCACCTCGACCAGGAAGATCACCAAGGCGATGCAGATGGTCGCCGCTGCAAAACTGCGCCGTGCGCAGGAATCAGCGGAAGCCGCGCGGCCGTTCGCCGAGCGTATGGATGCGGTGCTGGGCAATCTCGCCCAGTCCGTCGCCGGCTCGCCGAACGCGCCGACACTGCTTGCCGGGACTGGTGCGGACCAGACCCATCTGTTGATCGTCGCTACCGCGGAACGCGGCCTGTGCGGCGGTTTCAATTCCTCCATCGCCAAGCTGGCCCGTCAACACGCGGGAAAGCTGCTGGCGGAGGGTAAGACTGTCAAGATGCTGACAGTCGGCAAGAAAGGCCGCGAACAGCTGAAGCGCGACTTCAGCGACAAGTTCGTGGGCCATGTCGATCAGACCGGCATCAAGTCGGTCGGTTACGCTGACGCGCAAGCCGTCGCAGAAGACGTGCTTGCTCAGTTCGACGCGGGCGAGTTCGATGTCGCGACGATCTTCTTCAACCGGTTCCAGTCAGTGATCAGCCAGGTGCCAACCGCACAGCAGCTGATCCCCGCCGTATTTGACGAAGCTGAAGGCGAAGGCCCAGGCACGATGTACGATTACGAGCCTGACGAAGAGCAGATCCTCGCGGACCTCTTGCCGCGGAACCTGGCTGTCCAGATCTTCCGCGCCATGCTGGAAAACGGCGCCTCGGAACAGGGCGCGCGGATGTCCGCCATGGACAACGCGACGCGCAACGCAGGCGATATGATCGACAAGCTTACGATCGAATTCAACCGTTCGCGCCAGGCGGCGATTACGAACGAACTTATTGAAATCATTTCGGGCGCTGAAGCGCTCTGACCGGCCGGAGATAGAAAATGAGCAAAACTGGCAAAATCACTCAGGTCATCGGCGCTGTCGTCGACGTCCAGTTTGACGATCATCTGCCCGCCATTCTGAACGCCTTGGAATGCGACAACAACGGCCAGCGTCTGGTCCTCGAGGTTGCACAGCATCTCGGTGAAAACACGGTGCGCACCATCGCCATGGACGCATCCGAAGGCTTGGTTCGCGGCGATGCAGTCACTGACCTTGGCGTGCCGATCACGGTTCCCGTGGGTGACGAAACGCTGGGCCGCATCCTTAACGTTGTGGGCGAGCCTGTTGACGGCGGTGAGCCTGTAAAGGCCGCTGAGACGCGCGCGATCCACCAGGAAGCGCCAGACTACGTTGACCAGTCAACGGAGTCCGAAGTCCTCGTGACCGGCATTAAAGTTGTTGACCTGCTGGCCCCATACGCGAAGGGCGGTAAAATTGGCCTCTTCGGCGGCGCAGGCGTTGGCAAGACGGTTCTCATCATGGAACTGATCAACAACATCGCAAAAGTGCACTCTGGCTATTCGGTTTTCGCCGGTGTGGGTGAGCGTACCCGTGAGGGCAACGACCTTT
>CBFHXH010000125.1:0-11152 GCA_965659735.1 uncultured Pikeienuella sp.
CGCGACCTGCAAGCGACGCAGGATGTGCGCCATTACCCGGCTTGGGCGCTCCACAAGATGTTTGGCGTTGCGCAATCCGATCTGGAACGTGACGTGTTCCCTGGCCTTGATATGGGCGACGATCGGCGCTTCATCGCTTGACGCGCAAACCCCGCGCCGACAACGTACACGCATGACAGACCACCGCCCACTTGGCGCGCCAATTCCGAACTGGTCGCCCCCGCCCATGCCGCCCGCAACGCCGATGGAAGGGGCTTACGCCACCGTTCTGCCATTCGATCTGGACGCGCACACCGAGGCCCTTTTCGAAGCGAACAGCGTCGATGACGCCATCTGGGACTACATGCCCCAAGGCCCCTTCGCTGATCTTTCGGCCTATCGCGACTGGATGGCCGCGAACGCGCTTGGCGCTGATCCGATATTTCACACGATCATCAACAAGGATACGAGCCGCCCCGAGGGCGTCGCCACTTACCTTCGCATCGCGCCAGACGCCGGGTCGATTGAGGTTGGCTACATCACCTACAGCCCTGCCCTACAACGCACCCGCGCCGGAACTGAGGCGATGGTGCTTATGATGCAGCGGGCCTTTGATCTCGGCTACCGGCGGTATGAGTGGAAGTGCAACGCCCTCAACGCCCCCTCGCGGCATCTCGCGCAGCGTTTGGGGATGTCATACGAAGGCGTCTTCCGCCAGGCCGGCGTGATCAAGGGCCGAAACCGCGACACCGCATGGTACGCAGCGATTGATACAGAGTGGCCCGCGCTGAAGGCTGCGTTCGATCAATACCTCGCGCCAGATAATTTTGATAAAGTCGGCAAACAGAAGGTTTCCCTATCTCAGCTCACGGCTCCCTTGCTCGTTAATCAGGGGTAATGCGCAGATCCGACGTCATGCGGCGCGTCAAGTCGCGCGACACTGGCCCGGAACTTACTGTCAGGACGCTCCTTTGCCGGATGGGCCATACAGGATACAGGTTGGATCAAAGCGATCTGCCGAGCCGGCCCGACATCGCCTTTATCGGCCGCCGCAAGGCAATCTTTGTGCATGGTTGCTTCTGGCACGCTCATGATTGCCCGCGTGGCGCGCGCGTCCCGAAAACCAATACCGACTACTGGATAGCCAAGATCACCCCAAATATCGCTCGCGATCGCGCAGTGCTGTCGACGCTTAGCGAGACGAACTGGACCAGCCTAATGGTCTGGGAATGCCAGTTGAAGGATGCGCCGGTATTGGAAACCAGACTGGCGGATTTTCTGGCAAGTCCTTGACAATGCGCGCTACGCCACAGACATGGAGCCTGACGACAAGAGGATGAATTATGCCCGCACGCAACGACATGGCGCTGGACTTTTTGCTGACCCGCCGGTCCCGCCCCGCCAAAACGTTGGACAAGACCGCGCCGGACAACGACACGCTCACCACATTGCTGACCGCCGCCGCGCGCACCCCCGATCACGGCAAACTGGAACCGTTTCGGTTCGTCATCATCCGCACCAATGCGCAGGATCGTTTGGCCGCCGCCGTCGCCGCCGGCATGACCGAGGCGGGTGAAGACCCCGAAAAGGTCGAAAAGCAAAGCCGCGCGATGACCTATGGCGGCGTCATCGTCACCGTCGTCTGCTCACCAAAAGCGTCGGAAAAAGTCCCTGCATGGGAACAGCATCTTGCAGCGGGTGGCGCATGCCTCGCGCTGTTGAACGCCACGCTGGCGGCTGGATGGGGTGCAAACTGGCTGACAGGCTGGGCCGCGCAAAGCCGTTCGTTCATGGCGACGCAGTTGGGGCTGTCCGATCAGGAATTCGTTGCGGGCTTCATCCATATCGGCGGCGAAACCGTGGCCCAATCCGACAGGCCGCGCCCGGATGTCGCCGCTCTGACCACGACGATTGACGCCTGATATGCTGTCCGATTATCGCCGCGCCATTTCGCAGGTCTTTGACCGCAGGTTCATCAAGGTGCTGATCAAGGCGATTGGTCTGACGCTGCTGCTGCTGGCGGGTCTGACAGCGTTTCTGATGTACCTGATCAGCTTTATCCCCTCGATGAGTTTTACGATCCCACTGATCGGCTATGAGGTCACGTTTCTTGAGGAACTAGCGGCGACAGCCTCTTTCGGGCTGATCCTGATCCTGTCGAGCTTTCTGATGTTCCCGGTGGCTGCGTTATTCGTCGGCCTGTTCCTAGACGAAATCGCCGATGCGGTTGAGGCGCGCCACTACGCCCACCTGCCCGATCCGCGCAGGCAGAGCTTTGGCGAGGTTCTTTCCCAAAGCTTTGAATTCATGCTGGTGCTGGTCGGTGCCAACGTGCTGGCACTGATCATTTATCTGTTGTCCACCCTTCTTGCGCCGGTGATCTTCTGGCTTGTTAACGGGTATCTGCTTGGCCGAGAGTATTTTGAGGTCGTCGCGATGCGGCGTATGGACAAACGCGACGCAAAATCACTGCGCCAGCAGCATTTCTTCAGCATCTGGATGGCGGGCGCGCTGATCGCAGTGCCCTTATCCATTCCGATCCTGAACATCATCGCGCCAGTCATCGGCGTGGCGGCGTTTGTTCACCTTTATCATCGCAAAGCCCGCGCATCAGGCGTGGGTCAAGGTTAACCCCGCCCTTTTAACCCTGGCCAGCGCCGCCATCCGCGCCTGCGCCGTTGTATACGCCGGGATCACGCGGTGTCAGGCTTTCGATGTTGATCGGGCCGCAGGCGGCCAGCGTCAGGCCAGCTGCGGACAGCACGAGGATCATGCGAGTTCTTAGGGATGGGGGGTCATGTCAGTCTCCATCGCTTGGGGTGGAGCTGACTTGGTCATCGCTCAGGTCAGGAACAATCACAGCGGTGCCACAATGTTGCGATCTGATCTTGCGGGCGACGCGAACGCCGCCCGAAGAAATTATCAGGAGGTTTTGGCTTCAAAATTGGCGCTTCGACCTGCTTGTCCTTTGACTTGGACATAAATGGGCAAGCGGAAGCTACAGCAGCAAAGCTGAGCGCACCGAGAACGACGACAACGATGGTAAGCGCCTTTCATGTCGTCTCTCCTCTCAAAGATCCACCGACCAAAACGTACAGCAAACCGTCAGCGGCCGAAGGTCAAATTGTCCCAAGTCTGTGAAATGGCCTATTCTGACTGACCGGACAGACGGCCAATATCGGCGACGCTGATTATGTCGGCCTCGATGATCGAATACGCGATGATCCACATCACGACGGCGGCCACCGTAGTCCAGATCAGTTTCTTCTTCATCATCGGCTGATCAGGTGCGCCAGCTGACGTGCCTGGTTCCACTTCGCCCGCCTCGTCCTGGCTGCGCACAAACAACGGCAGGATCATGTAGAGAGCGAGAAACCAGAAAACGGCGAAAAGGACGATTGCGCCGGTGATAGTCACGCGACTTCCTCAAGCTCGACCAGCGTGCCGTTGAAATCCTTGGGATGAAGGAACAGGACAGGGTTGCCATGGGCGCCGATCTTCGGCTCGCCATTGCCCAGTACCCGGGCGCCGTCGGCCTTTAGCTTGTTGCGGGCGGCCAGAATGTCCGACACTTCATAGCAGACATGGTGGATGCCGCCTGCGGGGTTCTTTTCCAGAAAGCCAGCAATGGGGGAATTTTCGCCAAGCGGATACAGGAACTCGATCTTGGTGTTTGGCAGTTCCACAAAAATCACAGTCACACCGTGATCCGGTTCATCCTGCGGCGGGCCAACTTTGGCGCCGAGTGTGTTGGCGTATTGCGCCGCCGCAGCCTCCAAATCAGGGACTGCGATGGCGACGTGGTTCAGGCGTCCGATCATGGCGCTTATGCTCCTCAATGGGTTTGGGTTTGAGATAAAGCGACCACGTGGTCGGGGCAAGCCTGGATCGGCGCGGCAGGTTCGCTTCACCCGCCATTCTACTGCAACAGCGGCCGGAGAATTTGGAACAGCCGCCCAGCAAATGGCGGGTGAAGCGAACCTGGGTTTGGGGCCCTTTTGCGCCGATCCCGACAGATTGCGGGCGCTGGCCCGCAATCATCCTCGCGCATCAGCCACCAATAATGAAGGCGACGCTAGGCGTGGCGACAGCGACGACAGACAGACCGACGGCGGCGATGGCGATACCATAGATAGCGTTCATGAGTAGGCTCTTTACGGTCCCGGCGCCAGGATTGGCGCGGTGGTGGAAAGGGGCCGCCCGCGGTTCTGATGGGCTGAACCCGATGCGCGGCCAGTGTTGTATGGAGGTGAGAAACCGCCCAGCGCGATGCAATCAAGCGGCGTTGACAGTTCGGTCACCCACTTGAAACAATTCGATGCCAACAAAGAATAACAGAATATTATTTTATATGTATTTCTGATGCTTATGAAATTTTTCACGCGTGAAACCCCATGCGGATTCACACCTGATTTCATTACTGCCTACCCGTCCCATGGTCGGATGACGACCGCGGAAAGTGAATTCTTCGGACTGCCGTCAATCAATTTGTCGGAGTAACTGAGATACACGAGCGTATTGCGCGCCTCATCGAGGAACCGCACGACCTGGATCTTTTTGAACAAGATCGACGTGCGCTGGCGAAACACCTGTTCGCCATCCTCCAGGCCCTCTGGCAGGGTGATCGGGCCGATCTGACGACAAGCAATGGAGGCGTCAGACGTATCCTCAGCCAAGCCGAGTGAGCCTGCAATGCCCCCGGTTTTCGCACGGCTAACGAAACACGCGACCCCGGGGATATCCGGATCATCAAATGCCTCGACCACAATCTTGTGGTTCGCACCAAGCAGTTTGAATGCAGTAGACACCTCGCCAACCTCGTCAGCCTCGCTGATCAATGGCGCAGAGATCGCAAACAATGCAGCGGCTGCAACAAAGATAAAGGGTGTTCGGCGCATACGAAACCTCCTCAGGCGATATGGTCGTGATGGGCGTTGCGGCCTTAAAATTCTTCGAGGTGCACAACGCCCTGCGCCGCCTTGATCGCGCCTTTGACTTGTGGGGTAACGGGGTAATCACACGGCAGCGCCACCTCAACCTCCCGATCCATCTCAGGCAGCGTAAAGACCAGGTTGACCGGCCCGCCCCGGCCAGCGCCCACCGCATCCAGCCGCGCTTTGATACTGTCTAGCGCGCGCGGTTCATTCACAAAGATGCGAAGCCCCGCAGGCGCCGCGTCTTTCACAGCGCTGTCGATGGGTTGAACGGCGCGCGCTAGCATTTTCACCTGTTCGCCATCAATCTCAGGCTCCACTGTCAGAACAACATTGCGGCCCGGCGTCAGATCATCTCGGTGGACCAGCAGAACGTCAGAAAACACAGTGACCTCGTACATGCCCGTAGGATCTGACAGTTGGACAAAGGCGAACCGGTTGCCCCGGGCGGATTTGCGTTCCTGTTTCGACATCACAGACCCAGCGATGCGGGTCGATATCCCGCTGCGGCCGCCTGCGACAATCTCCGCATAGGTCTGGACCCGCTTTCGTTTCAGCGGCCCGGCATAGTCATCAAGCGGATGGCCAGAAAGATAGAACCCGACAGCGGCGTGTTCTTCGGCTAGGCGTTCGGTCGGCAGCCAGTCATCAGGCACAGGAAGACGCGGGTTCGGCAGGCCGCCTTCCGTCTCGCCAAAGAGCGAGACCTGGGCCGAATTCGCCGCTTCGAAGCTGGCTGCGGAAAAGCCAACCAGCGTGTCGATGCTTTCAAACGCGCGCTGGCGGTTTGGCTCCAACTGGTCAAAGGCCCCTGCCCGCGCCAGCATTTCCAACGGTCTTTTACCGACCCGCTTCAGGTCGACACGCTTGGCGAAGTCAAAGAGATCTTTGAACACGCCGCCTTCCTCCCGCGCTCCGACGATCAGCTTCATCGCCTCAACGCCTACGTTCTTCAACGCGCCCAAGGCATAGAGGATTTTGCCATCTTCCACCGCGAAGGTCGCCATGGATCGGTTGATGTCAGGGGCGACGGTTTCGATATCCAGCCGGTCAACCTCTCGCTTGTAGACGGCCAGCTTGTCGGTCAGGTGAAGGTCGCAGTTCATCACGGCGGCCATAAATTCAACTGGATAGTTCGCTTTCAGCCAGGCCGTCTGATAGCTGACCACGCCATAGGCGGCGGCGTGCGATTTGTTGAAGCCATAGTTGGCGAACTTATCCAGAAGGTCCCAAACCTCCTGCGCCTTGGCTTTATCGACGCCATTTCCTGCGGAACCGGCGAGGAATTTGGGCCGTTCCGCATCCATTGCTTCCTGTATCTTCTTACCCATGGCGCGGCGCAAAAGGTCAGCGCCGCCGAGCGAATAGCCCGCCATCTTTCGAGCAATCTCCATCACCTGTTCCTGATAAACGATGATGCCCTGGGTTTCGTCGAGGATATCATCAATCAGGGGGTGCAGCTTATCGCGATCTTCGCGGCCGTTCTTGACGTTGCAATACTTCGGAATGTTCTCCATTGGGCCGGGACGATACAGCGCCACCAGCGCAACGATGTCTTCGATACAGGTTGGCTGCAACTGACGCAGCGCATCGCGCATCCCGCTACTCTCAACCTGGAACACAGCGACGGTGTTGGCGGAGCCATACAGATCATAGGATTT
This sequence comes from uncultured Pikeienuella sp., assembly GCA_965659735.1. Taxonomy (GTDB): domain Bacteria; phylum Pseudomonadota; class Alphaproteobacteria; order Rhodobacterales; family Rhodobacteraceae; genus Pikeienuella. The sequence goes on from CBFHXH010000125.1 coordinate 6,575, forward strand.
CTGATCATCCAGCGGGATCACGCCGATATCGATATCAATCCCACGATCTTTAAGAAGATTAAGCGCGCCCTGGATCACTGTGAGCGTCTTCAGTCCCAGAAAATCGAATTTCACCAGGCCTGCCTGTTCTACCCATTTCATGTTGAACTGGGTTGCGGGCATGTCGGACCGAGGGTCTTGATACAGCGCCACAAGCTGTTGGAGCGGCCTGTCCCCGATCACAACACCAGCGGCGTGGGTCGAAGCGTTCCTTAGCAGCCCTTCAATTTTTTCCGCCGTATCCAGCAGCTGGCCAACGACATATTCCTGCTTGGCCTCTTCCTGAAGGCGAGGCTCCTCCGCCCGCGCCTTTTTCACCGACATCGGTTTGACGCCTTCGACCGGGATCAGCTTGGACAGGCGGTCCACCTGTCCGTAGGGCATCTGCAGGACCCGGCCCACATCGCGCACGGCGGCCTTTGACAACATAGCGCCGAAGGTGATGATCTGGGCGACGCGGTCACGACCGTATTTTTCCTGAACGTATTGGATCACCTCTTCACGGCGGTCCATGCAGAAGTCGATGTCGAAGTCAGGCATCGACACACGTTCTGGGTTCAGGAAGCGTTCAAAAAGCAGGCCATAGCGCAGGGGATCAAGGTCTGTGACCGTCAACGCATAAGCCACCAGACTGCCTGCGCCCGACCCCCTGCCCGGCCCCACTGGAATGTCATGGTCCTTGGCCCACTTGATGAAGTCGGCGACGATCAGAAAATAGCCTGGAAAGCCCATGCCTTCGATGATCTTCAGCTCGAAATCTAGCCTCTCCTGATATTCCTCAACCGACGCAGCGTGCGGGATCACTGCGAGGCGAGCCTGCAACCCTTCGTTCGACTGGCGGCGAAGCTCCTCCACCTCATCATCCGCAAATTTTGGCAAGATTGGATCGATGACGGTCGGCCGCCAATGGCATCGCATGGCGATTTCTAGGGTGTTTTCTATGCACTCAGGAAGATCCTTGAAGCATTCAATCATCTCCGCTGGTGATTTAAACCTATGTTCAATCGTGATGCGCCGGCGCTCTTCCTGGCTAAGGTACGTGCCCTGACCGATACAAAGGAACGCGTCGTGCGCCTCGTACATCTCCGCATCTTTGAAATAGACGTCGTTTGTGGCGACCAATGGCAGATCGCGGGCATAGGCCTGTTCAACAAACCAGCGTTCAGTCTGGTCTTCCTCGGCTGTGCGGACCGCGCTATCCACACCGTGGCGCTGCAACTCGACATATAGCCGGTCACCATAAATCTTTTGCAATTTGCTCAACAAAGCAGATGCAGGCTCTAACTGACCATCACACACCAGCTTGCCCAGCGGACCCAATGCGCCGCCAGTCAGGCAAATCACGTCCTCGCTAAATTCCAGCAGATCGCCCACTGAAACATGATGCGGCGCATCCCCTGCGCCGAGATAAGCGCGCGACGACAGCTCCATCAGGTTCATATACCCCCGCTCACTCATCGCAATGCAGACAACAGGCAACGGGTCCGGCGCCCGTTCATCCGGCCGCGACGCTTTCGCGTAAGCTAGATCCAGCTGGCAGCCAATGATCGGCTGAACGCCAGCCTTCTTCGCCATCTCGGAAAACTCCAACGCGCCAAAAAGGTTGTTGGTGTCAGTTACTGCAACAGCCGGCATACCGAGGTCGGCGCACAGCCCCGGCAGCGCCTTGACCTGCATGGCTCCTTCAAGCAGGGAATAGATGGAATGCAGGCGGAGGTGGATGAATGAATCGCTCATGCCTCACGCTACCCCAGTCGTTGCCCCATGCGAAGGCGTCGCAGTGGCAAGTCGGCGTCAAAGGCGCCATATTATGCTTATGTATGAACTAGGTGTCTTCCTTGCGATCTGGGCGGCGGTCTACGCCGTCACCGTGGCGATGTATTTTGGCCAGGGCTATCTGTTGATCTGGATTAACAACCGCCATCCGGAACGGCGCATCCAGAAAAACCGGCGTGGCGAAGGTCGCGCACGGCTGGAGATTAACCATTCGCTGAAATCCCTGATTGTGACCTGCGGTTGCCTAGCCGGCGGCCTTTGGCTGCAATGGATGGGGTGGACGATCTGGGGGCAGCTGGAACTTACCTGGCTCAACGCAGCCATGATGTTCGTCGTTTCAATCTTTCTTTATGATGCCTGGTTCTACTGGGGCCATCGCTTGATGCACTGGCGCCCCCTGTACAAGCACCACTTCTGGCACCATCGCAGCGTGGCCCCAACGGTTTGGTCAAACTATTCCGACACGCTTGCCGACGCCTTTGCTATGCAATCCTACTACTTGATCGCACCCATATTTTTGCCAATCCCCGCGGCTGTACTGTGCCTCCAGCGCATATGGGATCACATCAATGGACAGATCGGTCATTCCGGCTTCGAATACTTTGCCGACCGCACCACGCGTTTTCCCAGCCCCATGGTATGCGTGACCTTCCACGATCAGCACCATGAACATTTCGATTACAACTATGCAAACTTCTTCAGCTTTTGGGATCGGCTCTGCGGTACGTTACACCCAACCTATGACAACACGGTCAAAACCCGCGGCGAAGACCCATCGAAAATTCCAGCGGAATAAGCTCGCCCGCCAAAGACGATTTAGCGAGACTCTTCCGCATCTTTGTTCCAAAAATATCCCCGCCGGAGGCAATGCGCGTCAGCTCATTCAACAACCCCCTCCCCAAGGATAACACATGACCGAAGCGCTAGATTTCAACGACCCCCGCCAACGCCCCCGTTTTACCGGTTTGGCCACCTTCTTTCGCATGCCTTACAATGAAGATTTCGAAGGGGCGGGCCTCGATATTGGCGTCTGTGGCGTGCCCTATGATGGCGGCGTCACTAACCGCCCCGGGCCCCGTCATGGCCCACGCGAGGTGCGGAATCAGTCATCCCTGATGCGCGGCCACAACCAGGCCACAGGCGCCGCGCCGTTCGAAAAGGCGAAGGTCGCCGATATCGGCGACGCCTGGATCGAGAAACCCTTTGAACTCGTCGGCGCCCACAAGGAAATTCAGACCTTCTTCGAACGGGTAAAGGCGGAAGGCATTCGCCCCCTTACCTGCGGCGGTGATCACTCGATTAGCCTGCCAATCCTACGCGCGTTGGCCAAGGACGGCCCCGTTGGCATGATCCATATCGACGCCCACGCCGACACCGGCGACGACTATGGCGGATCGCGGTTCCATCATGGCGCCCCCTTCAAAGTTGCGGTCGACGAAGGTCTGCTTGATCCGAAACGCACGGCTCAAGTCGGCATTCGCGGATCGCTCTATAACCCCGACATGTGGAAGTTTTCCTACGACAGCGGCATGCGCGTCATGCTGATGGAGGAAGTGGAGGAAAAGGGCTGGCGCGCCGCCATGACCGAAGCCTTGGAATTTGTCGGCCCCGGCCCGATCTATGTCAGCTTTGATATCGACAGCCTCGATCCCAGCTTTGCCCCTGGCACAGGCACACCTGAGGCCGGCGGCCTGACCATGCGCGAAGCGCAAGGCATGGTTCGGATGCTGACGGGACAGGACATCATCGGCGCCGATATGGTTGAGGTGTCGCCGCCCTTCGACAACTCCGGCGTTACAGCGCTGAACGGCGCGACAATCATGTTCGAACTGCTCTGCGTGATGGCCAAGTAACCTTTGCGCACGCTTTATCTGCACATCGGTCACGGAAAAACCGGGTCGAGCTGGCTGCAAAGCTGTTTTGCCCTCAGCCGTGACGCGATTGCGGATCATGGCATCGCCTATACGCCCGGCAAGTTCGACCGCCTGGCAGCGCAGGGCAGGGTGACCCCTGGCAACGGTCAGGTTGATCGACGCGCTTGACCGCCCCCGCGCCACACGGCGGCTGATAGGTGCTTTGCCTGACAGCCATTGCCTGTTTAGCTCATAACTTCTGATGAACCAGATCGCAGACCGTCTGCAAAGCGGGGCTTTAAAAGCGTTCATGAATGACGCAGGATTTGATCGTGCCGCGATCCTTCTCTTTATCCGTGATCCTTTGGACCATCTGTCATCACATTATCAACAGGTCGTAAAACGGGCAGGTGAAACGAAGTCGCTGGAGGCGTGGGCGCGTAGCTACGACACTCCAAAAACCGTTGCCACCGCAATGCAGGTCATCGATGAAGCGCCCTTTGCGATAGCGAGCATTTGGAATTACAGCCGGATGTCAGAACAATTGTTAGCGCTTACATCTGCTTGGCTGGATCTGCCGTAAGGCTTGTTTCACCGGCCAGAACGCAGCGTCGTGTACCGATCCCTCACTACAGATGAATTGGCGCTGCAGACGATCTTCGACCACCATTTCGGGCGCTGCGGGCCACTGGTTTCTGACCCTCTTTGTGAAACGCTACCTGACATTTCACCGTCCCTCATTGATCTGCCCCGTAAGGCCGCCAAGGTGTTGGTGGAGCGTTTTACGCCTGCGCTGGAGACTCTGAATGCGCGAATTTATAAAGACCAACGCTATCAGGTCAACCCGCCAAGCCTTTGGACGCGCGAAGAAAATAGAAATAGCACGATCACGCTGAGCCATGAGCAGATG
>CBFHXH010000126.1:0-11103 GCA_965659735.1 uncultured Pikeienuella sp.
GCGCAGGAAGGTGGTCTTGCCGCAGCCGGACGGGCCGATGAACGATACGAGATCGCCCGCCTCGATATTGAGGTTCACGTCCGACAGGGCGTGTACGGGGCCATCGTTGGTCTTAAAGGTCAGCGACAGACCTGATGCGGAAACAACACTCACTTAGGCTTGCCCCTCTTGCACGGCTTCGACAAATTCCTTCGCCTCTTTGATCGACACGCCCGCCTTCTGGCTGATCACCCGGATCGCGTCTAACTTCCGCCCATTGTTCAGATGCTGCTGCACCTCTGAGCGCGCGTCCTGCGGCAGCGTATGGAGATGGAGGCGCGGCGGCGCGTCCTTTTGCCGCTCTTTCTGCCGTTTCAAAAGCAAATAGATCACCGCCGCCGCGAAGGCGGCGAGGATCAGGGTGCGAACGTCTATTTCCAAGTCAGACGCCGCTCGCCGGAATACCCGTCCGCTGCACTTTCCGCGGAGCCGTCAGCTCTTTCCACGTCGACAGCGCCTTGTTCACCGGGTTCACCGGTTCGCGCTTGACGAACTTGCCGTAACCTTCTTGCGGTTTCAGCGTCCCGTCCTCAACCGCCACGCGGCCGCGGGTCAGGGTGTAGCGGGGTAGGCCTGTGACCTCTTTCCCTTCAAAGACGTTGTAGTCGATGGCCGACTGCTGCGCACCCGCCGTGATCGTCTTCGATTTCTCCGGATCCCAGACCACCAGATCGGCGTCCGCGCCTACCAGAACCGCGCCCTTTTTTGGGTACATATTCATGATCTTGGCGATGTTTGCTGAAGTGACAGCGACGAATTCGTTCATCGTGATCCGGCCCGTCGCGACACCATAGGTCCATAGCATCGGCATCCGGTCCTCAAGCCCACCGGTGCCGTTTGGGATTTTGGAGAAATCGCCGACGCCATAGCGTTTCTGCTCAGTCGTGAACGCGCAGTGGTCGGTCGCAACGACCTGCAGCGTGCCCGCCGCCAGACCGGCCCACAGGCTGTCCTGATGCTGCTTGTTGCGGAACGGGGGCGACATGACGCGGCGGGCGGCGTGGTCCCAGTCCTTTTTGAAATATTCGCTCTCATCCAGCGTCAGGTGCTGGATTAGCGGTTCGCCGTAGACGCGCTTGCCGTTCTGGAGCGCCCGGCGGATCGCCTCGTGGCTTTCCTCGCAACTCGTGTGGACGACATAAAGCGGCACGCCCGCCATGTCGGCGATCATGATGGCGCGGTTCGTCGCCTCGCCCTCCACCTGCGGGGGCCGCGAATAGGCGTGGCCTTCGGGGCCATTATTCCCCTCCGCCATCAATTTGGCGGTCATGTCGGCGACGATGTCCCCATTTTCGGCATGAACCATCGGAATGGCGCCGAGTTCCGCGCAGCGCTGGAAGGAGGCGAAGAGCTCATCATCATTCACCATCAACGCACCCTTGTAGGCGAGGAAGTGCTTGAAGGACGTGATGCCCTTGTCCTTCACCACAGTCTCCATCTCGTTGAAAACCATCTCGCCCCACCAGGTAATCGCCATGTGGAAGGAGTAGTCGCAATGCGCGATGGTGGATTTGTTGTGCCAGCGATCGAGCGCGGCGAGGAGGCTTTCTTCCGGGTTCGGCAGGGCGAAGTCGATCACCATCGTGGTGCCGCCGGCGAGGGCGGCGCGGGTGCCTGAGTCGAAGTTGTCGCTGGAGTACGTACCCATGAACGGCATTTCGAGATGGGTATGCGGGTCGATCCCGCCGGGCATGACGTAGCACCCGGTGGCGTCTAGGGTTTCTCCGCCAGAGAGGTTCTCGCCGATTTCCGTAATCTTGCCGCCGTCTATGGCGACGTCCGCCTTGTAGGTCAGGTCGGCGGTGGCGATAGTTCCGTTTTTGATGATGGTGGTCATGGGGTTTCCTCGTTCGAATTAGATCCTCGAAGGTTGGCGATCTCGGCTTCTGTCTTTAATCTTCGTTTCTCAAGTTCAAGCGAAAGCGAGCCTCTTCTCTTTTTTCCATCGTAAGGGAAGGAGACGATTAAAACATTTGAAATGCATAGAAAAGATAACAATGGTATCAGTGGAACTTCTTCATTCTTCGGAGCCCCTTCTGCGCCAAGCATGTAGGCGATCCACGCAAGCGCCCCAATACTTACTGCAGCGCTTGAAAATCGAACTAGGGTCACCCCACAATCTCCGCCGTCTCCACCACCGCGTGGAACAGCACATTCGTCCCAGCGGCGGCCCATTCCTTCGAAATCTCCTCTGCCTCGTTGTGGCTCAACCCGTCCACGCAGGGGCACATCACCATGGCCGTGGGGGCGACGCGGTTGATCCAGCAGGCGTCGTGCCCTGCCCCACTGACGAGGTTGCGGTTGCTGTACCCCAGCCGCTCCGCCGCGTTTCGCACCGCCGTCACGCAGCCTTCGTCGAACTCGACCGGATCAAAACCGCCGGTCTTTTCGAATTCGACCGTCAGGCCCATGTCGTCGCAGATTTTCTGCGCGCCCTCTTTCAGCCGCGCCTCCATATCCGTGATTACGTCCAGCTGGGGAGATCGGAAGTCGATTGTAAAGACGACCTTGCCCGGAATGACGTTCCGGCTGTTCGGGTAGACATCGATATGCCCCGCCGCGCCGACCGCGTCGGGCGCGTGGCTCAGCGCAATCTCATCAACCAGTTCCAGCACCCGCGCCATGCCGAGGCCCGCGTTCCGGCGCATCGGCATGGGGGTGGAGCCGGTGTGGGCGTCGCGGCCCTCAATCGTCAGCTGCATCCAGCTCAGGCCCTGACCGTGAGTGACGACGCCGATGTCCTTTTCCTCAGCCTCAAGAATCGGGCCTTGTTCGATGTGCAGCTCAAAGAAGGCGTGCATCTTGCGCTCGCCCACGGGTTCTTCACCTCGCCAGCCTATACGCTGCAGTTCGTCGCCGAACTTCTTCCCATCCGCATCTTCGCGGTCATAGGCCCATTGTTCGTCATGGATGCCAGCAAAGACCCCGGATGACAGCATGGCGGGGGCAAAGCGCGTCCCTTCCTCATTCGTCCAGTTGGTAACAACGATAGGGTGCTTTGTCTTAACGTTCAGGTCGTTAAGCGTGCGGATCAGTTCAAGGCCGCTCAGAACCCCAAGGACGCCGTCATACTTCCCGCCCGTGGGCTGGGTGTCCAGATGGCTGCCGACATAGACCGGCAGCGCATCAGGATCCGTCCCCTCACGCCGGGCAAACATGTTGCCCATCGTATCGAGGCCCATGGTCATGCCCGCGGCCTTGCACCAGTTCTGGAACAGATGCCGACCCTCGCCATCCTCATCCGTCACAGTCTGGCGATTGTTGCCGCCTGCGACGCCAGGGCCGATCTTGGCCATCTCCATCAGGCTGTCCCACAGCCTATCGGCGTCGATCTTCATGTTTGCTGCTGGCGCGGCCATGGCGGGTCCCTCTCGCTAAATCCTGACCAGTTGGTCAAATTAATGGTTAGCGAGGGGACTTGGGCAGTCAAGCAAAAGAAATGGCCCCGCCAAAGGGCGAGGCCTTTTTCTGTCAGTTCAAACTGAATCAGTCGTCACGATAGACTTTTTCTCTGCGCTCATGACGTTCCTGCGCCTCAAGGCTCAGCGTTGCAATCGGGCGGGCGTCAAGACGTTTCAGACTGATCGGGTTGCCGGTGTCTTCGCAATAACCGTAGTCATCCGTTTCGATCCGGCGTAGCGCTGCGTCGATCTTGATAACCAGCTTGCGCTGGCGATCGCGGGTGCGCAACTCCAGCGCGCGGTCAGTTTCTTCAGATGCGCGATCAGCAACGTCAGGAATGTTGCGCGCGTCTTCCTGCATCTGCGTCACGGTTTCCTTGCTTTCGCTTATGATGGATTCTTTCCAATCAAGCAGCTTCTGCCGGAAATATTCCTTCTGACGGTCGTTCATGAACGGCTCGTCATCCGTTGGAAAATATTTAGGTTCGAACTTGGTGTGAGTATTCATGTGTTCATTCCCGCTGCACATTACCCAACGGCGAGTCGCCGTCCCCCTCAGACGGGCGTCTTATAGGGTGTAAATGCGGACAATGTCACGTAAATCTCTCGCGACGATGATTCCCAAGGCAGGGCCATGCTCACATCTGTATCAAGATGAGGCAGCATGATGAAAAGAAAGGCGAATTGATGCGGTTTGATGGAACCAAAGACTATGTGTCCACCAATGATCTGACAGTGGCGGTCAACGCGGCGATCACATTGGAGCGCCCCCTATTGGTAAAGGGTGAACCCGGCACCGGAAAAACCGAACTTGCCCGCCAAGTGGCGTCGGCGCTGGACTTGCCGCTACTGGAATGGTCCGTCAAATCGACAACACGCGCCCAGCAGGGCCTATACGAATATGACGCCGTCAGCCGTCTGCGCGACAGCCAGTTGGGCGACGAGCGTGTCAAAGATGTGAAGAATTACATCAAGAAGGGCAAACTTTGGGACGCATTCGAGGCTGATGGCAAAGTCGTTCTGCTTATTGACGAGATAGACAAGGCCGATATCGAGTTCCCGAACGACCTGCTGCAGGAACTCGACCAGATGTCCTTCTTCGTCTACGAGACTGGTGAGGTCATCAAGGCGAAACAGCGCCCGATCGTGATCATCACTTCGAACAATGAAAAAGAATTGCCTGATGCGTTCCTGCGTCGCTGCTTCTTTCATTACATCCAGTTCCCAGATGCGGACACAATGCAGCAGATCGTCAATGTCCACTTCCCGGACATCAAAAAGTCATTGGTGCGCGAAGCGCTGACCCAGTTCTATGAACTCCGCGAAACGACGGGCCTGAAGAAAAAACCGTCCACATCCGAAGTGCTGGACTGGCTGAAGCTTCTGATGGCCGAAGACTTGAGCGCAGCTGATCTGAAGGCAGACGCAAACGACGCCCTGCCCCGCCTGCATGGTGCCTTGCTAAAGAATGAGCAAGACGTGCACATGCTGGAACGCATCGCCTTCATGAACCGGCGTCGGCAAGGCCAGTAATTGGAGGCTCTTCTCGGCCCCCTGCAATATGCGATCCTGCCGGTGTTCGGCTTCGCCATTCTTGGCTTTGTCTTGGGCAGAACCGGCGAATTTTCGCGGCACGCGGCCGAAGGCGCAAACCAGTATATCGTCGGCATCGCGGTGCCAGCGCTTCAGTTCCGTCTGATATCTGGCGTCGATTTCGGTGCAATCGAATGGAATATGATCGCAACCTACCTTGTCGTTGAATTCGCGATATACGGCTTTGGGTATATCGTAATGCGACATGGCTTTCGCATCGGACCGCGGGAATCGGTTCTACTGGCGATGACGGCGGCATTCCCAAACCACGTCTACGTCGTTCTTCCAATTGTTGAGCGGCTTTACGGCCCTGCAAGCATCGATCCGGTCGCGTCCGTTATCGTCTTCGATATCGTCCTGATGTTCGGCGGTACAATCATGATCATGGAAGCGATCAAGGGTGAGCAAGGCCCGCTAGGCGTTCTAAAAGATATCGCGACAAACCGCCTGATCGTCGTGATTGCAATGGGGTTCGCTTGGAACTTCAGCGGGTTGGATCTGCACGATGGCGTGGCGTTCTTCATGGATATGGCGACAGCCTCCGCCACACCTGTTGCTCTCTTTTCGCTGGGCGTCATCCTTTCGGACTACCGCATAAACGTGATCCCCGGACCTGTCTGGGCGGTCGTTGGGCTGAAAAATGCGTTGATGCCTCTGATCGCGGTGATTGTGCTTGGTACGTTCCTTGCGCCATCCCCGGCGTGGGAGGCGCCCGCACTGCTGACCTATGGCGCACCCAGCGCCGTTCTCGCGTTTGTGTTAGGTCTCAAATACGGCGTGAGGGTTGAATCCATCGCCAAGGCCGTCATCCTGTCCACTGCGCTGTCGATCCTGACTGCGGCAATTCTTGCATGAGGCCCCGATGAACCTTGTACGCCCCCTGACGAAAGACGATCACCCTGCCTGGCGTCGGATGTGGACGGCTTATCTGGAATTCTATGAAACCACGGTTACAGAAGAGGTGTATCTTACATTATGGGAACGCCTTCATTCCAAAGATTCAAATGAATTCAACGGTCTCATTGCAGAAGTTAACGGCAACCCAGTGGGTTTGACGCACTATCTTTTCCATCGGCACGGATGGAAAGTTGAAAACTGCTGTTACCTGCAAGATCTTTATGTAGACCCGGAAACCCGCGGAACAGGCGCGGGGCGGGCATTGATCGAAGCAGTGTATGCAGAGGCGGATGCCGCTGGCGCCCCGTCGGTCTATTGGCTGACGCAAGAGTTCAACTATACGGCGCGCCAGCTCTACGACCGCGTGGCACAGAAGACGCCGTTCATCCGGTATAATCGCTGATGCGTATTTGGGCGTTGTTCGCACTGGCGTTGGCCGCCTGCGCATCCACGCCCGAACCCTCAATCTATCGCGAAACCGACCGATCTGCACCGCAGTCGCTGACACAAAGACCAAACTTTCTAGGATATGGCGAGGCAATTGGAACTCAGCCTGTTCGGTGGACGGCGGAAAGCCTGGTCCGCGATTTTGATCGTCTGATGTTTCAGACCGAATGGGGTGATCCTGTTCCGGTGCTGCTCAAGTGGGAAAAACCGGTGACTGTTTCGCTGGCGTCGGACGAGCTGGCGCAGTACCGCCCGTTTCTCGAGGACTTGCTGGCACGCATCCGCGCGAACGCGCCGGGTCTTAGTGTGAGCGCGGATTTTGGCGGCAAAGGAGATATCATTCTGCGCAGCGCGCCGCGTGCTGAAATGGATGAAATTGCCGCCAATGCGCTGTGCTTCTTCATCCCCTTTGATTTAGATTGGGCCGAATTCAAACGACGTGACGCGCGCGGTGACGTCGGCTGGGACGCGATTGAACGCTATGAAGCCATCACTGTATTCATACCGGCTTTCGCCCCTCCGCACGAAATCAGATCATGCATTTTGGAAGAGGTCACGCAAGCTTTGGGCCCAGGTAATGACTTGAGCGACCTCGACGACTCGATGTTCAATGATGACAATGCGCACGTTTGGCCGACAAGCTTTGATTTCCTCATGCTCAAAGCACTTTATAATGAAACGCTCAGAAATGGGCTGAAGCCAGAACCAGCGAATGCACGGGCGTTGAAATCCTTAAGGGCGAACGCAGCAGCGCTTGGCCGCGAACATAGACCTTCTGACAAGATCGGCGACAAATACGCCCGCGCACTGACGCTGGCCGAAAATGAAAGCGGCTACAAGTTACGGGTTCAGGCCGCAAGCGCTGCAATTTCGCTGGCGCAAACACCGGGTGCCGTGCCTCATCGGCTTGGCGAGGCGTATAAAGCCGCGGCATTTGTGGCCTTTGAGAATGACGACCCCCGCGGCGTGGTCACCTACCTGACGCGGGCCGAGTATGCGCACAAACGCGCCTTGCCACCAACTTCGCCTCATCTGGCCCGCGTCCGATCAGAGCTGGCGATCAATTTGATCAACCTCGATCTTCACGACGCCGGCCTGGAGCTGATCGAAAAAGCAATTCCGGTGTTCGCGGCGCATGGCGCAGACTGGCAACTGGCGCATGCATTGCGCTGGCGGGCGATCGCTCTCAGCCAGACTGGCCGCTGGACGGAAGGCGCCGAAACAGCGCTGGAGGCATTGGACTGGGCGCGCTATGTGTACGGCGGCGACAGCCGGGCCGTGGCGGGCTGGCGCACAGAATTCATAGACATCGGCCTGATCCCTGCGAACGGCTGAACGGAGACGAACATGATCCCCATCATCGCCCTGATCGCGGGCTTTATAACAGGTTGGCGCCGCGCAGCGCGACGTGGCGGAGCGTCAGGCGACAAATGGCAGTTCGCCATCGCGCACGCGGTCGGTTTCGGGTTATTGGCTTTCTTGATAACACTCATACTGGTGCGCCTGGGCCTAGTGCCCCCTACACCCTTCTAGGATAACGCAATGTTCAACAGCTTTTTCCTGACCCTGCGCGACGCCAAGGTGCCGTGCACACTGCGCGAATATCTGACGCTGTTAGAGGCGATGGATAAGGGTGTTTCGATGTATGACATCGAAGAGTTCTATTACCTCGCTCGTTCGGCGCTAGTAAAAGATGAACGTCATCTCGACAAATTCGATCAAGTGTTCGGTCAATGCTTCAAAGGAATTGAAACAGTTGGTGCCGACGAAGGCGTTGACGCGATGGACCTGCCTGAAGAATGGCTTCGCAAGCTCGCTGAGAAAATGCTGACCGAAGACGAAAAAAAGGAAATCGAAGCGCTCGGTGGTTGGGAAAAGCTGATGGAGACGTTGAAACAGCGTCTGGAAGAACAGGAAAAGCGCCACCAGGGCGGATCTAAATGGATCGGCACCGCTGGCACCTCGCCCTTCGGCGCCTACGGCTATAATCCCGAAGGCGTACGGATTGGGCAAAAGGAAAGTCGACACGGCAAGGCGGCGAAAGTCTGGGACAAGCGTGAATTCAAAAATCTAGACGACAGCGTTGAGATCGGCACACGTAACATCAAAGTGGCGTTGCGCCGCCTTCGCCGTTGGGCCCGCGACGGTGCGGTTGAAGAACTGGATCTGGACCACACAATCCGCTCTACGGCGGAAAATGGTTATCTGGACGTCAAAACCCGCCCTGAGCGACGGAACGCCGTCAAGGTTTTGCTGTTCCTTGATATTGGCGGGTCAATGGACGGCCATGTGAAGGTGGTGGAGGAGTTGTTTTCAGCAGCTTCCACCGAATTCAAACACATGGAGCACTTCTACTTTCACAACTGTCTCTATGAAGGCGTGTGGAAGGACAACGCACGCCGTTGGGACGCTCAAACCCCTACCTGGGAAGTGATCCGCACGTTTGGCCCGGACTATAAATGCGTTTTTGTGGGTGACGCCGCGATGTCTCCCTATGAGATTGTCCAACCCGGCGGCGCGGTTGAGCATTGGAATCAGGAAAGCGGCGAGGTTTGGCTGCGCCGCGCATTAGACCATTGGACATCCTCCGCATGGATCAATCCCGTGCCAGAAATCCGTTGGCAGTATTCCCATTCCACCTCTTTGATCCAACAAATCTTTGCTGATCGAATGTACCCAATGACGCTTCAAGGAATCGAAGGCGCGATGAAAGAACTGACACGCTAGAAATGCGACTTTACAACGACTTTGGGCATAGTGTATCGAAGATAACCCTAATTTTCCCACACAAAGATACCCCAGAATGATTTTCCCTTTGCGTTATGCGACTTAAGGGGTGGATTTAATTTCAATATTTATAGAATTCGCGTCAAACTTGGTGAAATGTGCGGCAGGAGCAAAAGAGTATGCGTGAGTTTTGGTGGGTCTGTGGGACTGTTGCATCACCCTTTGAGGTGCGCAATTATTGAAAAATCAAAGCACTCTTGGAAGCGTAGTTAGCGTCCAACACGGCCACCTCACGCGGCAAAGCGAGAGGAATAGGGTATGGGTAATCTGGGCAAAAAGACGGCATATGCCGCTCTGACGACTACGGTTCCAGCCTTCGCGCTGAGCGCAGATGCGCAAGGGATAGAGATTGGCAGTCCATTTTCAGATGGAACTGGCGCAGGCGTCACAACAACAGCGGTTGCTGGATCCATAGCAATAGGCGTAACCGCCACTGCAGACGGCACCGACTCGGTGGCGATTGGCACTGGCGCTTCCACGGACGCCACAGCAGATGACTCGATTGCGATCGGCAGTGGCGCTGAAGCGAACGCCATTGGCTCGACGGCGATTGGCACTGGCGCAGTGGCGAATGTAGCCAATCAGGTTGTGCTCGGCGGCTCGGGCGATACTGTCAACATACCTAACCTTACCTCCGGCTCTACGTTTGATGCGTTGGGTCGATTCGTAATTGTCGGACCATCAGGAACGCTTGAAGCGGTGGACCAGACGGGGGCGATCCAGAACCTCGCTATCGCCGACGACGCAGTTACGACCAATAAAATCGCCAACGGCACTATCGAGACGGTCGATCTGAAAGACGAGAGCGTCACCACCAACAAGATCGGAGTTTGGCCCTGCGGAGTTGATCGACCAAGCCGTATCAACAGCACCAACATTGAACGATGTTGGGTTAACCGCCTATTTCTTAGGAGATTTCGAAAACGCGCGCCGCCATTTATTGCGCGCCATAGCGTTAAAACCTGACCACTATGCCGCCTATCATAACCTCGCAGATCTGTTGGAGCCTGAGGAAAGTGCTGAATGACTTGCCAAGATTGATCGACTGAGACCTGAAGCGCCAGACGACGTTGCTGCGATTGGGTACCTCGGGCGCATCTTCACGATCAAATGGGTGCGCACAAAGAAGCAATCGCTGCCTGGGGTGACGCCGCAGCTGCCCGCCGCGCCGGTTTGGCCCGCCCATTCAACGCTGCAACGCATGCCGCTCTTTTGCTGCGGATCGAACAGACCTTCACAACCGAATATCTACGCCGGCTGTAGACAGGTTCAGTTGATGAACGCCGCCTCATCTTCATCGTCGGCCTGCCCCGTAGCGAATCAACACTGACCGGCCGTCTTATTTGCGGTGATGAGAGCGTTGTAGATCTGGGCGAGCGCCGAATGCTCGCAACTCAGATCATTGGGCAACTTGATACAATCGGTGGGCCTCATGCCGATGCGTTTAGCGAACTCATACAAGCACATGCCACCGCAATATACCGAGATTATGTTTCCGACCTCGCTCCGGTGGGCGCGTTCCTCGATAAATATCTGGAAAACTTCCTATTTCTCGGACAGATCTGGGCGGCGTTTCCCAATGCGCGCATCATCCAAACGCGCCGCGACCGGTTCGACACTCTGTTTTCCAGCTATACCAAGAACTTCACAATGGGGAATGAGTGGACGTACCAGCTTAGCGATCTGGCGGCTTATGCAGATACGGCGGACCGATTGATAGATCATTGGGCCAAGTTTCTTCCACCAGACATTTTGATGACAAGCCGATACGAGGAACTGACGCAGGACCCCAAGGGCAAATTGAAACTTCTAGCGGATCATTGCGAGATCAGCACAGACAAAGCGGAGAACCACGGCCATAAGGCAGGCGGCATGGTGCGAACGGCCAGCGCCAAGCAAGTCCGCGGCGCGGTCAAGCGGCGCGATAAGTCACTTTATG
>CBFHXH010000127.1:0-11032 GCA_965659735.1 uncultured Pikeienuella sp.
AACGGACGCTTCAGCCTTAAGATTCTGAAAGGGGATCGATCAGCGCGCGGGGTTACATATACGAGCAAACCTCAAACGGACCGATCCTGATTTATGATCCAACCGACAGTTTCTCGTTGCGACCATTCTACCCTGTCGACGTCTTTGAGGTAGGTGAAAAGCCCCTTTTCACAATCACAGAGGAAGACGATTTGGGATCACAAAAATCCGCGTGGATGACGGGCTGCTTAGGAGTTTTCCGGCTGGACCTATTATGTTTTTATGGCTGGCCGTTCGCGCTTGAACCGCGACGCTTTCACCGTCGCCCAAACCAATGTGGTTTTCCTGAAAACACGGCGCACTCTGCACGCTCGCACAGACTTACGTCGCTTGGTCTCTGGTCAGAACATCGCCAACAAATCGCCCGGCGCCTTCACTTTCGCGATCCAACTGGCAGGCGCGGCGCGATCGGGGTCGCCAGCGAAGCAGGAGCCAAGGACAGAGCCAATCACAATCGACCGGCCGCAATTATCGCCTCCAGCAAGTATGTTGGCACGGATCGCGGACGAAAACGTCTCGGCCGTTGCTATCTCATGAATTAGCACGGGAAACGCTTTTTCCAACTGACAATGTAATGCGTGCGCAATTGCGACCTCAGCCGTTGTGCTTTCCTTCATCGACAATGCGCTGTCGATCTGTGCGGTAATTTGATCCGTTGCGCCCCTTCGAGCCGCTGCGACGGCGTCGAGGGGCGCGGCGCCCTGTATGGCCGCAGCGATCATGCGGGTGGTCGCCTGCCCCCACGCCGCGCTGTCGTCGCGATCGTTCGTCACCCGCACGGCGCTGTCGACCATTGCGGCCAGGTCCGGTGCATCGAAGTGGCGGGCGACCAGCAGCGGAAGTTTGCTGACGGCTGGCAATTGCGCATCGTCAGCGCCGCACGCGGTCAGCGGAGTTTCGGCAGCCTCCGCAGCCGCCATGGCGTTCAGCGTCGCGCGGGTTGGCCGGTCGATATATCCGACCCATCCACCGCCGTACCCAAACCATTCCCTGAAGGAGGCCGCGTAGTCATCGGCGTCATAAGCGCCCGTCCGGGCGATCGATGTGGCCATGGCCATCATCTGGGCGCCGTAATGCGAAAGTTCACCCGGCGCTTTGCCGCCATGGGCGAAAAAGCCCTTGCCTTCGAACTCAGCAGCGTTTGGGGCATGAAATTCGGGCGCATCGCCCGCGATCGACGCGATCTGCGCCTGGTCATACAGCCAGTGGAACCCCATCGTGGCGGCGTCCGCTGTCAGCGCGCCGATGACGGCTGCGCGTGCTCTGTCGTTCGGTTTGGTCATGGCTCTCTCCCGCAATATTTGGACAGGCTAGACGGGCTGAGCGGTCGCCGCCAGACCGTCAGTCATCACGGCTGAGAGAGGGTCGCCTTAGTCGGCGGCGATCACCTTGACGCCCAAATTGGTCACCTGACCAGGCGAAACGCCAAGCGCCTGCGCTGCTTCGCTGGACAACAGGGTAGATCCTCCGCCTGCCTGTGGATCGCGCCAGAACAGGTTGGCCTCAATCGTCCGACCGTTTACCGGGTTGGTGACAACCGCGCGGCGATAGGCCGGCGTATAGGGCAAGGCGACCCATACACCGCCCGTCGTGGCGTCTCCGTCCCAAACGGAGGGCAGGTTTGCAATTTCCAGCACCATATTACCTTGCCGACGACTCAGCGGATCATTCGCGCGCTATTGCCGGCCTAAGAGAGCGGTTTGCGGCAGGACCGGAGGTTCGGAATCCGGGCTTCTGAAAAACGGGCTGCCCGCCTGAGCTGGCGCAGCCTGAGGCTGCGGAGCGGGTGCTGGTTCAGGTGTGGGCGCAACGATTTGCGTCGGGCAAGGTAAGTCGACGCAAGTCACCCCCGCCGCCCAGACGGACGCAACAGCGACAATACGTTCTCTGATCCGAACCATGGGCGTTCGGCCGGCATTCCGCGCAATCTGGCCTGCGACCCCGCCGATGGCCAAAATATCCATGTTCAGCGTAGCCTCGCTAAGCGATTCGCCTGTCGCGTCGTCGCGCAGGTTGAATTCAGCTTCGACCAGATGCGTGCCCCCCGAAAGGGCTGCGTCTGTTTCCGTGACAGGCCGGAACCGACGGATCACAAGTTCCAACGCCATCGGTCTGGCGCCGGTAAATTCAGCTGACAGCCCCTCAATCACCGCACTGCCGACAAATGCGCCGACATCGCGAGGGGATCCGCCGCCTCGTGTGAACCAACCCGTATCGGAATTCGCTGGGATGACAGGGGTCACACGAGCGAGCGAATAGACCGTTTGCGGGGTTGTCGGCAGTGGCGCCGCTACGGGCGCAGGCTGAGAAGTGGGCGCGGCAGAAGACGTTTGCACGGACGCCGCAACCGCGGGCGTCGCCGCCCCACTTTGCGGTGGTTGTTGGCAGGCCGCAACGGTCAGCGCCACTATGGAAATCGCAAGGGGCGCAAGTCTGCTTCGACTATCGGAAATTATCCTGACCACTTTCCGCCCCCCTCGAAGATCGCTGCTGCGGTGTTGCTCAATTTTCATTAAAACTTTAGGCGACGAAACGTCTATATTCAATTGGAAAACCGAACGTAAGCTGCAATAGCACCACAAGATCAGCGGTTGAATCAGGATAGGTCTAACCCTACTTTCGCCAAAGCCATAGGGATGAGACATGATCAAACACGCACCTCTGATCGATCCGTTCAATCGCCCCATAACTTATTTGCGGGTGTCGGTGACTGATCGCTGCGATTTCCGCTGCGTCTATTGCATGTCAGAAAACATGACGTTTCTGCCCAAGAAAGAACTGCTGACACTTGAGGAACTGGAGCGTGTCTCCTCCGCCTTTGTCGATCTTGGCGTCAAGAAATTGCGCATAACGGGTGGGGAGCCGCTGGTCCGCCGCGACATCATGAAATACTTCGAAGCGATGGGCCGCCGACTGGGCGACGGGTTGGAGGAACTGACCTTGACCACCAACGGCTCACAGCTGCGCCGCTTCGCCAAGCAACTGGCGGATGTTAGCGTGAAGCGGGTGAACATCTCGCTCGACACGCTGGACGAAAAGAAATTCGCAGACATCACCCGCTGGGGCCGCTTTTCGCAGGTCATGGACGGGATCGACGCCGCGCAAGAGGCTGGGCTGGCGGTCAAGATCAACGCCGTCGCGCTGAAAGGCGTGAACGATGATGAGATCGTCAAGATGGTCGACTGGTCCCATGCCCGCGGGATGGACATCACCTTCATTGAGGTGATGCCGATGGGCGATATCGGCAACGAGAACCGGCTGGACCAGTACTATTCGCTCAACCAGGTCCGGCGCGATATCGGCGTCAGTCATACACTGACCCCGCTGCCCCTGAACACCGGTGGCCCGGCGCGATACATGCGGTCCGAAGAAACCGGCGGTCGCATCGGCTTTATCACGCCGCTGACGCATAACTTCTGCGAAGGCTGCAACCGGGTGCGGATCACCTGCACCGGGCAGCTGTACATGTGCCTCGGCCAGGATGACGATGCAGATCTGCTGACCCCGCTGCGCGAGCATGAGGGGAATGAAGCTTTGATCGACACCATCGTTGAGGCGATCGCCCGCAAACCCAAAGGCCATGATTTCGACTATTCCCGCCAGAAAGTTGCGGGCGAAATGGGTCGGCACATGAGCACGACAGGCGGATGACCATCCTTATCCGCCCCGCACGTCTGTCAGATGCGGAGGACATGATCGACGTGCTGAACCCCTTGATCCGCGAGGGCGGAACTACCGCCATGCCCAAAGAACTGACGTTGGCGGAGCAGGAAGTGTTCCTCAGCGCCCTCGCCCCGCGCGACGCCTGCCACGTCGCCGTCGATGGCGAAGATGTCGTCGGCTACCAAAGCATCAAGGTACACCCTGCCCTGCCGCCGCATATCGCCGACATTGCAACCTTCGTGCGCATCGGTGAAAAGGGCCGCGGCGTCGGATCAAGGCTGAGCGTGGCCTCGTTTGCGGCCGCCGCAGCAAACGGCTTTACCAAGATTAACGCCACGATCCGCGCCGATAATTTCGAAGGACTGGCGTTTTACACCAAGATGGGCTTTCGCGATCATTCTGTTGTGCGGGCGAAACTGCTTGCGACTGGCAAGCTTGTTGACCGCGTGTCGAAACGCCGGCCTCTTTGACCGCGCGCCTGTCCCCTTTCACTCTGGGTCGGTCGGTAACAGGCGTGACCTTAAGCCGGGCGGAGCATAAGCCACCAGCATGATCCATGCTGCCACCCCTGCAAATCTGGACAATCAAGTCGTCAAAGGCGTAATCCTTTTCATCGCTTTCGCCGCCTATGCCCCAGCCATCGACGTCTTTGCAAAACTGGCGACCGAGGAAATCCCGGCGGCGCAGATCACCTTTGCTCGGTTCTTGCTGCAAACGCTGTTCCTTGCACCCATCGTTTTGTGGCGCGGCGCCTTTGTGGCCATGCCCGCACACGATCTGATGATGCATGCCGGGCGGGGGGTTATGATGGCCATTGCGACCGTCTTCTTTTTCGAAGCGCTCAGGCACATGCCCATCGCGGACGCCATCGCGATCTTCTTTGTGGAGCCCTTCATCCTGATCATGCTGGGCGCCTGGCTGCTGGGCGAAAAGGTTGGCTGGCGCCGGTACGCCGCCTGCGGCGTTGGTTTTGTCGGTGCGATGATCGTGATCCAACCAAGCTATGAGGAGCTTGGCTGGACTGCGGCGCTGCCGCTCGGCACCGCGCTGACCTTCGCGATCTACATGATCCTGACGCGTCATCTGGCGCCCCGGTCGGACCCGTTCGCTATGCAGACTTATGCAGGCGTTGCGGGCTTTCTGTTTATGTCCGTTGTTCTGATGTTTGGCGAAGGCACAGGTGATCCGACCTTTGATCCGGTTTGGCCCAGCCCTTACTTCATACTGATGTTGTTGGGCGTTGGCGTCGTCGCCACAACGGGCCACCTTTTGATCGTGTTTGCGTCTCGCTATGCGCCTGCGTCGGTTCTTGCGCCACTGCAATATCTCGAAATCGTGGCGGCGACGATCTATGGCTATCTGATCTTTGGCGACTTCATGAGCGGCGAAAAATGGATCGGCGTCGCGATCATTGTCGGATCGGGGCTATTCATCTTCTGGCGGGAACGACGGCTCAGCAAATCCGCCTAGCGCCGCTATCAAGACGCCGATAGGGTCGCGCCATGACACAGAAAACTGCTCTTATCACTGGCGCTGCGCGCGGGATCGGCCTTGCCGCCGCCCAACGGTTCCTCACCGAAGGCTGGCGCGTCACCATGCTGGACCGTGAGGCGGAAACACTCTCCGCCGCGCATGTCGCACTCGGTTCCAATGACGCGATCAAGGTCATTTGCGACGTTTCTGACCCCGATCAGGTGGCCCGCGCGACGAATGAAATTGACGGCGCCTTTGGTCGCATCGACGCGCTTGTCAACAATGCGGGGGTCGCCGATTTCAGCCCGGTTGACGCCACCGATTTTGACCTCTGGCGTCAGATCATGGCCACCAATCTGGACGGTGTCTTTCTGATGAGCCAGGCGATCACCCCAATCATCGCGCGACAAGGCGGCGCCATCGTCAACATCGGGTCCATTTCTGGCCTGCGCGCCAGCACGTTGCGATCCGCCTATGGCACATCAAAAGCCGCTGTCGCACATCTGACGAAGCAGCAGGCGGTTGAGCTGGCCGAACAGAACATCCGCGTCAACGCCGTTGCGCCCGGGCCTGTTGAAACCGCGATGGCGGCAAAGGTGCACACGCCGGCCATTCGCAAAGACTACCGCGATCATATTCCGCTGGGACGCTATGGCCTGGAAAGCGAGCTTGCCGCCGCAATCTGGTTTCTGTGCTCGGACGACGCCAGCTTTATCACCGGACAGGTCCTGGCGGTGGATGGCGGCTTTGACGCCGCGGGCGTCGGGATACCGACATTGCGGGGGGAAGGCTGATGCCCGACATTACACTCTATGGTGTGGCCGTCAGCGCCTTTGTCGCCAAGGTGCGCATCGTGCTGGATATGAAAGGGCTGGAGTACACGGAACTGACGCCGCCCGACGGGTATGGCTCCCCCGCCTATCGCGCAATCGTGCCGGCAGGCTCGGTCCCCGGCATGGTGATCGACGGCGCGCCCATGCATGACAGCAATGCAATAATTGAATTGTTGGAGGCGCTCGCCCCCGAACCCGGGCTGATGCCAAGTGATCCGCTCCGGGCGGCTACCGTGCGTGGCCTGTTGGGGTTCCACGACACACGGGTTGAGGCGGCGGCGCGCACTTTGTTCCCCGTCATCAAAAGCGATTGGCGCGCAGACGGCGAAGGCGTCGATGCAGGCGTCGCCGCTGTTGAAGCCGCACTGTCGCGGCTGGACGAAATGATCGACCCTGCCCCTTTTGTATTTGGCGCAGCGCCAACCTTCGCCGATCTGGCTTATCCGGTGACGATCCAGATGGCGGAGCTGATGGCGGCCGAAATGGGTCGAAACCTTACTATACCCCCCCAAATCGACGCATGGCGACGCCATACATCTGAATTGGCGCCTGTCGCCCGTTCGCTCAGCATCGCGCGGGACGCGATGGAAGGGTGGATGGCTGGCTTTCGCCGCTAAAAGCACAATCTGAAATTTCGCTGTCACCCGCCCTGCGGGAGCGCGCCTATACCTTGGCATAGCCCTCTACTCGCAAGGCTTTCCTGGCTATATCGATGCCGCCCTGCGCCAGATGCGCTCGTCCGCCATCTTTGCTTCGACTCGCCGAGATCGATGGCGCGTAGCAAAGGAAAGGCGACAGACATTGCTCATATCCCAACGACCCGCACCGACGGTTGGCTGCGCCGCAGCATGGCTGAAGTACGGACCGCCTTTATCGAAGATCGCGCCGAACGGCGCTTCCTCGCTCTATCCAATCGCCGCAAAATGCGTCAGTCATCTCGCGACGTCGTTGAACTGGCGGCGATCAGCGTCGCCCTCTTCGCTGCTGGATTAGCGGCTGTCTGGTCCACGACGCTGTAGGATCCCTTCTGGGTGGGGCACGCCTAGCACAAACTCTGTATACAACTCGTATACAATTTGATTAGCGTCTCTGCATGAAGCAGAATCGCAAACTCGATTGCCTGTCCGAGCTCCGCACCCGCATCCTCACCATGGCCATCGTGCCAGGTGCAGCGCTGGACGAAAGCGCGCTGTCCGAGGAATTTGGCGTCTCACGCACTCCGCTGCGCGAGGTGCTGCAGCGGCTGGCGGGCGAAGGGTATGTCACGCTGGCTGAGAACCGGGGCGCCAAGGTCGCGTCGATGGATCTGAGCACCATGCGGACCTTCTTTCAGACCGCGCCGCTGATCTATTCGTCAGTCGCCCGGCTGGCGGCGGAGAACCGGACGCTCAACCAGTTGGATGATCTGCAGGAAGCGCAGGACCGCTTCAAAAATGCTGTCGCCGCATCGCGCCCCCACGATATGTCACTGGCGAACCACGATTTTCATCGTCTGATCGGCGAGATGGCGATGAACGACTATCTCGCGCCATCACTGAACAGGCTGCTGATCGATCACACTCGCCTCGCCCAAATGTTCTACCGCCCAGCCGCCCCGGCGGAGAGCCTGGCGATCACCAAGGCAAGCCAGCAGCATGACGCGATGATCGCCGCCATCGAAGCTGGCGAAGCGGCCGTCGCCGTCGACCTAACCCTACAACACTGGGACCTCAGCCGGGATCGGATCGAGCGCTTCGTTCGCCCCGACCCTCTGCCCAATGACGTGATTAACCTGTCGGAGAAACGCAATGCAGTTTGAGGGGATCTACACCCCGGTCGTTACACCTCATGACCCGGATTTCTCGATCAACAAGGTCAAGTTCGGCGAGGTGATCGAGTTTCTGATCGACAAGGGCGTGAACGGCCTGATCGTCGCTGGAACTACGGGCGAATACTACGCCCAGTCGCCGGAAGAGCGGATTGAGATGATGGCGCTGGCGAAGGACCTGATCAAAGGCCGCCTGCCTCTGATCGTCGGCACCGGCGCGATGCGGACCGAAGACGCAATCATGTACGCGGAGGCGGCAAAAGATGTCGGCGCTGACGCCCTTCTGGTCACCACGCCCCCCTACACCTACCCGACCGGCCGCGAGATTGCCCTGCATGCGTTGGCGATCGACCGGGCCGCAAACCTGCCGGTCATGCTCTACAACTATCCAGGCCGGATGAGCGTGGATATGGATCAGGACACACTGGATCGACTGGGGCGCTCGCCGAATTTCTGCGCAATCAAGGAAAGCTCCGGCTCGCCGGATCGCCTACACATGCTGGCCCGCGACTATCCCCATATTCAACTGAGCTGCGGGATGGATGATCAGGCGCTGGAATTCTTTGCCTGGGGCGCGCGCAGCTGGGTCTGCGCCGGATCGAACTTTGCGCCCGAAGCGCACATCGCCATGCACAAGGCCTGCGCTGTCGAGGGCGACTTCACCAAGGGCCGCCGCATCATGTCGGCAATGATGCCCCTGATGCGGGTGCTAGAGCAGGGCGGGAAATTCGTTCAATGCATAAAGTACGGCATGACCAGCCGCGGCATCGATTGCGGCCCCCCGCGCCACCCAATGTATCCCCTGAACAAAGACGAGAAGCGTAAATTTGACGAGGTTGTCCGCACGATGAACGCGGCGATCAAGGCGATTGAGGAGGGTAAGTGATGGACCTACTGACCAAAGACGAATACGCGGCGCTGGCCGGTTCAATCGACTTCCCCCGCGCGGCCTTCATCGACGGCAAGTTCCGCAAAGGGTCTGGCGATACGCTAATCACAGTGAACCCCGCGACCGGCGAGACGATTGCTGAAATCGCCGCCTGCAACGCCAAGGACGTCGATTTCGCTGTGAAAAAGGCGCGCGAGGCGTTTGATCAGGGCCATTGGTCCAAGATGCACCCGTCGGACCGCAAAGACGTGCTCATCAAGCTGGCCAAGCTGATCAAGCGAAACCGGCGCGAACTGGCAGTCATGGAAAGCCTGGATAGCGGCAAGCCGATCCTCGACTGCGAGACGATCGACCTGCCTGAGACCATCGCCACGATCAAATGGCACGCCGAGGCGGTCGACAAGATCTATGACCAGACCGCGCCGGCGTCTGACGACCACATCGCGATGATCGTGCGTGAACCCATCGGGGTTGTCGGCGCTGTGCTGCCCTGGAACTTCCCGCTGCTCATGCTGGCCTGGAAGATCGGACCTGCGCTGGCGGCGGGCTGTTCGGTCATTGTGAAACCGGCTGAGCAAACCTCGCTGACAGCCCTTCGGGTCGCAGAGCTGGCCTATGAATCGGGCCTACCATCAGGTGTGCTTCAAGTTCTGCCCGGGCTTGGCCCGGATGTCGGTGAACCCCTCGGCCTCCATATGGATGTCGACATGGTCAGCTTTACCGGCTCGACCGAAACCGGACGGCGGTTCCTGCGCTACGCCGCCGACAGCAACCTGAAGAAGGTCGTGCTGGAATGCGGCGGCAAGAACCCCGCCGTGGTGCTGGACGATGCTGAGAACCTGGATCTGGTGGCCGAGCATATCGTGAACGCCGCCTTCTGGAATATGGGCGAAAACTGTTCCGCCAATTCGCGGCTGATCGTCGACAAGTCGGTGAAAGAACCGCTTATGGAGCGGATCCTCGCCCGGCTTCGCAGCTGGAAAACGGGTGATCCGCTGGACCCCCAGAACCATCTGGGCGCGCTAGTCGATGGCGAGCATCTGAAGAAGGTGAAGAAGTACCTGAAGAAGGGCGCCATCGCGGGCGGCGAGGCAGAAGGCCCGTTCGTCGCCCCGACGATCTACGAAGCCAAGGCATCCGACAAACTGGCGAAGGACGAGATTTTCGGCCCGGTCCTGACCGTGATCGAGGTCGCCTCCGTCGAGGAGGCGATCGCCGTCGCCAACGACACCGACTATGGCCTGACGGCGTCCGTCTTCACCGCCAACGCCCGCCGGGCGATCCGGGCGGCGCGGGATATCCGGGCCGGGACCGTGACGGTGAACTGTTATGGCGAGGGTGACATTTCCACCCCCTTTGGCGGCTACAAACAATCCGGCTTTGGCGGACGGGATAATGGCGTGCACGCGCATGACCAGTACACCGAGCTGAAGACGATATGGGTGGATCTGAGCGATCCGAACGCTGGGGACAACGTGGGATGAATGGTGTGAAACCTGCTGTGGTTGCACGCGTGAAACCACGCCTAAGCCATTGTAATCGTTTGAAATCAGGTTTTGTTAATCTTTTGGATTTCATACCGTTTTCGATGATTGCCGGTGGGCCCCAGGCCCACCCTACACCAGCGCCCGAATTTGACGTTCACACTATCGCAGGACGACGCCCATGACCGCCGTTGCAGAAGAAAAACGCACCCGCCGTGGCGGGCGGGATTCTCGCCGGGAACTGCGCACCCATATCGATGACGCGATGCTGCCCGCCCTGAAGCGCGGCATGCCGCTGACCGAACCGATGGATCAGGAGCAGATCGAAAAGATCGACAACGCGTCGATGGACATCTTGGAAAATGTCGGCGTCATCTTCCGCGATCCGGTTGCCATCGATGACTGGCGCAAGGCGGGTGCGGACATTCGCGACGAAGACGAAACCGGCGCGCGCATCCATTTCGACCGCGGCATGGTCAGAGAGCTGATCAAATCGATCCCCGAAAGCTTTACCTATCACGCGCGGAACCCGGCCAAATCCCTGCCCTTCGGCAAGGATCATTCGATCTTCATCCCCATGACCGGCGCGCCATACCTAAGGGACCTTGAGGATAAGCGCCGCGGCCCGACGCTGGATGATCTGGCCAACTTCCACAAGCTCAGCCACATGCTGCCCGCGCTGCATTCATCCGCCCACCACATTGTGGAGCCGATGGATCATGTCATCAGCCACCGGCATCTGCGTATCACCTATTCGTCGATGAAGCATTCCGACAAGACGTTCATGGGCATGACCACCCGCCCGAAGAACGCCGAGGATGTGATGGATATGTGCGATATCCTG
>CBFHXH010000128.1:0-10857 GCA_965659735.1 uncultured Pikeienuella sp.
CTATGAAATATATATATATACTTTAGGGATTTGTTAACTTTTCCCCTTTTGATGGCTTCAAAGCCCTGCCCTTCAGATGTCCGAGCGTGAGTGAGCGGGCGCGTTTTGCTATCTTCGATCCAAGGAAGGCGTCGCTGTTCAGGCGATGGGTTCGCGGATCATCGCCCAGTACTTCAGGCCCAGCGCCGGGTCATGGTCGACGGCCATGACTTCAAAACCCTGACCTTCAAAATACGCGACAGTCTCAGGTGCAAAGGTTTCCGTATAGACAGGTTGGAGGGATTGATCCGCTTCCTCCAACACCTCCGTCAGCAAAGCGGCACCATAGCCGCCCTGCTGGACATCTGGCGCAACGCCAACAAGCTGAAGATACCAGTGATCGCGGTCGATCAGTTCGCCATGGACAGTTTCCATATGTTCCATCACCGCAAAAAACCGCTCGGACGCATCAGCGCCGACGACACCCGCATGGGTGTTCAGACCCACCGCGACCAGCCGTTCGGGCGGCATTGATGTCTCACCCGGGGGCAGCCACAGCGCCGCGGCCTCGGCCGGGTCGCCCAGGCCGTTGATCTGGCCAAACAGCCCGGCGTACCGCGCCAGCGCTTCAAAATGGAGCGGGAGGAGCACTTCGCGGTCCTCAACCTCTGGAAAAATGGCAGCGGCGAGCGGGTCGTTGAACATCGCTGCGGCAAGGATTTCGCCAACATCCGCTGCGTCGTCGGTGTCGAGAAGATCTGGGGTCACGGGCGGCCTCGGGTCACGCGGGGGCGGGCGGCGTGCGCCCTTTAGAGCTTTTTGCGTTTACGTTGAAGCACCGTGGCGTTTTGCATCGTCACGCAGCGTTTACTTAAGTAAACGCGTTGATGATGCGAAAAGCCTCAGTGTCAACGCAAAACAAGTTAGTCCCGTCTAACCGGATGGGCGGGAATGACAAGCATTTGCCGAATGTTCATCCAGGCTACGCAGCGTTTCCAATCATCCCAGCTTACCAGACGGATCGAAACGCGTAATTTGCGCCGACGGTTCCTGTCATGGTTTTTGACCAAACTGCACGGGCTTGATCGAAAGCCATCTTAGTTCGCGGCGACCGGGATCAGCACCTCATTCCGACGATAGGCCGGCAGCGTCCACGGTGGGTTGTAGCCCGCGACTTCGGCGGGGCCGGTCGCGTGCAGGCCATTGGTCGCCATCCATGCGCGCAGCTTTTCCTCCCACTCCGGCGCATCATCATTCAGCGACCCGGCATATCGCGCAACCGCCATCCGGCGGGCGGGGACGGTTCCCAGCGACACCGCCGGGTTGGTTGGCAGCGGCGCAGTGTCGAGGGTGAAATCCGCTGGCAATACAAAGATCATCTCAAGCCCGTCCCCGTCGCTTTGAAGAACCGGCACAGTCATGGCGATATTCGCGCCTTCGCCCGCCTCGGCCATCAGAATCGGCGCGGTCATCGCGATATCGCGCGCACCGCCATTTTCCCCAGAGATATAATCGAACAACCGCCCAAAGGCGTCGTTTGAACCATCAGACATCGGTGTCTTCACCACGACCAGCGCGCCGTAATCACGCACCTCAAACGGGGCGGAGGATTGAACAACAGTGAAATCAGGTTCTGGCGCCGCTTTCCCACCGACCACGGAACAGGCCGTCGCGGTCATGAGAATCGCAAACGCAGTGAGGGCGGCTTTGATTGGTGATGGCACATGATCCTCCAACGTCTCTGATAGAGCGCTACGTAGGGCGGCAGCCTCCGATAGCGATGAAGTCACCGCTCCATCAGACGTGATTTGTATCGCAACTATGCAACCGCACGACTGCTAGCGTAGGAAATCACTGGATTCGTACAGGGTCTACTCAGGAAGCACAGCGCAAGAGGATCAGCCATATGTCTATCAGAACCGGCCTTGGCCTTATCGCGCTTGCAGCGCTACTGGTCGCCTGCGCCCCGGCGGCGGATGATCCGCGCAGGTCGCTGTCGTACAAGCCACCCAATCAGGATGTTGAGCCAGGCTTTTCCCCGAATGAAGGGTTTCGTCCCGCGGCGCGCGGCGGCAGGACGAACAGCGCGTCAAACAAGTTTGGCCGGTCACGCGGCACGATCCGCTCCAATAACCGGTTCAGCCGGCGGCGCATCGGGCGCTAAGGTGCCCGGCAATTCGGGCTGACCCGCCCTGTCAGTTGCGCTTTGGTTTCGCCATTCCGCCCTTTTCAGCGGCGCGAGCGGCGGCGCGGGCCTTGTTCTTTTTGCTGTTTGGTTTGCCCTTGGGCGGTTTTGGTCCTTTGGGTTTCGACCGCGGCCTGTCAACTGAATAATCGTCAGAGGTGGATTTGCGTTTCCCGCCATCATGCGCCGTGACCGCGCCGCCGCGGGTCAGGTCTGGCTTTGGACCTTTGGCGAATGGTTTTTTCGCGGCCGGTTTGGGCTTTTTGGCGCGTGGGGCGGGCGTGTCGTCGTAATCAATGGGCGGCGTCGATCTTGGGCGCGGCGCGGGCGCGTCGTCACGCGGCGGGCGGGGACCACGCAGAGGGCGATCAGCGAATGAGGAACGATCGCGCGGCGCACGATCCGGGCCGCCGCGTGGCTTGCGGCCTTCGTACCGGTCGCCGCGATCGCCCCTGTCACCACGATCACCACGGTCCCGACGATCGCCACGGTCAGATGGCCGGCCGCCGGGGCGCGGGCCAGAGCGTATGCCCGGCGGCGGCGCG
The DNA here is from genome assembly GCA_965659735.1 of uncultured Pikeienuella sp. Classification (GTDB taxonomy): domain Bacteria; phylum Pseudomonadota; class Alphaproteobacteria; order Rhodobacterales; family Rhodobacteraceae; genus Pikeienuella. Next base: position 2,710 of record CBFHXH010000128.1, read on the forward strand.
TCAAGCTGGGTGACAGGCGCGTCATCTTCCGCCGTCATGCTGGGGCCAAGCGCGTTGGTAAAGCCCTTTACGGCGCTATCACGGATTTCGACGAATGTTTCCCGGTCGCGCACGCGGATTGCGCCGATATCTTCCTTGGTCAGGTCGCCCATCTTGCACAGCATGGGCAGAATACGCCGCGCTTCGGCGCCGGTCTGCCGTCCGCCTGCTATCGTGAACCACGTGGAAGGCCCAAAGGGCGCGCGGGGTTCGGGTTTCGCAGCAACGTCTGACAATTCCTCAGGCGCGGAATGGCGGGCGCTGTAGAGGCGCATATAGGCGGCGGCGATCTGGTCCGTCGTGAAGCGCGCCGTCAGCTTGTCGACCGCGGGACGTTCCGCTTCGCCGATCTCTTCCAGCCAGGAAGGATCGTCCATCATCCGCTCTTCATCTTTTGCGGCAACGGCGTCGGCAGAAGGGGCGTTGTCCCAGCTGGCGTTCAGTTTGGCGAATTTCAGCAGGCGTTCAGCCTTTTTGCGCGCCGAAGGCGGCACGATCAGCGCGCTGGTCCCCTTGCGCCCGGCCCGCCCGGTGCGGCCCGACCGGTGGAGCAGGGTTTCGGAATTGGTGGGCAGTTCCGCGTGCACGACAAGGTCGAGGTTCGGCAGGTCGATGCCGCGCGCCGCAACGTCCGTCGCCACACAGACCCGCGCGCGGCCATCGCGCATCGCCTGCAAGGCGTGGGTGCGTTCGGTCTGTGATAGCTCGCCTGACAGCGCGACAACGGAAAAGCCGCGGTTCGACAGGCGTGTCGTCATCCGCCCAACCATGGCGCGCGTATTGCAGAAAACGATGGCGTTCGGCGCTTCGTAATATCTGAGCACGTTGATGATGGCGTTTTCGGCGTCGCGCGGGGCGACATTCATCGCCTGGTACAGGATGTCGGCGTGCTGGGATTTTTCCTGCGTGGTCGACACGCGGATCGCGTCGTTCTGGTATTTCTTGGCCAGCGTGGCGATCATTTTCGGCACGGTGGCCGAAAAGAGCAGCGTTTGGCGATCCTCCGGCGCTTCACCCAGAATGAATTCCAAGTCTTCGCGAAACCCGAGATCCAGCATCTCATCCGCTTCGTCCAGCACCACGGCGCGGATGTCGCCAAGATCGATAAAGCCGCGCTCAATATGGTCGCGAAGGCGCCCCGGCGTGGCGACGACGATGTGCGCGCCGTGGTTCAGGGCGCGCCGTTCGTCGCGCATATCCATGCCGCCGACGCATGACGCCAGGCGTGCGCCGGTTTTGAAGTAGAGCCATTCAAGTTCGCGCTTGACCTGTAGGGCCAGTTCCCGCGTCGGGGCGATGATCAGCGCCAGCGGGGCCTCAGCGGCGCCAAAGGCTTCGCGATCACCCAGCAGCGTCGGGGCGATGGCCAGGCCAAACCCCAGCGTCTTGCCCGATCCGGTCTGGGCCGAGACGAGCAGGTCCTTACCTGTGAGGTCAGGATCTGAGACAGCCTCCTGCACCGGGGTGAGCGTGTCATAGCCGCGATGTTCCAGCGCGTCGGCGAGGGCTTGTTTCAAAGGATCGGCTTTCCGATTGAGGGCAGCGAAGCGGCGCGTCTAGTGCGTTTTCCTGCGGAAGTACAGGAATGCTTTGTTGCGATTGGCGGCCATGTGCCCAGCGCATAGCGCTTTTCCGCGATCCTGAACCTTGTTGGATGTGGTCGAGTGGAATGTCGGTCAACCGGTTGACCCGCGGCGGAAGGCTATGAGTATAGTCGCGGGCCCCGGTCTGTTTGTGGTCAGGGGGAACAGAGGCGGATCGGGCAACAGCAAAGCCGCGTCTGCTGGGCCGGTGGGGAGGCCCTTCCAAGTGGGGGCGGACCCCCTAACAATCCTATTAACGACACTCCACCGGTTTCTTGGAAGTGAAAATAGGTCTAGTTTACATATACTATTGTCGCAAATAATATATTCTTTTGTATAGGTTGGTGCGTTCAAGCCCCACGCACCACCCGCAGCGTCACGTTGATCCGGCCCCCTTTGGGCAAGAGGGGCGAGACGCCAAAACTGATCCGGTCGACGCCATGATGGGCAAGCCGGGCTGGGCCACCCATGACCATGACGTCGCCTGATTTGAGCTCAACGGAGGTTGTCTTGCCTGACCGCTCCTCCCCACCCACGCGAAACCGGGCCGGGTAGCCGAGCGAGATGGACACGACCGGGGCGTCATAGGCGTTTTCGTCCTTGTCCTGGTGGAGGCCCATTCTGGCGCCTTCGGCGTAGTAGTTGATCAGGCAGCAGTCGGAATCATCTGACCAGCCACTCACCCGTCGCCAGACATCCAGGACAGAGTTCGGAATCAGCAGCCACAGTTTGCCGGATGGATGGCGCCGCTCGTAACGATACCCCCAGCGGTCGTAAAACCAGCCAACGCGGCCAGCTGAGGTCATCTTCACCGACATTTCCTTGCCCCAGCGGGTCACCGGATGGAACATCGGCGCGGCCCGGACGACGGCACGCAGATCCGCAGCCATGGCGGATTGGGCCGCTGGATCCAAATGCGCGTCGTAAAGGGTAAAGCCGGGCGGAAGGCTCAAGACGGCGCTCCGTCCTTGTGGGAAAACACCCACGCCCCATCGACCTTTTTCACCGACAGGTCATCGGCGGGATAGGTTCCGCTGTCTTCGGGATGCCTGTCACCAATTTCAAGGATCACCAAGTCGTCATCCGTCCGGTTGACGATCTGATGCGCCCAGCCCGCCGCTGGAAAGCCGCAGGCCATGCTCGGCTCCAACTGGATTTCCTCCTCATCCGTCACCAGCGTGGGGCGACCTGACAGAACGTGAATCAGCTCATCCGCCTTGGAGTGGATATGCAGAAGGGCGGATTCGGTCCCCGGCACCAGCGTCGTGTGGTTCACGCCGAAGGTCTACAGACCGAAAAGATCGCCAGCGGCCGTTTGGACCGCCCCGCAACGCGTGCCGCGAAGGGATCGGGATAGCTTGATCCGCCCGCACGCAGCAGCGCTTCGGCGGCCTTGACCGCCCGCATCTTGTCATTTGTCATCGCCAAGCTGCTATCACGGCAAACAAGCTGAAAAGACTCATGAAAAAGTCCCTGTCACATTCTTGCGACACCAGCGCCCTCATCCTATATAGCGACCCGAATGCAGGGCGTGTAGGCCCTGCTTCGGAAACTCCCTAGGGATCGAGGCCGGGGGCCTTACAAGGACCCGGCGTCAAAGATCGCCAGAAGAAGAGGACTGAACATGTCTAAAGTAATCGGTATCGACCTCGGTACGACAAACTCTTGCGTCGCAATCATGGACGGCGCGACCCCCCGTGTTGTGGAAAACGCCGAAGGCGCACGCACGACCCCCTCGATGGTGGCTTTCACGGATGATGGCGAGCGCCTGGTCGGCCAGCCTGCCAAACGTCAGGCCGTCACGAACCCTGAAAACACCCTGTTCGCCGTCAAGCGCCTGATCGGCCGCCGGTACGACGACAAAGCCGTCGCCAAGGACAAGGGCATGGTCCCCTTCTCCATCGTCAAGGGCGACAATGGCGACGCTTGGGTCGAAGCCAAGGGCGACAAGTATTCGCCGTCTCAGGTCAGCGCCTTCATCCTGCAGAAGATGAAAGAAACGGCTGAAAGCTATCTCGGCGAAGGCGTCGACAAGGCTGTGATCACCGTTCCCGCCTACTTCAACGACGCTCAGCGCCAGGCGACGAAAGACGCCGGCAAGATCGCTGGCCTTGAAGTGCTGCGCATCATCAACGAGCCGACGGCGGCTGCGCTGGCTTATGGCCTCGACAAAGCCGAAGACGACAAGACCATTGTTGTCTACGACCTCGGCGGCGGCACCTTCGACGTCTCCATCCTCGAAATCGGCGACGGCCTATTCCAGGTACAGTCCACGAACGGCGACACGTTCCTCGGCGGTGAAGACTTTGACCTTCGCCTCGTTGACTACCTCGCAGACGAGTTCAAGAAAGAGAACTCGATGGACCTGCGCGGCGACAAGCTGGCGTTGCAGCGTCTGAAGGAAGCCGCTGAAAAGGCGAAGATCGAGCTTTCGTCCGCAACGCAGTCCGAGATCAACCTGCCTTACATAACGGCAGACGCATCCGGCCCGAAACACCTCACGCTGAAACTGACCCGCGCCAAGCTGGAAAGCTTGGTCGATGATCTGGTGCAGCGCACGCTGGACCCATGCAAGAAAGCCATGAAAGACGCTGGCGTTTCCGCAGGCGACATCGACGAGGTTGTTCTTGTCGGTGGCATGACCCGTATGCCGAAGGTCATCGAGACGGTTCAGAAGTTCTTTGGCAAAGAGCCACATAAAGGCGTGAACCCGGACGAAGTGGTCGCCATGGGCGCCGCCATTCAGGCCGGCGTTTTGCAGGGCGACGTCACCGACGTCACGCTGCTGGACGTTACGCCTCTGTCGCTGGGCATTGAAACGCTGGGCGGTGTCTTCACCCGCCTGATCGACCGCAACACCGCGATCCCGACCGAGAAATCGCAGATCTTCTCGACCGCGGAAGACAACCAGAACGCCGTGACGATCCGGGTGTTCCAGGGCGAGCGTGAGATGGCGCAGGACAACAAGATGCTCGGCCAGTTCAACCTGGAAGACATCCCGCCCGCCCCACGCGGCATGCCGCAGATCGAGGTGACGTTTGATATCGACGTGAACGGCATCGTATCCGTTGGCGCCAAGGACAAAGGCACCAACAAAGAGCAGAAGATCACCATTCAGGCCTCAGGCGGCCTTTCCGACGCTGACATCGACCAGATGGTCAAAGATGCCGAAGAAAACGCCGAAGCCGATAAGGCCAAGCGTGAGGCGGTCGACGCCAAGAACCACGCCGAAAGCCTGGTGCATTCGACTGAGAAATCCCTGGCCGAGCATGGCGACAAGGTCGATGAAGAAACCAAGACCGCAATCGAAACGGCGATCACTGAGCTGAAGGAAGCCCTTGAGGGCGACGATGCTGAGCCGATCAAAGAGAAAACTCAGGCTCTGACCGAAACGGCGATGAAGCTGGGCGAAGCCATCTACAAGTCTCAGATGGAGGAAGCCGAAGGCGAAGACGATGGTGGCGCAGCTGCCGCCGCGGCCGACGCTGCGAAAGACGCGGACGATGTCGTCGACGCGGATTTCGAAGAGGTCAAGGACAGCGAGAAGAAGTCCTGATCCGGTTCGGGCGGCGCATGACGCAGTCTGCGCCGCCCCTTTTCTTTCCTTTCCCTAAGGCCTGCGCTCGTCTATCACGGCGCATCCCAACGGCGAGGTTGAGCACGCCCTATGTCTAAACGTGATTTTTATGATGTCCTGGGCGTTCAGAAGGGCGCGACAGAAGCCGAGCTGAAAAAAGCTTATCGGCGACTGGCGCGCGATCTGCACCCGGACAAGAACACCGATGATCCCAAGGCCGCCGACAAGTTCAAGGAAGTCAACGAAGCCTACGACATCCTGAAGGACCCGGAAAAGAAGGCGGCCTATGATCAGTTCGGCCACGCTGCGTTCGAAGGCGGCATGGGCGGCGGTCAACGCGGCGGCACCGGTGGGCCGGAATTTTCGTCTGCCTTTTCGGATGTCTTCGACGACCTCTTCGGCGACTTCATGGGTGGTCAGAGGCGGGGCGGTGGCGGCGGACGTGCGCGCACGCGCGGGTCTGATCTGCGCTATAACCTGAAAATCTCGCTCGAAGACGCGTTTTTGGGGAAAGAGACGACAATCTCTGTCCCCGGTTCTGTCGCGTGTGAGGCATGCGACGGCACTGGCAGCGAGGGCGGCGAGGCACCGCAGACCTGCCCAACCTGTTCCGGCATGGGCAAAGTGCGCGCGCAGCAGGGCTTTTTCACCATTGAGCGCACCTGCCCGACATGCGGCGGACGCGGCAAGACCATCAAGAACCCGTGCCGGGTCTGTCAGGGCCAGGGCCGCGTCGCGAAATCGCGTAGCCTGCAAGTGCGCATTCCCGAGGGCGTTGAAAGCGGCACCCGCATCCGCCTGGCCGGCGAAGGCGAGGCCGGGGCGCGCGGCGGACCGCCGGGTGATTTGTACATCTTCCTCGAAATGGAAGAACATCCGCTGTTCGAACGCGATGGCATGGACCTGTTCTGCCGCATTCCCGTTCCAATGACGACTGCGGCGCTGGGGGGCGAGATTGAGGCCCCGACCATCGATGGCGGCCGGTCGCGGGTGAAAATCCCTGCAGGCAGTCAGGCCGGCAAGCAGCTGCGCCTGCGCTCCAAAGGTATGCCGCAGTTGCGCGGCGGCAAGTTCGGCGATCTTTATCTGGAATTGCAGGTCGAAACGCCGGTGAACCTGACCGCTCAGCAGAAAGAGCTCCTTCAATTGTTCGAGCAGGCGAGCAAGGGAAACAGCCCCGAAAGCGAAGATTTCTTTTCCAAAGTCAAAAGCTTTTGGGACGGGATGACCAGCTAAGCGCTTTCTGATCCGGCTGGTTCAGTCTGGTCAGAAATCACCCTAAGGCAAACGTCCTGTAGGTCGCGCGACAACGACCAACAGCCGGACAAAAAGAAACGCCGCGATCAGATCGCGGCGTTTTTCATTTCAACGGAAGCGGTGGATCAACGGCTGCCATTCCGGCCAAGCACAGCGCCCACGGTTTTGAACAGGATGTATATATGCAGCCAGAACGACCAATTCCGCGCATACCACCGATCCAGCCGCACCCGTTCGTCATGGGTGGTGGAGGCGCGTCCAGACACCTGCCACAACCCGGTGATCCCCGGCGTACTGCGGGAATAGAAGACGAAATCCGGGTGGTTGTAATAGGCGCGGTCGCCGTCACAACCATCGATCTCGGGCGCAACGATCGGGCGGGGGCCGACAAGGCTCATATCGCCGACCAGCACGTTCCACAGCTGCGGCAGCTCATACAGCGACGTATTGCGCAGGATCCGACCCAGAGGGGTGATCCGCGGGTCATCGGACAGCTTTTGATACCGGCTCCATTCCTCACGCGCCTTCGGGTCTTCATCCAGCAGGGTCTGCAGCCGTTCCTGCGCGTCCGGACGCATAGAGCGGAATTTCAGGCAGGTGAACCGCCCGTCATTGCGCCCGACCCGCTTTTGCTCAAAGAAAACCGGTCCGCGCTCCAACAACAGAATGGCGCTGATCAGAACCAGCACCGGCAACAGCGCCAGCAGCAAAGCGGTCGAGACAACGACGTCGAAGATCCACTTCAGAATCATCGCCGGCAGCGAGCCGCGCGTTGTAGTCACTTCGGCCAGCACCAGATCGGCGCCGACGATTTCCTGCAGATTCAGACCATTCCGCGCAAGACCTCCGAAAGGCAGGACAACGCTGTAGGGCAAGCGCGCCTTGTTCAGGCTGGCCAGCACCTGCTGCGCCTCCGCCAGCTCCCACAGGGTCGGCGCCAGTACGGTGATCAACTTGTGCGGATCAAAGCCCGCCTCGCGCGCCTGGTCCTTCAGATGTTCCTGCATGCCCAGGCGTCGATGCCGTAGTAACGTGATAGCGGCGACGCGCTCAGCAATTTGACCTGGCCCAATCTGCTTTCGCGCAATTCGTTGACGAATCCAGACGGCGTCACCCCAGCCCCAATCAGCACGACATGCGCGGTAATCGCGGACTGCACGCGGGGCAAGTTCCACACCAGCATGAGCCCTGTGAGGATCAGGAACGCCGCCAGCGGATAAGCAAAGGCGAATAAGAGACGGCTGTCATGGTTACGGATCGCAAATTGGAGCGTCGCGTCAAACAGCGCGATCAGCGCAACGGCGCCGAATACCTTGCGCACTTGGCCAAGTTCCCAGCCGCTGCGCCGATAAGTCACCAAGGCCATGACGCAAATGGTCAGGCCAATCAGCAGCGCAAACTATCCGGCGCGTCCGGCGACAAAAAGCAGGCCGCTTGATTGCTCCAGCCCCACGACCATCCGCGTCGCATCCGCCAGCAGCATGGCGACGCCAAAGGCGAGGACCAGCGCAATGGTGTCGAAGAGCGCGATGAACGCGCCCAATCGCCATGCGAGGCCTTATGTTTTGTTATTTAGTCCAGCAGCAATCAATTGCGACGCATCGCCCGCCCGTCGCGCCGCGTCAAGGTCAGTCCACATCTGACCAATTTGCGCAGCGCGGTTTGGCGCTGAAGACTTTTGATCCGGCGCAA
>CBFHXH010000129.1:0-10710 GCA_965659735.1 uncultured Pikeienuella sp.
CATCCTGAGCTGGAATTCGACGTCCACCGCACCGCTGCGGTGGTCGAGGCCAAGCTGAGGGAGTTTGGCTGCGACGAGGTCGTCACCGGCATCGGCAAAACCGGCGTCGTTGGTGTCATCAAGGGGCGCGGCGGCGGTTCAAAGGTGGTTGGCCTCAGGTCCGACATGGACGCTCTGCCGATCTTCGAACAGACTAGGTTGCCTTATGCTTCCGGCGTTGAGGGCAAGATGCACGCCTGCGGCCATGACGGGCACATGGCGATGCTGCTGGGGGCCGCAAAATACCTGGCCGAGACGCGGAATTTCGACGGCTCGGTCGCCGTGATCTTTCAACCCGCCGAAGAAATGGGCGGCGGTGGTGAGGCCATGGTTCAGGATGGCATGATGGACCGTTTCGGCATCAACGAAATTTACGGCATGCACAACGCACCCGACGTGCCGGTCGGCCAGTTCATAATCCGGCCCGGGCCGGTGATGGCCTCCACCGATGAATACACCGTGCTGATCAAGGGCTATGGCGGGCATGGAGCGAGGCCGCAACGCGCGGTCGATCCTACGATCATCGCCGCCAATATCGTCATGGCGGCGCAATCGGTGGCGTCGCGAAACCTCGACCCGCTGGAACAGATGGTCGTGTCGATCACGTCCTTCAAAACCGAAAGCGATACGGTCAACGTCATCCCAGGCAAAGTCACCCTGCGGGGCACGGTCCGCTGCTTCACTGAAGACAATCGCGAACTTGCCAGGATGCGGCTGTCAGAACTTTTTGAAGATACTGCAAAGGCCTTTGGCGGCGAGGCCGCGGTTGACTGGGAACGCGGCTATCCCCCAACATATAATCACGCCGGTAAGGCGATGTTCGCCGCAGATGTTGCCGATGAAATTTCGTCCGGCACGGTGCGCGACACGCCCCCTGTTATGGGCGCAGAGGATTTCGCCTATATGCTGGAGGCGCGCCCGGGCGCGATGATCTTTATCGGCAACGGCGACAGCGCCGAGTGCCACCATCCAAAATACGATTTTGCAGATGAAACGATGCCCGCCGGCGCAAGCTGGTGGATCAGGTTGGCGGAATGCGCCATGCCGTTACAGGGAGGATGACCCATGCCAACGATTAACCGCTTTGCCGATCTCCACGACGACATCACCGCCTGGCGCCGGGATATCCACGAACACCCCGAATTGCAGTTCGACGTCTTTCGCACTGCTACCGTCGTAGAGGAAAAGCTGAAGGCGTTCGGCGTCGACAGCATCGAAACCGGCGTGGGCCACACCGGCGTCGTTGGCGTGATCAAGGGCAAGTCGAACAAGTCGGGCCGCGTCATTGGCCTGCGCGCCGACATGGACGCGCTGCCCATGCAGGAAATGACAGGACTGGAACACGCCTCCAAAACGCCGGACAAGATGCACGCCTGCGGCCATGATGGGCACACCGCCATGCTGCTGGGTGCCGCGCAGTACCTGGCCGAAACCCGCAATTTCGACGGCACGGTCGTCGTGATCTTCCAACCCGCCGAAGAAGGCGGCGGCGGCGGGCGTGAAATGGTCAATGACGGGATGATGGACAAGTACGACATCCAGGAAGTCTACGGCATGCACAACATGCCCGGCTTTGGCGTCGGTCAGTTCGCCATCCGCCCCGGCCCTATGATGGCGGCCGCCGACCTGATCGAAATCAAGGTGACAGGCAAGGGCGGCCACGCCGCGATGCCGCACAAAGCGGTCGACCCGACGGTGGCTTCAGCGCAGATCGTCACGGCGATGCAGTCCATCGTCGCGCGCAACCTCGACCCATTGGAAAGCCTGGTGGTGTCGATCACGTCGTTTCACACAGATGTCGACACCTACAATGTCATCCCAGACACAGTGCAGATGAAGGGCACGGTCCGCAGCTATCTGACCGAGGTGCAGGACATGGCCGAAGAACGCATCACGGCCATCGCCACCAACATCGCCACCGCAATGGGGTGCGAGGCGGAAATCACCTATAAGCGCAACTATCCAGCCACGGTTAACAGCGACGCCCACACATCGATGGCCGCCGACGTGGCGGCGGGGATCGTCGGCGACGACAAGGTCATCCGCGACGTCGCACCCGTAATGGGGGCAGAGGATTTCAGCTTCATGCTGAACGCCCGACCCGGCGCCTTCATCTTTGTCGGCAATGGCGACACGGCACCGGTGCACAACCCGGAATATGATTTCAATGATGAGATCATTCCAATCGGGTGCAGTTATTGGGCCAAGTTGGTCGAAACCCGTCTGGCTGCTAAGACGCAATCCTGAATTGAACACAGCACTTCATAGTCTCGCTCTGACGTGCTAAATGCCTCATATGCAGCGGTGAACCCTACCGCGTGCAGGCTTGCAATTGTCTAATAGTGTCTTTCCCCTCACCTTAAGAATTGCCATTGGGGAGCGACACGATGGCCACGATCACAGTTACCAGTCTAACGGATCAGGCGGACTGACGCTGCGCGAGGCGCTTGCGCAGGCGGCGACGACCGCTGGCGCAGACGCGATCGTGTTTGACGACAGCCTCGCAAGCGGCGAGATCACGCTTAGTGGCGTTTTGACATACACGGATGCGGATAATGTCACGATCACTGGCGACATCGGGAATGATCGACTAAATGGCGGCGGTGGCCGGGACAAGCTGAATGGCGGCGTTGGCGCGGATGACCTGTCTGGCGGCGGTGGCGGCGATTCGCTGCGCGGCGGCGGCGGGCGTGACACGCTGCGGGGCGATGGCGGGGCCGACACGTTGAACGGCGGCACCGGCGCATATCAGCTGACCGGCGGCGCAGGCCGCGACGTGTTTGAGTTCAAGACCGGCAACGGGCGCGATCTGATCAGTGATTTCACCCATGGCGTGGACAAGATCGCCATCCTCGAAGGCGCGCGCGACTTTGACGACGTGACATTGTCCCAGTCCGGCGCGAACGTTCAGATCGCCTTCGCAAATGTGCGCATCACGGTCTAAGATCAGGACCGCGGCGATTTTTCCGAGGACGATTTCCTGTTCTGAGGGATTTTCACTTGCGGTGGGTCGCACCCTCAGCCACCATCCAAGCATCGTCCTGCCGGGAGAGTGACTGACAATTGGCGAACCCACATCATGTTGAAGCCGCCGAGGCCGCTCAGGCTGGGCGCTTGCTGGAATTCTCGGACAACAACCTTCTGATCGAACTTTGCGGCGGCTTTGACCGCAATCTCAGCGCCCTTGAAAAGGGATTTGGGGTTGTGATCGTGCGGCGCGGGAACGAACTGGCGCTGCAAGGCGACACAGAATCAGTCGATCTGACCGCCAGCGCGCTGACCTCGCTTTACAAGCGTTTGGAGGCGGGGCGCAGCATCGAAAAGGGCGATGTCGACGCCGCCATCCGCATGCAAAGCAATGAACCAAAACCTGTGCCCGACCCGGGCCAGCTGGAAATGTTCAAAGGCGGGAAAGTCGAAATCCGCACCAAGAAGAAAGTGGTTGAGCCGCGCACTGCGGCCCAGCGCGCCTATGTTCAATCGCTGTTGCGGTCAGAACTGGTCTTTGGCGTTGGCCCCGCGGGCACAGGCAAAACCTACCTGGCCGTTGCTGCGGCCGTTTCGATGTTTCTTTACGGAAAGGTCGATCGCATCATCCTGTCACGCCCCGCAGTTGAGGCGGGCGAACGGCTGGGCTTTCTGCCAGGCGACGTGAAGGAAAAGGTCGATCCCTTCATGCAGCCGCTTTACGACGCTCTGAACGACCTTTTGCCTAGCAAACAGGACGCGCGGCTGATCGAAGAAAAGACAATCGAAATCGCCCCCCTCGCCTTCATGCGCGGTCGCACACTGCAGAACGCCTTTGTCGTGCTGGACGAGGCGCAGAATGCAACCGAGATGCAGATGAAGATGTTCCTGACGCGACTTGGCGAAGGCGGACGAATGGCGATCACGGGTGATCCCAGCCAAGTCGACCTGCCGCGCGGCGTCGGGTCCGGCCTGGTTGAGGCGGCGCGCGTTCTGGACAACGTCAAAGGCATAGAATTTACGCGCTTTACCGCCGTGGACGTCATCCGCCATCCGCTGGTGGCCAAGATCGTCCAGGCCTATGATGCGGATCGCGACAATGGCGGCGCCGACAGGTGACTCTGGCTATCGAATTCAATGTGGAGGATCAGGCTTGGTTTGACACCGCGCCATGGTATCGCGAAATCACGCTTCGCATCTTTGAACAAACGGTTGTTGAAGTTGGCCTGCCGCCTCGTGATCTGGAGGTCAGCGCGCTGTTATCCACCGATGACCGCATCGCAGCGCTGAACGGCGAGTTTCGCGCGAAGCCGACACCGACCAATGTCCTCAGCTGGCCAGCGGAGGATACAAACCCCGCAGACGCCCCGCGGACGCCTGCCGATGGATTTCTTGGTGATCTGGCCTTCGCCCGCGAAACCATTGAAAAAGAGGCGCAAGAGCAACATCTGGACGTTGAGATGCATTTCGCGCATCTATTCAGTCACGGCCTCTTGCACTTGATGGGCTATGATCACCAAACGGATGCAGACGCAGATGTGATGGAGGGGATAGAGCACCGCGCGCTCGCCAGACTGGGGATCGCAAATCCCTATGCCCCGAAAACCGAGTAAGGAGCGATGAACGACACCCAATCTCCCGATGAGGAGAGCACCGCCGAAGATCAGCCCCGCGAACAGCCGGGTCTCATCTCTCGCATCATGAAGTTCGCGGGCGGCGAACAGGTCAAGGCCGACGAAGCCGAACCTGATATCGGCGCAACGCCTGTCGAACGCACGCTTGTCCAGAACATCCTGACCATGCGCGGTCAGCGGGTGGAAGAGGTTATGATCCCCCGCGCCGACATCACCGCCATTGACGCAGACGCGGGACTGGAGGAACTGGCCGACGCCTTGCGCGAAGGCGCCCACTCCCGCCTGCCGGTCTATTCCGAAACGCTGGATAACGTGATCGGGTTTCTGCATGTGAAAGACGTCGCGCTGGCGCGCGGGTTCCTCGCCTCGCCCGACACACCATTCCGGTTGCGCGATCACGTGCGCGAAATTCTTGTCGCGCCTCCGTCCATGCCGACCAAACGCCTGCTGCAAAGGATGCAGGCGAGCCGAATCCACATGGCGCTGGTCATCGACGAATATGGCGGCGTTGACGGGCTGATAACGATTGAGGACCTGGTCGAACAGATCGTCGGCGAGATTGAAGATGAGCACGATCAGGAAGAGGACGTTTTCTGGCGCGAAGAACGCAGTGGCGTCTATATCTGCAACGCCCGGGCTGAGTTGGCTGATTTCGAGGAACAGGCAGGCGTCGATTTGTTGCCGGATGATCTAGACGAGGATGTCGACACGCTTGGCGGCCTTGTCTTCATGCTGTCGAACCGCATTCCCGAACGGGGTGAGGTGATCACCCACCCGCAGGGCCATGAGTTCGAGATTGTTGAGGCGGACCCCCGCCGCATCAAACGCCTGCGCGTCATCCTCAACGGGGCCGAACGCGCCGCGCCCAAAGCCGCCGAATAACCCCGTGGTGACCAGCCGCCTTGGCACCCTCGCCGACCATGCGGCAGCGATGGCAGGCTGGCGGCGCTGGTTCGCCGCGTTTGGCTGCGGCCTTGCCTTTGCGCTGGCCCAGCCCCCACTTGGCTTATGGCCGCTGATCTTTGTCGCCGGCCCGATCCTTTTCTGGATATGGCGCGGCGCGCGCGGGCGCGGCGCGTTTGGCGTGGGTCTGGTGTTTGGCGCAGGTTATTTCGGCCTAGGCCTACATTGGATTGTGGAGCCGTTTCTGGTGGAGCCTGAGGTTCTGGGCTGGCTCGCCCCGCCGGCCCTGATCGCCTTTGCCTTTGGTCTTGGCCTTTTCCCCGCCGCAGGGTTTTGGGCCGCCGCCGCCGCGCGCGACCGCGGCGTCGCAGGTGCGCCTGCGCTGATTTTAGGTTGGGGCGGGATGGAACTGGCGCGTAGCTTCGTGCTGACAGGCTTTCCCTGGGCCCTGCCCGCTTATGTATGGACGGATACACCCGTCGCGCAGCTCGCGTCGCTCGTCGGCCCTTACGCCCTTACGCTGATGACTCTGGGTGCAGCCATCGGGGTGGGTTCCACCACGGTCTGGCGGCGTGCGCCGCTAGGCGCTGTAGTCGTCGGACTGTGCCTCGCATGGGGTTGGGGTTCCGCCCGGATCGGCCCCACTGACATTGCCGGCCAACCCGTGATCCGTATCATTCAGCCGAACATTTCGCAGGCGACGAAATGGGATGTTGATCTGATCCGCCCTCATTTTGAAACAACCCTGGCGCTGACTAGCCGCCCCTATTCGGATGAAGCGGCCACCGTTGTCGTTTGGCCGGAAAGCGCCGTGACCTTTCCGATCGACATGGCCGACATCGCACGAGAGGAAATCGCAATCGCCGCCGCAGGGGCTGAAGTTGCGCTGGGCTCGCTTCGCGTGAATGGCCGGCCAGAACGCGCCGAACAGACGCCGCTGCGCTGGCGCAACAGCTTCTTCCTGATGGATCGGAATGCCGAGCTGTCGGCCCCGTTCGACAAAATGCATCTTGTGCCTTTCGGCGAATACCTGCCTTTCGAAGACATCATCCGCTCACTTGGCGTCGCCGCTTTGGCGCAGCGGGGCGCTGGCATCGTGCCAGGCGATGCGCCCGTGATCATGCGTCCTACGGGCGCCGCGCCCTTCGCGCCGCTGATCTGCTACGAGATGATCTTTCCCCGCGAAGTCGTCGCCGCGGCCGAGGGTGCCGACTGGTTGGCGTTGGCGACAAATGACGCCTGGTTCGGCGACTGGGCCGGCCCGATCCAGCATCTGGCGCAAGCCCAGTTTAGAGCGATCGAAACAGGCCTGCCCATCGCGCGATCCGCCAATACAGGCATCTCCGCCATGGTCGACCCCTATGGCCGGATAGTGGAATCCTTGGCCATGAATACAGAAGGCGTCATCGATACTTATCTGCCCAAACCGGTCTCAACCACCTACCGTTCCATCAGAGAAAGTGGCGCCGCATTACTAGTACTGATTGTTTTCTGTGCTGCATTGTATAGCAAACGGGCAAAATACGACGTCGCAACGCACTAACTGTTGGCAAAAGAAACTTAATTCAGTAAAAGAAATTCGCTTGATACGGAGCTGGGGGGCAACCGCCGGGCATCAACCGGCATCTATACCGGTCTAGGCGCAATAATAACGGTGGAGGTAGGCTTGTCGGGCAAATCACCCAACAGGATAGACGTGCACGTTGGCGCTAGGCTTCGCACCCGGCGCATAATCATCGGCATGAGTCAGGAAAAACTAGGCGACAACCTGAGCCTGACATTCCAACAAATCCAGAAATACGAAAAGGGCCTGAATCGCATTGGCGCAAGCCGTCTTTATGCGATCTCTCAGATCCTCGGCACGTCGATTCAGTATTTCTTCGAAGACCTGCCTGAAGATCTTGCTGCGGGCGGCGATCCAACAAAGGTTGAGACGTCATATGAAGAGGTGGAATTTGCGTCCTTCGTGAATTCGCCCGAAGGCGTTCAACTGAATATGGCGTTTTCTCGTATCAAGGACACAGCGACACGGCGGCGGCTGAGCGAGCTGGTTCGAACACTTGCGGATGAAGCAACCGCCTGACGCTGTAGCTTTATCCCAAGCAAGCAAAGCTGAACACAGGCTTGAGAAAGCTCATGGCAGAGTGAGTTTTTCGCCATATTGACCCGAAAGTGGCCAAGCCTTACACCGCTTCCCGGAATGGACTGATTCCGTAAGGGGCCCGGAAACTTGGCGAGAAAGTAGGAGGGACAATTTAATGGCGCGCAAAGACTATCTTTTTACTTCAGAATCTGTTTCCGAAGGCCACCCCGACAAAGTCTGCGACAGAATTTCAGATGCTGTGCTTGACGCCTTCCTCGCCGAAGATCCCTATGCGCGCGTTGCTTGCGAAACCCTGTCCACCACCAACCGCGTCGTCATCGCGGGCGAGGTGCGTGGGCCCCAGTCGGTAGTCGACAGCGTCGATGAGATCGCGCGCGCCTGCGTCAAGGACATCGGGTATGAACAGGATGGGTTCCACTGGGAAAATATGACTGTCTCCAACTACCTGCATTCGCAGTCCGCCGACATCGCACAGGGCGTTGATAGCGGCGCAGACAAGGACGAAGGCGCTGGTGACCAGGGCATCATGTTCGGCTACGCCACTACGGAAACAGAGGCGCTGATGCCAGCGCCCATCCATTACTCCCACGCGATCCTGCGCCGTCTGGCTGAAGTCCGCAAAGACGGCACCGCACCGCAGCTCGGCCCTGACGCCAAGTCGCAGCTGTCTGTCCGTTATGTTGACGGCAAGCCGGTCGAAGCAACCTCCATCGTGCTTTCGACCCAGCACTTGGACGCCTCCATGTCATCCGCTGATGTTCAGGCGCTGGTGGAGCCTTACATCCGCGAAGTGCTGCCGGAAGGCTGGATCACTGACGGTACTGTCTGGCACGTGAACCCGACGGGCAAGTTCGTGATCGGCGGACCGGATGGCGACGCTGGCCTGACCGGCCGCAAGATCATCGTCGACACCTATGGCGGCGCTGCGCCCCATGGTGGCGGCGCGTTCTCAGGCAAAGACCCGACCAAAGTTGACCGTTCGGCAGCCTACGCGGCGCGCTATCTCGCCAAGAACATCGTCGCAGCCGGCATGGCCGATCGCTGCACCTTGCAGCTGTCCTACGCCATCGGCGTGGCTGAGCCGCAGTCGATCTTCGTCGACACCTACGGCACAGGCAAAGTCGCCGAAGAGGCGATCAAAGCCGCCGCAGCATCTGTGATAAGCCTGACGCCACGCGGCATTCGTGAAAAGCTGGGCATGAACAAGCCGATCTACCAGCGCACCGCCGCCTACGGCCACTTTGGCCGCGCGCCTGAGGCGGATGGCGGTTTCTCGTGGGAGAAAACGGATCTGGTCGACGCGCTGAAAGCCGCCATCTGAGTGTAGCGCCTTAGGCGCGACTGATTGAGTTTTGGACGACAATGATGGGGAGAGGGCGCATCGCCCTCTCCCTTCTCCATTTAAGGGGGACGCCATGGGTGAGATGAAAGAGCGTGAAGACGGCGCGCCATGGCGCAACTTCTATGGCCGGCGCCGGGGCAAGACCCTGCGGGATACGCAAGAGCGCGATCTGGACGAATTGTTGCCCCATCTTGCGCCACCGGGGGTCGCATGGGCTGACAATCCGGAACGGACGCCAGTTGATTTTAAATCGATGGTCGAAGGCGCACGTGCCGCATGGCTAGAAATTGGTTTTGGCGGCGGCGAGCATCTAGTGGCGATGGCCAAGGCCAATCCCGATATTGCGATGATTGGGTGTGAACCCTTTATCAACGGCGTCGCGATGTGTCTGGGCGGATTGAAACGTGCTGACGTTGACACCGCGCGCATTCATGCCGGCGATGCGCGCGAGTTGTTCGATGTGGCGCAGGACAACGCGTTTGAGCGTATTTTTGTGAATTACCCAGATCCCTGGCCAAAATCGCGCCATCACAAGCGGCGCTTTGTCAGCCCTGCGAATGTGGCGCACCTGTCCCGTGTTTGCGCACCCGGGGGGCGGCTGCATATCGCGACCGACATTCCGGACTACGTGCGTCATTCACTGGAAGCGCTTTCCGGATTTCCCGAATTCCGCTGGACCGCTGAACGGCCATCTGATTGGCGCGAGCCGTGGGCTGATTGGCCATCAACACGTTATGAGCAGAAAGCGCTGCGCGAAGGTCGAACGCCGCATTATCTGACATTCGTCAGAGACTAGAGCATTCTCCAACCAATCCGCGCTGACGGCACCAGTGTTGCTTTTCGAGCGAACTGACTCCATTCGATCGAAAACCACTCCAGCGCTCAATCGACCGTTTGGCATCGCGCACCTAGAGAATTAAAAACTGATCTCACGCCTCTTTTAGCCCATTTGGGCGATGCACAAGCTAGATGCGCTGTGCTTCGTCATCTCCATTGGATTGGAGACTATTGATGCGCGATTTTTCGGAACCCGGCGCTGTCGATTGGTCGGCCTACGCCGCCCGATACGACATGCTGCTGCACCACAACCCTGCCTACATCGATCTGCTGAACCGGTTTGACGACTGGATAGACCGTTTTGCGCCCAATGGTCCGATCCCCGCCATTGATATCAGCGCTGGAACTGGCAGCTTCGCTGAACGGCTGCTGCAACGTCGCTCCGACACCGAAGTCACGCTGGTCGAACCTGACGAAGAGATGCGGGCACATGCAGAGGCGAAGTTGTCCCCTTTTGGTGGCCGGTCGCGCGTTCTTGAAGGTGATTTTTCGACGCCGTTCGCCTCAGACCACAACGTAGTTATCTCAACCCACGCGATCTACACGGCGGAAGATCAGCGCGCAGCGCTTCGGTCGCTCGCGGCGCTGGCTAGTCCAGGCGGCGCAGGGTTTCTGATCGACTTTGGCAGACCTATGCGCGTGTGGTCCTGGCGGATTATCTGCTGCGTCATCTCCTCCGCCATCATGGGCTTGACGAAACATCGCGTCTGGCGCGGGATGGGCGGGAAATCGCGCAGCAGAACCGCCGCATCGCTGAAATGCCGCGGGCAGGCCGGTATTGGCTGCATGACGAGCGAACCTTTGTGGGTGAGGTGACTGACGCCAGATGGAGCGTCGTCGAAAGCGCCTCAGTCTATGGCGGTTGTTCAACACTGGTCGCGGTG
>CBFHXH010000130.1:0-10706 GCA_965659735.1 uncultured Pikeienuella sp.
AGTTATTCTTGACCATATGGCTGATTTTTGCGTTGATCGCTTGGATCGCAGCATTTAGGGCCTTGCGGCGGTTGATGAAGGGATTGCCGATCAAATCGGAACGTTCTGCTAGCGGGAATCGATTGGGCGACAATGACGAAGGCAGATGAACCAGCGTTTCTGGGCGTAGAGGCCTCGGTGACGGGCCGCCGCTGGGTAGGCCCTGTTGCAGAGGTTGAGCGTATCGGCCTCGCCATCGCACAGCGTCTGGACAGCCCTGAAATACTGGGCCGTATCCTTGCTGCGCGTGGCGTGTCGCCGGATAGCGCGTCAGAATTTCTGACCCCAACCCTGAAGTCGCTGATACCAAACCCTTCGACCCTGAAAGACATGGACGCAGCGGCCGAGATCATCGTCAACGCAGTTAATCGCAAAGCCCGCATCGCGATTTTTGGCGACTACGACGTAGACGGCGCTGCGTCGTCAGCCTTGCTGCACGAATGGCTTGCGGCGGTTGGGATAGCCGCCACGATCTATATCCCCGACCGTATCGACGAAGGGTATGGGCCAAATGTCGAGGCGATGACCCGGCTCGCCGCCCGTCACGATCTGATCATCTGTGTCGATTGTGGAACGCTTAGCCATGAACCAATTGCAGCCGCAACTGACGCAGGGGCCACGGTTATCGTGGCTGACCATCATCTAGCTGGGGAAACTCTGCCCGATTGCGCCGCTGTGGTGAATCCGAACCGCCACGATGACGAAAGCGGAATGGGCGTGCTCTGCGCAGCAGGGGTCGTTTTCCTTCTGTTGATTGCAGCGAACAGGCTGCGACGGGCGCAAGCCGCCACCACACCCGACTTGATCAGCTTGTTAGATATTGTTGCGCTGGCGACAGTCGCTGATGTCGCGCAGCTAAGCGGCCTGAACCGCGCGCTTGTGCGCCAGGGCCTAAAGGTCATGGCCGGACGGCAGCGTCCGGGCCTGCGGGCACTGGCTGACGTTGCAGGTATGAACACGCAACCAAATGCGTTCCATCTCGGCTATCTTCTCGGGCCGCGCGTCAATGCCGGTGGCCGGATTGGCAAAGCTGATCTTGGTGCACGGCTTCTCACGACCTCATCAGAGGAGGAGGCTGCCGGTCTGGCGCATGAGCTCGACCGCTTGAACGCAGACCGCCGTCAGATCGAGGCGGACATTCTGGCGTTGGCTATAGAGCAGGTGGAAACCTGCGACATTGACGGCCCTTTGGTATGGGCGGCTGGCGAGGGCTGGCATCCGGGGGTGGTCGGGATCATTGCGGCGCGCCTGAAGGAAAAATTCAATCGACCAGCCGTCGTGATCGGCGTAGATGGCGACGACGGCAAAGGGTCCGCTCGGTCGGTCAGTGGCGTCGATTTGGGCTCCGCCATTGCGACACTCGCCCGCGAGGGATCAATCACCAAGGGCGGCGGGCACAAGATGGCGGCGGGACTAAGCGTGGATGCGGCGCAAATTAAACCTGCAATGGCGCGCCTTGGCGAATTGTTAGCGAAATACATGAACGTCATCTCTGCGCCCCGAACATTGCGGATTGATGGAGCGTTATCCGCCGCCGCCGCAACCCCCGAACTGATCGAGATGGTTGAAGCCGCTGGCCCATTCGGCGCAGGGGCTCCTGCGCCGCGCTATGTTCTGGCAGATGCGCGCATTACATTTGGCAAGCGCGTTGGCGACGATCACTTTCGCGCAACCTTGCAGGATTCGTCAGGTGAACGGCTTGAGGCGATCGCATTTCGCGTCATGTCCGGCCCATTGGGCGCATTTTTATCCGAACATCGCGGCCCGCTGCATATAGCAGGGCGCTTGGAGGTCGACGATTGGGGCGGCAGACGCAAGGCAAAGCTGCATATTGAGGACGCCGCTGCCGCTTCGTGACGATTTTTGGTAGTGATTTGCCGATGATTGCAGGGATGTGACAGAAAGGTGCCGATTCCATCTTGAAAGCCGCGCGACACCGCCGTAGAAGACGGCCTCATCGGTCAGACGCACCCTTCGTCTATCGGTTAGGACGCCAGATTTTCAATCTGGAAAGACGGGTTCGATTCCCGTAGGGTGTACCAACAATCCCGCAACGCCTCGGCGCTGCGGGATTTTTTGTTGATGCGCTCCGCCAGACGTTCGCCGTGGGCAAAGCGCTCATCTCAAAAACGGACAAAATCATCTCGCGCAGCCAAGCTGTTCTAGGCGAGTTACCTGACCTTCGGTGCCAGACAAGGTGAAAGCGTTGGCGCGGAAGGTAAACAGGTGGCTCACACCAGGCGAGATCGCTGAAGATCGTTCGCCCAAGCCTCGACTGCATCGTTGCGATCAGTGGCGTGCCCCGCAAAAGCGCGCCCAGAACGAATGCGTCCGGCGCGCTGAGCGCCACCTGGCGATGGATCGATTGCGCGGCCAGCGCTTCGTCGATCGTGCTTTTGCCGCCCTGCCCGAAGTCCAGGGTTGCGTGTTCTGATTCGGAATAATCATCGGCGGTTCGAAGGCCCCCCCCGGCAGGCGGGATCATAGAAAACGACGTGCTTGTCGGAGGCAAAGGCGCAGCCGTTCAGCGTTGTCGAATATTCCGGCGCGCGCACCGTGATCACCATATCGACGTCACCGCAATCGAGCATGGGTTCGATGCTGTCGCGAGATCCTAGCTCAAGAAACCTAACACGGCTCATCGGGGCTGCGGCTTTGATCGGATTGCGGATCAAAATCACCTCATCTAGCAGTTCGGTGACATTTGCTGCAATTGTGATGCGGCTGGTGTCTTCCGCTATGTCGAATTCTAGTGAGGCCGGAAGGCTTTCGAGTGTGGCAAGGTGTTCGTGGACCCGCGGCACAATTTCTATTGCATATTCTGTCGGCGTGACGCCCCGCCCAACGCGGACAAATAGTTTGTCACCAAGTGAACGCCGAAGCAGGTTGAGCATTCGCCCACCTTCGGCCAGATCAACACCGAGATTGTGCGACGCCTCGGTAATTCCGCCCAGATCCATGATCTTGAGGAAGAAAGCCAAATGCCGCCCGGATAGATCAAAGACGTTGCTAGTTCCCATTTCCGCGCCAGCACTTAATTCCGCTGGCCGAGCTTAGCACGGAGCGATCAGTTCAAGCATTTTTCTACCAGCTTTCTGAGCCGAATGTCCACAAAAGCAAAACAATCAGGCGCACTTAGGAAAGTTTGGAACCGCGCGGCCGCTTTGGCTTTTGCGCCCAGGATCTGCCGTTGAGCCATTGTCGCACCGCCGACCGGGTCGGCTGCTCCACCAGTCTTTCAGTGATGATCCCGAAGATGAGCGTCAACGAAAGGTATACGCCGACGAAATAGCTGGCGACGACAACCGCTGAATCGCCGCTGGCCGCCTCAACGATGTTGCGCATCGGCATGATGAACAGAAAATGGCTCATGTAGATGGAGTAAGAGAACTTACCCACGACGCGAAAAACACCCCCGCGAAGCATGTTCGAAATTGCTCCACGCCCATCTGCAAATACGAAGATCAGCGCGGCAAACACAATTGGGGCGGCAAAGCTGGACACGCCTTGCGAACCACTGAGATAGAGACACACCAAGCCCAAGGCGACAATTTCAAGCAACCCGCCAAACCGACCACGAAAAGCAACAATCATACGATCAAGCCGTGGCATGCACAGCACGGAGTGCGCAGCCACGCCAACGCCGAATGCATAGACGCCCCTGATCAGTGGGTGGGCCTCACCCAGGCCGGCTGTTGTAGCGACCATCCATATGAGTGATGCAACCACCGCGAGACCAAGCACACTGCGCCCTATCGCGGATCGCATGACACCGATCAGGCATAGACCGGCAAATACCAGAGACACCCAGAATTCGATCGCGACGTCCCAACTGGGTTCATTCCAACCTGGGGTGGCGACCCAACCAAAGGCTTGCGTCAGGGTAAGGTTCGCCGCAAGTCCCGCCAGCGATAGATGTTCGGCGCCAAAAGCGGGAGCGCCAATCTGCTCGGCGCCAAATGCAGAATAGATCAGTTTCATCAGCTCGATGCCCGCTAAGGGCAGAATGAAAAACAAATGGATGGGATAGAGCCGGGCCAGCCGCAGTACGGCGAAACGACCAAGATCCCCTTTGGTCGCCAGACTATCGCGATAAACCTCTGCAAGCAGGAACCCTGTGAAGACAAAAAAGAAATCTATGAAAAGGTAGAATTGCCCCACAAAGGCCGACCCCGCCTAGATGGTGAAACCCGACCAAGCATAGAACGCGATCGCCAGGGCGGCGACGCCTTTCAGCGCGTCCAAAGCATCAAGATTGCGTTTCATAATCAGGCCCTTCCCTATTGTGCGCGCATCGGTCAGCGCGCCGTCAGTTCGACGAAGATTGCGGCGTACAAGAAGCTGATCGCGCCAAGGACAAAGACGTGCCAGATCGCATTTTGGAACGGCAGCGCATCCCATCGTGCAAAGATCAAACCGGTGGACAAGGCCACTGCGCAGTAAATTATGTAGCTTAGGCCTTCTCGCGACATGGCGGATACGGCGCTGTCCGAAGCGCCGATCAACGCCCAGCCAATCATTAGGTAGAGAACGATAGGCGCGCGATTGAACCTTTCAGGCAGCGCCACGTTCAGAATGATGGCAGCGATGGCTGTGACCCAAACGAACGCGAGCACCGACCAGCCGACCTGGTCACCAATAAAGACAGCGGCGATCGGGGTATAAGCCCCGGCGATCAGCAGATAAACGCCAGCGTGATCCGCGCGTTTCAACACCGCCCTCCAGTCGGGAAGTTCAACAATGTTGTGCGCAGCAGAACTCGTGAAACTTGCAAGCAATCCGACACCCAATACTGCGCCAGCAATCAACGCGTGATCATCGCCGTTGAGCGCGGTCATCACTATCAGAATGGTGACGCCGATAACGGCGGCTAGTACGCGGATGCTGTGAACCAGCGCTTTAGCGACCTTTTCCCTGAACTCGTAGACCGGAAATTCCAACGCCAGTACTCCTGCAATCTCTGCATTTGCGCTGATCTAGCCCCGGCAAGGTTTCCGAATGATTATTTTCGTCAGGCCCGATACACAGGAAACTGCCTAAAATCTTCATCAAAGTGCCTGCATGACACTTAGCATACTTCAACAAAACCCGCGCGACCCCGACTTTGCGCAAAACCCTTATCCGACCTACCAAGAGATGCATGCGGCGGGGGGTACCGTCTGGTGGGATGAATATTCCTGCGTGGTCTTCGCAAGGTTTGCGGACGTCAGCGCAATTCTGCGTGATCGTCGATTCGGACGCACGCCAATCAATCAACCTACGCCGCCCGATCACCTGAAAGCTTTTTACAGCTTCGAAGCCCGGTCGATGTTGGAGCTTGAGGGCGCTGCGCACCGAGCACTTCGCAAACCCGTTACGCGCGCCTTCGTCAATCGCCGTATCGATGCGCTACGCCCAGCAATCGAAGCGCTCGCCCATGGTCTTATCGACAAGTTTGTCGATGAGGGCGAAGCTGACCTTCTGTCGGCGTATTGCGAACCCATACCTGTGATAACCATCGCCCAATTGCCTGGTCTGCAGCCTTGTGTGGCGCCCCAACTTCTCAGCTGGTCGCATGACATGGTGGCAATGTACCAGTTTGGCGGCAACCGTAAGGTCGAGGATCGCGCCGAGGCGGCGACGCAGGCTTTTACGGCCTTTATCGCAGAACAAATCGAACAGCGTCAGATGGAAAGCCGTGATGATCTGCTCTCGCACCTGATGGCGCCCGATGAAAACGGGGCGCGATTGGCCAAAGACGATATCATCGTCACATCAATCCTCATCCTCAATGCCGGACATGAGGCGACGGTCCACGCTCTGGGAAATGGTGTATAATCACTGCTGCAGATGAATATGCGGCCTGAACCTGCAGAGGAAGTAGCGGAAGAGATCCTGAGGTTTGATCCACCGCTACACATGTTCATGCGATTTGCGAACGAAGATATGATATTTGGCGGCATGCCACTGAAGCGTGGCCAGCAGGTTGCGCTGTCACTGGGAGCCGCAACGCGCGACCCGGATAGTTTTTAAACTCCGACAAGTTTAACCCGAACCGGGCGGACGCAGGCCATGTCAGCTTTGGCGCAGGCGCTCATTTTTGCCTGGGCGCTGCGTTGGCGCGGTTGGAGATGCAGGTTGCGCTGCACGTGCTGTTCGACCGGCTGCCAAAGCTGCGTCTGACCGGTCAGACGCGTTACGCTGATCGCTATCATTTTCACGGGTTGGAGCGGTTGGAGGTCGCCTGGACGTGAAACATGCTGCAGCCCTAATCGCCCTTGCAGCGGCGGCGATGGCGGAAACGGAGCCTGTCTATCGGCCAAACTACCCGCTCATTCATGATTGTATCGTCAGCATCCAGACAGCCCGGCCAGAGGTGCGCATGGACGAACGTATGTTCTTCGCGGTGATGGAATGTGAGGCGTTTGAGGATGTTCTGAATTAGGCGGAAAGCCAACCGCACATCCCCGACAGCGAGATACTGGAAGAAGATTAAGGCACTTCTCGATAAGGCGCTTCGGCATCAAATATCCAGCCCCCGTTCGAAAAGCCGTTCGGCCATAATGCCAACGCGCGCTTCAACCGCCTCGCACGCATCAAGGATCAGATCCTCGCGCCAACGCCGGCCGACGATCTGAACATTCAGTGGAAGGCCGTCATGCATGCCTGCTGCAATATTTCCTGCTGGCTGCCCGATATAGTTCATCGAATAGGAATAAAGCGCACCACCCAAAACGTCCTTCACGCCATCCCACCCTTCCGCGTCGCGATTGGCAGCGAAGGGTGGGTTTGGCAGGAACGGCGTCAGGAACAGCGGATATTTCGCCAGGCACTTGGCCCATTCGCGAGCGTAGAATGTGCGCTTGGCCATCATCTTTAGCAGCTCATCACCTTCATATGGCGGGAACATCTGGAAGTAGACATCGAAGATCGACTTCAGCGTGTCTGATCCGTGATCACGGATCATTGGCCCCATCATCGACTGCACCTCCCCCATCAGCGTTCGATATCCTGCAATGCCCATGTCACGCAGGTGAGGCGGTTCAACCTCCTCTACAACGTAACCAGCGTCGCGCAGGGCGGCTGCGGCGTTGTCGAGCGCGTCGGACATGGCGGGATGCAGATCAAACTCAAACATTTCTTTGGTGAAGGCGACTTTGATTGGGCCGTCAATCGGCGTACCGTCCCATGGGACAGGCGCCATGAACGGATCGCGGGGATCAGGCGCGATAAGCGCCTTGGTGCCCAGCCGCACGTCAGCGACAGTGCGGGCGATGATCCCCTGCACAGACATGGCCTGCGCCAGCATGCCCCGTTCTTCCACCTGAGAGGGATTATAGGCGGGCACGCGGCCAAACCCGGGTTTCACAGTCGCTGCGCCAGTCTGGGCTGACGGGAACCGCAGGCTGCCGCCGATATCATTGCCATGCGCCAGCGCACACATGCCCGACATCACGGCTGAAGAGGCCCCGCCTGAGGACCCACCGGGAGATACAGATCTGTTCCATGGGTTATACGTCCGGCCATGAAGCGGGTTGTCAGTGTCCGCGCGAAACGAAAACTCTGGCGTATTCGTGCGTCCGACAATTACAGCGCCCGCCCGGCGCAGGTTGGCGACCAGCGGCGCGTCTTCTGCGGCGACCATATCCTTCAGCGCGGGGATCCCGTTGGTCGTCGCTGAACCAGCTTGGTCAACGTTCACTTTGATGGTCACCGGCACGCCGTGCAGCGGCCCAACAGGCCCGTTTGTTTGGAATTCCCTATCCAACGCCTCTGCCGCCTCACGTGCGCTGTCAGCCTGATCATCAACAATGGCGTTGAGGGCGCCGTTCACCTCGGCGATACGATCCAGCGTGGTTTCGACAGCGTCTGCGGCTTTCAGGTCGCCGTCGGCGATGCGGGCGGCTGTGGTAGCGGCGGTGTCGCGCCATATCGGGCTGGGCATATCTGTCTCCCTCGGGTCAGGCGGCGCGGATCAAGTCGGCCGCCTTTTCAGCGATCATAATGGTTGGGGCGTTGGTGTTGCCGCCCACAAGGCGCGGCATGATCGATGCATCAACCACGCGCAGGCCATCAATCCCCCGCACCCTGCAGGCGCTGTCGACGACAGCCATGTCATCGCCATCAGCCCCCATCCGACAGGTTCCCACCGGATGATAGATCGTATCGGCGCGGTCGCGGATATGAGCCATCAACGTGGCGTCATCTTCATCGCCACGCAAATACAACTTGTCGCCGCGCCACTCCGCCAGGGCGGGGTGATCCATCATTTCGCTCATGATCTTTGTACCTTTCAGCAGCAGCGCGGCGTCGGCGTCTGCTGACAGAAACTTTGGATCAATGCGCGGCGGCGACAATGGGTTGGCGTCGTTCAAGCCAACCTCTCCCCGGCTTTCGGGGCGCAGAACGCAAACATGGGCGCTGTACCCCCTGTACATGTGCCGCTTGCGCGAATGGTCATCAACGATGCCGGTCACGAAGTGGATTTGCAGATCAGGACGGTCAAGTTCGGGGTTCGACCGGAAAAAGGCGCCAACCTCGGCAAAGGTCGTTGTGGCGAGCCCTTCGCCCGTCTTCCGCCAAGTCCACGCCGCTTTCAGCATATCCCACAAGCCCGATGGATTGAGGCCCAACAGCTCTGACCTTGGGCTTTTCCAGGACAGGATAAAGTCGAGATGGTCTTGCAGGTTCTTTCCGACGCCAAGCAGAGCATGAACAACATCAACGCCGTGGGCAGCCAACTGATCCGGATCGCCAATGCCCGACAACTGCAATATCTGCGGCGAACCAAAAGCCCCAGCCGACAAGATTATTTCCTTTCGCGCACGCACTTGTTGTTCGCGACCCTTGATCAGGCACCTCGCTGCGACGGCGCGACCATCCTCCACCACCACTTTGGTGATGTGAGCATTTGTCAAAATCGTCAGGTTAGGCCGTTCATGAGGGTGGAGATAGGCCGCCGCAGCGGAGCACCGCTCACCATGATGATCGCCGCCACGGAACTGCGTGACCTGAAATCGGCCTACACCTTCTTGCCTTGAGCCGTTGAAATCCTCCGTTTCGCGGATCTGCATGCCTGCGGCCGCCTCGATGAAGGCGTTATTGATCGGGTTGTCCGACAGGCCGTTTGCCACATGCAGCGGACCGTCCGCGCCGTGATGTTCATCGGTGATAGCGTGGTTGCGCTCCGACTTTATGAAATAGGGCGCAACGCTGTCCCAGTCCCAGCCGTCGCATCCAAGGTCGGACCATTCGTCGTAGTCCTTTTTGTGCCCGCGCACGTAAAGCATGGCGTTGATGGCGCTTGATCCACCCAGCGCTTTGCCCCGTGGCTGATACCCTTTGCGGCCATTCAGACCCGGCTGCGGCGTAGTTTCAAACGCCCAATTGTTGATCTTTGGTTTGCCGGGCAGCATCATGACGCAGCCCAGCGGCATGCGGATCAAGACGTTTTTGCCGTCGCCGCCCGCCTCGATCAGGCAGACCGAGACGTTGGGATCCTCGGACAATCGGCTGGCGATTACGGATCCGGCGGACCCACCGCCGAGAATGATATAGTCGTATTCCACGAGACCTCTTGCAAATTGCCAGCCCGCGGCGGGATGGTTAAGTAGAACGCCTTGGTCAGCTTAGGAGAACCGCAATGAATGTCGAGACTGGCGCCCCCCTTGTTCTGCATAATTTCCAGGATGGCGTTCTGACGCTGACCATGAACCGGCCCAAACAGCGCAACGCCCTATCGCGCCCGCTGATGGCGGCGATGCAGTCAGCGCTGGACGACGCCCATGAAACGGAGGCGGTCAAAGTGATCGTGATCGCAGGTGAAGGTCCCGGTTTCTGCGCCGGCCATGACCTGCGCGAAGTGCGCAGCAATCCGGTGCATGAATTCTATGAAGTGCTGTTGAAAGACTGTTCAACCCTGATGCAGCGCATTCATACGGTGCGCCAGCCCGTGATCGCCCGCGTTCACGGCGTCGCCACAGCGGCAGGTTGCCAACTGGTTGCAACCTGCGACCTTGCCGTCGCTGCACCCGAGGCCCAGTTTGCAACCCCGGGCGTCAATATCGGTCTGTTCTGCAACACGCCAATGGTCGGGATTAGCCGCGCTGTCGCGCGCAAGCAGATGATGCGCATGCTGCTGACGGGCGATCTGATCCCGGCGGAAAAGGCATTGGCGATCGGGCTGGTTTCAGACGTCGCTGACGCTGGCAAACTAGATGAGGTCGTCTACGGGCAGGCCCGCCAGATTGCGTCAAAATCCCCGCTCACGCTGGCGATCGGGAAAGAGGCGTTCTATCGTCAGGTCGAAATGCCCCTTGCCGAAGCCTATGATTACGCCAGTGACGTGATGGCCATGAACATGGGTAAAAAGGACGCCGCAGAAGGTATCGACGCCTTTATCGAAAAGCGCGAACCCACCTGGACGGGCGAATAAGCTTGTAATTTTAAGCGAATTACCTATTAATAGTGTTTTAGCCTTAATCTCCCGTTAGGCGGGCGGTGGCTACGTCGGGGTATGATAAAGTTCAGCCCCCTCCCCCGCACGTGCTCTTAATCGTCTTTGGTGCACCAAAGGCTAATTAGGGCTGCAAAACCGGTTTCGGCGACACCTTGCGCCTTTTCAGTCCTTAGCTCGTCGCTGAAGCATTCCAACGAAAACACTCCATCATACCCGGTGGCTTGAACGT
>CBFHXH010000131.1:0-10588 GCA_965659735.1 uncultured Pikeienuella sp.
ATTTGATCATCAGGCCCAACCCCCGGCCTTTGGGGTCTTTTGGCCAGTGGAGCAGAATAATAACACCCAGAGTCAAACCATACAGCGCAAATTTATCCAGCTTCGGCAGAATTGGGACGTTAATCCCAATCTTTTATGGTAAAATTAAAAGGCTTGCGAGCGTCACCCAAGCAACCGCTCGGGCCGGATTTGCTCTCAACGCAATAAACAACCCGTATGCAATCACCGGCCACGCAAACATGATACCCAGAGCAAAGAGATTAGGCATGGCCCCGCCTGACAGTCCGTGTTGAGAGGCCACTGCACGCGACGATCTTTCCCCGTATACCGCCTGCAAGTTCGTCGCGAAACCCTGTTGGAGATAAGAAGATGTCTAACCCCCGGCGTCCGCAGCGGCGATGCTGGTCGATTTGAGCACGGCGAAGCATGTTGCGCCCGCCGACAGCCCCATCAGGCGCACAGATCGCCTTGTCACACGGGCCAGCATTGCGTCATCGCCGACCCGCAGCCCGACCATCGCGCCGGGGCCATCACCCTGGCGGATGGCAGTGACCTGCGCCTCCAGCACATTCAGCGCGCTAAGGCCTGAGGGACGGGTTGAGAAAAGGAGGATGTCGTGCGCTTCCACCCGCACCTTGACCGAAGCGCCCTGCGCCGCGGCGATGCGCGGCAGGTAAAGCCGCCCACCGCTGATCGACAGTTCTGTCAGGCCGTCGGCGTCGTCATGCGCAGCGATGGTCGCGGTCAGAACGGCGCCTGCCTGACGGATCGGCATGGCGCGGGCGAGATCGGGGTCAGCCAACACATTCGCCGCATGACCGTTGGCGACGACCCGGCCAGCCTCTACCACCACCAGCGTCGTCGCAAGCCGCGCGACCTCGCTGGCCGAATGACTGACATACAGAATGGGTTTGTCCGCCTCATCCCTGAGCCGTTCAAGATAGGGGATAATTTCCGCCTTGCGCTGCGCGTCTAGCGCGGCCAGTGGCTCGTCCATCACCAAAAGCTGGGGGTCGGCCAGCAGCGCACGGCCCAGGGCCACGCGCTGACGTTCGCCGCCTGACAGCGCGCCCGGGCGCCGGTTCAGCAGGGGGCCGACGCCCAGCATGTCGACAATCCGATCAAATTCGCGGCCCGACGCCCGGGAAAACCATTTACCGTAGAGAAGGTTGCGCCGAACGGTCAGATGGGGGAACAGCCGCGCTTCCTGAAACACATAGCCGATGCGGCGGCGATAGACGGGAACGTTGACGCCCTGATCGGTGTTCAAGAGATCCGCGCCATCAATCGAAACACGGCCCTGGTCGGGGCTGAGGATTCCGGCGACCGCGTGGGCGATGGTCGTCTTGCCCGCGCCGGACCGGCCCATGATCGCGGTCAGCCCCGGCCCGGCGTCAAACGCCGCATCCAGGTAAAAGTCGCCAAAGCTGTGGCGCATATCGACCGAAAGGTTCATTTTCCCGCAATCCTGTCCGCAACCCGGCGTGAGACATATTCCGACGCCAGCAGGGCCGCCATCGCAATGGCGATGGACAGGCTCACAAGGCGCAGCGCCGAAGCCTCGCCCCCCGGCGTTTGCAGGAAGGCGTAAATGGCGGAGGGCAACGTCTGCGTCTCACCCGGGATGTTGGACACAAAGGTGATGGTGGCCCCAAATTCGCCCATCGCCTTGGCGAAGGCCAGAACGGCCCCTGCGATCACGCCGGGCAGGATCAGGGGCAAGGTGATCGTCAGAAAAACCCAGACCCGGCTGGCGCCCAGCGTGCCTGCGGCCTGTTCCAACCCGGGATCAACGGCCTCAATCGCAAGACGAATGGCCCGGACCATCAGGGGAAAGGCCATAATCGCCCCCGCCAGCACCGCGCCCGTCCAGCGGAATGCAAGGACGAGGCCGAAGGTTTCCTCCAGGAACCCGCCTACCGGCCCGCGCCGGCCAAACAGCGCTAGCAGGATGTAACCGGTGGCGACGGGGGGCAGCACAAGCGGCAGGTGCACCAGACCGTTCAGCAGTTGCTTGCCCCAGAATTCCTTGCGCGCCAGCAGATAAGCGACCCAGATCCCCAGCGGCAGACTGACGATCACGGCCCAAAGGGCGACCTTCAGCGACAGCGCGACAGCGCGCCATTCGTCGGGCGACAGCCAGTCAATCATTCGGGGACCTGAAAGCCGAGGCTGCGAAATATTGCGCGCGCTTCCGGGCCCATCAGAAAGTCGAGAAAGGCGGCCGCGTCTTCGCCCGCGCCATCAATCAGCGCTGCGGGGTATGTAATGGGGGGGTGAGAGGTCGCGGGGAATTCAGCGACGACCGTCACGTTATCCTGAGCCGCCGCATCGGTGTAATAAACGACGCCCAAAGGTGCCTCGCCACGCGCGACCAGCGCCAGCGCGGCACGTACATTTTCTGTCTGCGCAACCCGGTCGCTGATTGTGGACCAGAGGCCCAGTGTCGTCAGCGCGGCCCTGCCGTAGACGCCTGCCGGCACCACCTCGACCAAAGCCATCGCAAGACGCCCATCCCCAAGACGATCCGCCAAAGCGCCCGGCGCCGCAAGGTCCAGCGGCGCACGCCCTGCCTTGTGCTCGATCAGCACCAGATTGTTCGACATCAGATCACGCCTTGATCCCGGCACCAGCAGGTCATATCCGGCCACCACGTCCATCCAATCCGGCGAGGCGGAAATATAGATATCGGCCGGGGCACCTTGCCCGATCTGCCACGCCAGCGCAGAACTGCCCGCATAGGAAAGGCGCACCTCGCCACCGGTTGTCGCCGACCACAGCGCCGCCGCCTGATCCAGTCCGTCCTTCAGGCTCGCGGCGGCGAAGACCGTCATATCGGCCCAAGCGCCGCCCGCAAGCAGCAAAACGGCGACGAGGCTGCGCAGAATGGCTCTGATCATGCTGACGTCGCCTCCTCTTCCTAGCGCATCGTCAGGCGTTTGTGGCTGATCAGGCCGGGAAAGGCAATTTGCTGACGCGTATCCGGCTCCAAGAGCTCAGACGCGATCTGGCGAGCGCCAGGCCAGCAATATCGGCGCCAGCGCCACTGCAAAGCCTGCAAGTGTGATGGTCAGCCCACTGATCCCGGCGACGCCGGTTGTCGGCGCGGCGATCATCATGCCAGCTGCTAACAAAACAAATCGCATTGTCATGCCCGCAGCCCCATAGAGCCCCCCCACGAAGGAGATATATCCTTGCATCGCCGCCGAGATAAACCAGACGCCGATAATCGCGCAGAAGAGCACCCAGATCACCTCGCCCGCGGGCGCCTCGCCGATCAGGGCGGGGTTCAGAACAAAGAAGAAGGGCGCGATGTAGATGACACCGCCAAGGCGCATCGCCTCTAGCCCCGTTTTCAGGCCGTCCGCCTTGGCCATTGACGCCGCCGCAAATGCGCCCAGCGCCACGGGTGGGGTGATGTAGCTAACCATGCCCCAGTAAAGAATGAACAGGTGGACCGCCAATTCGTTAAGCCCCGCCTGCACCAGCGCAGGCGCTAGAACCACGGCGAGGAAGATGTAACAGGCCGTCACCGTCATCCCCATGCCAAAGACGAACGACGTCAGCGCGCCCATGATCAGCAGCATGATGACGCTATCGCCGGCCAGAAAGATCAGCTCTGTCGCGAGGGGGCCGGTCAGACCCGTCGCCTGAAAGGCGCCGACGATCATGCCAACGCCCAGCAGCACCGCGACCAATT
Organism: uncultured Pikeienuella sp.; assembly: GCA_965659735.1. Taxonomy (GTDB): domain Bacteria; phylum Pseudomonadota; class Alphaproteobacteria; order Rhodobacterales; family Rhodobacteraceae; genus Pikeienuella. The sequence continues at coordinate 3,701 of CBFHXH010000131.1, forward strand.
CAGCCAGCGTGCGCCCGACAGAGACGATCATGTCCAGAAAGCCCTGAAGGGTGAAGCGGTGCGCCTTGACCAACTGGTTGATCACCAGCAGCAGGACAACGGCGTAGAAGGGCGCTGTCGTCTCCCACCGGTAGGCCACCATCAGGAAGATCAGGACAGCGAAGACGCCGATGAACATCCAGCCTTCTTTCATCGTCGCCAGGAAGTTCGGCAAATCGATGCGCGCCATGCCCTTCAGACCCTTGCGCGCGGAATAGGCGTCGATCTGCGCGAACAGACCAAAGTAATAGAGGATCGACGGGATCGCCGCCGCCAGCATGATTTCGACGTAAGGCCTCGCCAGCCATGACGCCATGACAAAGGCCGTGGCGCCCATGATCGGCGGCATCAAGACGCCGCCGGTCGAGGCGCACGCCTCGGTCGCCGCCGCATAGCGGGGGGAAAACCCGGTTTTCTTCATCGCTGGAATGGAGACTGAGCCTGTGGTCAGCACGTTCGAAATAACCGATCCGGACATTGAACCCATGAAGCCCGACGCAAAGATCGCGACCTTCGCCGCACCGCCGCGATAGCGCCCGACAAGCGACAGGGCGAGGTTGTTAAAGAACTGCCCGCCCCCGGTGAATTGCAGGATCGCGCCAAACAGGATGAAGCCGATCACGAGGTTGCCGAAGGCGCGCATCGGGATGCCGAAGGACGCCTCGGACGAGATCATGAAATAGGGCACGACATCAGTGAAGGGCGAGGTGAAGCCCGAAAGCGGATCAGGCACGTGTTCAGCAAATGTCGGGTAAAGCGAAAAGATGAACACGATCCCGAACAATACCAGCCCGCCAGCGCGCCGGGTGCCTTCAAGGATCAGCACGTAAAGTAGGATCGACACCCAGACCGCCGTATCCGGCGCAGCGTATTCCCAGCCGGAATCGAGGCTGATGTTGGCTGTATACGCGAAATATCCCGCCGACCCGACGACGCTGGCGGCCAGCAGCCAGTCATACCAGGGCACATTGGGCGAGGCTTTGCCATTAATGCGAAAACAGATGAAGGTCAGCGCCAGAAAGATGCCGGCAAGTACATAGAGATACATCCCTTCAAGCATCACATAGCCAAAGAGACGGATATTGAAGAGCTGGTTCACCGCCAGAATGATCGCGGCCATCGTGCCAAGTATAATGACCCAGCGCGGCGCACCGGTGAACCGCGCCTTTTCAGCGGCCAGTTCCTTTTCAAGCGCCGCGTCGCCTTTGGCAGTCTCGGAACCATCGCTCATGTCATGTCCTTGCAAACTTCGGTCCGCTTTGTGATTGAACAGCCCCCGTCAGCAGTCGGCTAGTCGGATTGTGACTGTGATGTTTTGCAGATGAAAGACGGAACACTTCAGGCAAAGGCCCCTCCCCCGCCAACGGGGAAGAGGCCATTTAAGTTCAGGCTGAAGGGTGGGTCAGAAGACCACTTCAAACCCGCCTGCTTCCAGCGCGGCGCGGCGCTTGGCGTCCCAGGCGGCTTCCCAGTCGGACGGACCTTCGGCATTCAGTTCCTCCCAGGCGGCGGACAGGGCCGCCTGACGCGCAACCAGGTTGTCGTTGTGCGCCTGTGCAGCGTCGGACCATGCGCCGATCTCTGAATAGTACTTGATGGCGCCGTCATGATACGGAGCGACCCATTCAAAGTTCTGCTTGTCCAGCGCCCAACCGCCAATGCCAGGCGCGTTGCCGTTGTAGCCGTCATAAAGCTCAACCATCGCTTTGGTCATGTTGTAGACGAGGTCGGTGTCCTGATCGACCATGGCGACCAGCACCGGATAGGCGTAGCCAGCGGTCGGCTGACCCGGTCCGCCATCGATCTGCGCGCCAACCGAAGCTGTCATAGGCGCAAAGAAAGGCGCAATCGCCTGCATCCGCGCCAGACCTTCGGAGTTGTTCGGATCAATCGGCGGCCAGTAGAGACCGCGTGGGGACGATTCCTGCTGATAGACACGGCCTGAGTTGGTGGATGCGAAGGCCGCGTCCACAGATCCGTCCTGCATGCCTTCCCAAGATGCGCCAAAACCACCGAATTCGACCTTTTCAACATCGTCCCAGGTCAGACCGCCATAGGCGAGATACGCCTCGTTGTTGACGTTCAGCGCAGGCGCGCCTTTAACCCATGCCACTTTCATGCCTTTGAGGTCGGAATATTCGAAGCCGACGCAATCAGGCTTGCCTGCTTTTACACAGGCCTCTTTCGCGACGCCAAGCGCCAGACCAACCGCGCCGCCATTATTCGCCATCAGCACGCGAACGGGTTGTGGGCCCCAGTTTTCAGCGCCAAACTGGAACACGGCTTCCTGCGCCATGAAGCTGCCGCCAACGCCGGTGGCGGAAAACTGCACTTTGCCCTGACGCAGGGGTTCCGTCCGGGCGATGTCGTTTTTACCCGGTAGGACGCGCAGATTAACGCCCGCGCCTTCCTGCAGCGCCGCGCCGATTGCGACCGATTGGTTATAGCCGGCGGAACCAGTGCCGTAAGCGGTCCAGGCCAGCTGTTTCGGCAAGCTAATATGCCCGCCCGCCGTCGCAGCGCCTGCAAGCAGCGCAAAAGCGGCGGAAAGTTTCATTAGTTTCATCATATTCCTCCCAAGGGTCAGGTTTCTTCCTCACCAGTGGCCATCGTCGCCGCGCCCACAGGGAGCAGGACGCATGTGGCGGCGACAGCACCACACAACCTTGGGCGGTCAACGCAGGCGCGCGCAAGGTTTGATCCCGTTGACGCGGGGTCGCGCAGGCGCAGGGGCGTCGTCAGACCTCGGAAATGCGGGAAATAATTTAGCCCCAGATCATGCGCAGGCCTTCTTCGACAAAGGCGTCAGCCTCGCCGTCGTCCCTGAACTGCGAGGCTTTGGCGCCCAGCGCAACGACCGTCGACAGCACCAGAACCGTGATCGACTTGATTTCGGCGCGGCTGAGATTGGGCGCATGGGGCAACAACCCATCTGCGACAAAGCGATAATTGCCTGGCGCATTCTGGCGATAGATCTCCAGAAACCGCGGCGATGCGTCGAGCCCGGCCAGAAGATAGCGATAGCCGCGATCCGCGCGCATGCGATCAACGATGTATCGCAGCTGCGAAAGAACACTCGCCTTGTATTCGGACAGGCTGGCGGCCTGGATCTGTCCGATCGAGGCGGGCGTTTCGCGCGCATCCGAAATCTCGCGGCTGGCGAGCGCCATCGCAATATCCTGCCGCGCAGCGAAATACTGGTAGAGAGAACTGATTGGCACGGCGCTGCGCTAGGACACGTCGGTCATCGTGATGTTTTCAAGCCCGCCTTCAGCGACCAGCTCATATGCAGCGTCAAGGATGCGCTTGCGTCGTTCATCCCCCCGCTTTTGCGTTCTGACTTGTTGTGATCCGTCGTCCATCGTCCATGCGCCTGCTGAAAGCCAGCTGCATTGCTCGCACTGGTTTGGGCCAAAGGCAAGTCGCCCACCGCTAGCGAAACGCGTCTATCACGGCATAACTCGAACTTTATTCGATAAACGCGGTAACCAAGTCCGCAGATCACAATAATTCACACCAAAAGAGGCTTGGACACGAAGATATATTGAGTTACCGCCAATGCATCAGCGTGCGTAGCAGATGGTCGCTTTCACCAATTTCTGCGCTGATCGCTAGTCGACGCCTTCCAAGGTGAAGCCGGGCGTCGGCCAGCAATTCCGCTGGATTGGCTGATTTCGATTGATTGCGTCAGGCGGCCAGACGATCGGCACCAGCGCCAGTGATGGTCGCGGAAACGATTTTCCCAACCGGTTGTTCAGCCGCAAAGGCCACCATCGCAAACGCCTCGGTCCGGCCCTGTGTCGGGCTTTCCATTAAAACGTCCCGGGCCTGCCCTACCTCGGCGGCCAGATAGGCCGCCACGCGCGCCTCGCCCGCCGCGCGTAACCGCGCGGCGCGTTCCTTAATGGCTGTTCCATGGATCTGCGGCATTCGGGCGGCGGGCGTACCCTGTCGTTTGGAATAGGGAAAGACATGCAGCCATGTCAGGCCACACTCTTCGACCAGCTTTAGCGAGTTTTCGAACATTGCGTCTGTTTCCGTCGGAAATCCCGCGATGATGTCGGCCCCGAAAACGATGTCGGGACGGGCCTTGCGGGTGTCTTCGCAGAACAGGATCGCATCGTCGCGCAAATGACGCCGCTTCATCCGTTTCAGGATCATGTCGTCGCCGGCCTGAAGGCTCAGATGTAGATGCGGCATCAAACGGTGTTCGGACGCGATGGCGTCGATCAACGCAGGATCCGCCTCGATGGAATCGATGGACGATATACGCAGCCGCGGCAGATCAGGGACCAGCTTCAGGATGCGCTGTACAAGATCGCCCAGCGGCGGCTTGCCCGGCAGATCGTCGCCCCACGACGTCATGTCGACGCCAGTCAGGACAACTTCATTATAACCGCCCGCAACCAGACGCTTGATCTGGTCAATCACGACGCCAGCCGGGACGGACCGAGAGTTTCCCCGCCCATAGGGAATGATGCAGAACGTGCACCGGTGATCGCAGCCGTTCTGCACCTGAACATAAGCGCGGGCGCGTGTGCCGAAACCATCGATCAAGTGACCGGCGGTTTCCGTCGCCTCCATGATATCCTCAACCAGGATCTTTTCTGGCGGCGGGACAAAGGCGGGCGCAGTCAATTGGGCCCACGCGCCGGTTTGCATTTTCTCAAGATTGCCCAGAACCAGTTCAACCTCCGGCATCGCCGCAAAGGTTTCGGGTTCGGTCTGCGCCGCACAGCCAGTTACGATGACGCGCGCGCCAGGATTGTCCTTTGCCAGTCGCCGAATGCGCTGACGGGCCTGGCGAACCGCCTCGGCCGTCACAGCGCAGGTGTTCACAACCACGGCGTTTTCGACGCCATGTTCGGCCGCAAGCTCCTTCATCGCCTCCGTCTCATACGCGTTCAGACGGCAGCCAAAGGTTTCGAAGACCGGCGCGCTCATGCACTGGCCGCGGCGATGAAATCGGGGCTGAAGACCCCATCATGGACCAGCATGGTCGGGCCGGTCATATAGACGCCGTCATCGCGCCAGTCGACCGTCAAGTCGCCACCGTTCAGGCGGATTTCCACCTTGGCATCCGTCAGCCCGCGCCGATGCGCGGCGACGGCGGTCGCGCAAGCGCCCGAACCACAAGCCAGCGTTTCGCCTGCACCCCGTTCCCAAACGCGCAGGCGAATGGTCTGGCGGTCGATCACCTGGGCGAATTCCACGTTCGTGCGTTCTGGAAACAGTGGGTGCACCTCGAACAGCGGGCCCTGCTTTGCGACTTTGGTCGCCTCGGCGTCCGCAACGAAGAACACGCAATGCGGGTTGCCCATGCCCACCGCCGCTGGACCGTCCGGCAAGGCGAGCGTCTTGGTTTCCATCTTTTCGGCAAGGGGAATGTCGAGCCAGCGCAACTGCGGCTCGCCCATGTTCACTTCGACCAGATCGCCGACAGCGCGGCAGGCCAGCACGCCGCGGTCGGTCTTGATCGACGCATGATCGCGGCCCGTTTCGTCCATCAGGATGCGCCCCAAACAGCGGGAGGCGTTGCCGCACGCCCCCGCCGTAGACCCGTCAGCGTTCCAGAAAACGATGCCTGCATCCGCCTCGGCGTCGTCCAGCATCACCGCCAGCTGGTCAAACCCTACCCCCCGGCGCCGGTCGCCAATGGCGCGGGCCAGCGCAGGCGTCATGAGATCGATCGCGCCGCGCGCGTCGATGATGACAAAGTCATTGCCCAGCCCGTGCATTTTGCGAAACCTGAGGCCGCTGTTCCTGTCGCCATTACCCATGCGCGATTATATAGAGACGGCGCGCCGGATACGCCAGCGCTGGAGATCGCCAATCACTCTGATCAGTCACAGACACCGGTTCATTTTCGTGAGAACCCATAAGACCGCCTCAACCTCTGTCGAAGCGGCGCTGGAGCCGCTGTGCCTGCCCCCCGGCGCGCCTGTGGGCAACCATTACCGCGACATGGCCGTGTCGGAGGCGGGCATCGTTGGCGCTCGCGGCGGCGCCTATCAGAACCGCGAATGGGTCGCCCATATGGGCGCGGCGAGGATCCGGCGACGGATCGGGTTCGGCGTCTGGCGGCGCTACGCCAAGATCGCCGTGGTGCGAAACCCATATGATCGCATGGTGTCGATGTTCTGGTGGCGATTAGACGAAGCTGAACGCGACGAGCTGCAGGACGCGCCCTTTGGCGCGGTGCGGGATCGGTTCGGCGCCTGGCTGGCCGAGGCGGATGCAGGCAAGAACATCGGCAAGCTCTGCATCGGGCCACGTTATTGCCTGAATTATGCGCTGCACTACGAGCGGTTGGAGGATGAGATTAGCGCCCTCTTCAATATCCTGGGCGCGTCAAAACCGGAACTTCCCCACTACAAAGCCGGCGCACGGCGGCGATCGGAGCCGTGGCGCGACTATTACGACAGCGCGGCGGATCGAAACATTCGCCGCCAAAAGCGGGTTTGAGCTGGCCTTCTTTGGTTATGACCTGAATGGCGGCCCCTACCCTCAGTCAGCGACCCTCCGTGCGCAGCGATTGCGGCGGCTTGATCCCGCCCGGATCACCAACGCCCTGCGACATCCGCACTCGCCGTTGGAAAAGGCGCTTACGCCTCTTGACCATTCCGAGCGGCGAGAATAATTACCCCTTCACGGCGCGCCCTTAGCTCAGTTGGTAGAGCAACTGACTTTTAATCAGTGGGTCACAGGTTCGAATCCTGTAGGGCGTACCAAATCATCCAAATAAGCCATTGTTCCTGAAGGCTTATTTGGGATTAGGCGAAATCCACCCACCAAAAACCCACCATAAATAGTTGGCATTGAATGGGCCGAAATCCGGCTGGCGCAGAA
>CBFHXH010000132.1:0-10487 GCA_965659735.1 uncultured Pikeienuella sp.
AAAGGATCAAGCAAAAGACACTCGAAACGCAACGCTTGCATCACAGACAGCACGCCGCATAATCAAACCAAACAGATGAGCCAAACTCTCTCTTAGTTTACCCAGCTCTTGGTTCCAAAAACTCTGACGACGGACATAGGTTGGTCAAACTGGAGGTTGAGAAAATGCATGCATTGGTAAAATTCCAGATCCGAATGATGTTCGCAATGTTGGGTTTCAGCTGAATCGCTATGCCGCTCGCATCCGCTTTCGCGTCCGGTTTAGAGACCGCTAAGCAAAACGATCACCCAATGGCGATCCTGATTGGTATGGCTAGCAACAACTTTCACCGACAAGGCACATCTTGATCAGTTTTGAGAGCGATACGGAGCCGCGAACTGTCCTATCCGACGACCAAAATGATCAATAACGCAGCGCAAATGTAGGGCCCAAACGCTACGCCATTTTTGCGCGCAGTCATCAGTCCGACCGATAGCCCTAAACCAGCTGCAATAAACACCAACCAGGGCATAGACAGGACGCCAACCCACGCGCCCGCAGCAGCGACAAGCTTTACATCGCCCAGGCCCAAACCTTCGCGTCCCTTCAAGAACGCAAACCAAGCACGCAAAGCGCTGAGGACGATGAGACCAGCGACAATCCCCATCGATGCTTCCACCATCGTGGCCGGTCCGCCAACCGCCGCCCGAACAAGTCCAAGGCACCCCAAAAGGGCCGTAAGTTCATCTGGCAGAATTTGTATCGCTCGATCTGTTTCGGCCAGAACAAGCAGAATGAAAGACAGAGCGATGATGAATCCTGCAAATATCGGCCCATTGGCGACGCCAGCGCTCAACCCACCCAATACCGACGCAGCGACACAGCTTGATAGATGCTTCTGATCTGTCGCCATAGTGACAGGTTCACGCTCTATCCCGCGGAAGCCATCAGCGATGTTTGCATCAACGCTCTCAACCCACTCAAGACTGTCTTCGCGCCAGTCTCGATCTGCGCGCCGAATAAACCAGTTCACGAGCGGGCGCGAAAACGCCGACAGGAACGCCAACGTCACGGTCGCCACGCCAGATTGAATTATCGAAAAATCAGCCACCTGATCCTGCATACTTACATTGGACAATGCCCACAGTGGAGCAGCCTGAAAACAACACTGCGGAATATACGCATAGCCGGTCAATGGCGCCAGAAATTAGCGATTGCGACGGCATCGTCGTTTTCCAACCTGCATGGGACGTTCAACATGATAGGACCGGCGCTATGAGTGCTTCGTCCCCTTCCTCCACAAAAATCGGTGTCCTCTGCGCCATCGGCGCGGCGACGGCATTTTCGTTCAATGACATGGCGATCAAATTTCTGAGTGGGAATTACCCGCTGCATCAGATCGTCTTTGTACGCGCAACCATTGGATTGATCCTTACCTGCGTTGTGTTTGCGCAGCTGGAAGGCGGGCTAAAACTGCGTACAAAGAATCCCTTTCTGCATATGCTGCGCGCGGGGATGCTTGTCCTTGCGAACGCTTCATTTTTCACCTCCATCGCCTCCATGCCACTGGCGGATGCGACAGCGATTTTCTTTGTCTCGCCGCTATTGATCACGGGGATGTCCGTTATCATTCTGGGTGAAAAGGTCGGTCCAAGACGATGGGCTTGCGTGCTGATTGGTCTTATGGGCGTGATAATCATTGTCGGACCGGGACAAGACAGTTTTCAGATTGCCGCCATACTTCCTGCAGTTGCAGCGCTTTGTTATGGGGCGACGCATATGCTGACGCGCCGGATGCGGGCTATGGATTCGGCGGCGACTATGGCGATCTACATCCAGCTGGCCTTCGTTGTTGTCTCAGGTTCTTTCGGATTGATCGCAGGCGACGGCGTATTCCTGACGTCGGATAATCCATCGCTTGTGTTTTTGCTGAGCGCCTGGACATGGCCTCCATTGGCGGATGTTGGCGTCATGGCGTTGACCGGCGTCGCCAGCGCGACAGGGGGGTACCTGATCACCCAGGCCTACCGCATGTCTGAGGCTGGCCTCGTCGCGCCCTTCGAATATCTCGCACTGATTTTTTCGATCATCTGGGGATTTCTGATATGGGGCGAAGTGCCCACCGTGTTCGTTGGATTGGGAATTGCGCTGGTGCTCGCCTCAGGCCTCTACCTTGCTCTGCGCGAGGCGAATCTTGGCGCCCCCCCCAGCGCCAAGCAAACTTCCGCGCGGCGTTAAAGCGGTTTGAAGTTTGGCGCTCGCCGCTCCACAAAGCTGTCCACGCCTTCGCGGAAATCATCAGTCGCAAAGCTGCCCTTCATTTCAGCGTCGGCAGTGGTCAGCGCATCCTTGTAACTTTGGAAATACGCGCGCCGCAACTGCGCCTTCATGATCGCCATCGACCTGGGTGACGCGTTCCGGGCCAGATGCGCTGCTAAGCTCGTAACATGATCATGCATCGCATCCACTGTTGCCAAAGATTGGTTCACCATTCCCATACCAGCAGCCTCCGACCCGGTAAACTTGCGTGCGGAGAGCAGGAGATCGAAGGCATGGGCCTCCCCTACTAAACGCGGTAACAGCCAAGAGATGCCGTGCTCAGCGATAAGTCCGCGCATGGCGAAGGCTGTGGTGTATTTGGCGTCGTCGACCGTGAAACGCAGGTCGCAGTAAAGCGTAAAAATCAGACCGATCCCGGCGCAAGGGCCGTTGATCGCAGCGATCACCGGTTTGGGACAAGCATAGAGATAGCCAAAACGACCGGGATAAAGTCCTTCCAGCGACGGCCCTGGCGTATCCGGATATTCTGGCCAATCTGGAAAGTCATTTCCATCGTCGCGCGCACTGGCGTCGTCGCCAATATCCTGTAGCGCCTCCATGTCTGCGCCCGCGCAGAACCCTCGCCCCGCGCCAGTGACAACAATCACCCGAACATCCGCATTGCGCCCAGCGTCGTAAACGGCGTCGCGCACTTCCCGCGCCATCTGGCCCGTCCACGCGTTTAGCCGGTCTGGGCGGTTCAGCGTGATGGTCGCAACGCCAGCGTCCTCGTCCACTAGAATGGTTTGATAGGCGGTCATGTTGAATCCTCCCGTTTTCTTCAGTCTAAGGCGTCGCAAGCCTGCATCGTCAACGCCTGACTTGCCGTCAGGCGCCGCAGCCGCTTGACGCTTTCGTAAGGCGCAATTACCGTCCTACTGACAAATGTCAGGCGCTCCACCAGGACGAGAGCGCAGATTTCCCAATCGGAGGGGACGCATAAACATGTCGGGTATGACCCTCGCCGAAGCGGCGGCGCATATCACCTCCACCAATCCGCTCTATGCTGTCGGCGAAGCGAACATTCGGGGCGTCACCCTGCCCGTCTTCACCAACATTCCCATGTCGCTGCGCGAATTGCAGCAATATGGCCGCGAAGACCGGGATTATGACGATTATATCGTCTACGAGGATGAACGCTGGTCGTATGAGCGTTACTGCGCCGACGCCAACCGCATCAGTCATATCCTGACAGAACGTTTAGGCGTAAATCCGGGCGATCATGTCGCCATCGCGATGCGCAACTATCCAGAGTATCTAACGCTGTTCATGGGCATCGTGAACATTGGCGCCGTCGCCGTTCTGGTCAACGCATGGTGGACAACAGAAGAACTGACCTATGGGTTTGAAGACAGCGACGCCAAGCTTGTCTTCACGGACGGTCCGCGGGCTGACCGCATCGCGCCTTTCGCCGAAGATATGGGGATTACCATCATTGGCGTGCGCGACAAAACCGATGGCGTTACGCTGGACGGGTTGCTGGCTCAGGCGGAGGACACCCGCTGGCCGACGGTTGATATCGACCCGGATGCAGATTTTGCGTTGATGTATTCGTCCGGTTCCACCGGCCACCCAAAAGGCATCATGCTGACCCATCGCGGTGCCCTTTCAGCGGTGTTCACATGGAAGATGTCACTGTTGTACCCAGCGTTGATGACCCCCGAAGGCGAACCGGCGCCGCCAGATCAAGGCCCGCAATGCCTTTTGATCGCGACGCCGTTGTTTCACGTAACGGCAAGCCACGCGCTCTATCTTCTATCCATGGCGCTGCGGGCCAAAGTTGTGATCATGCATAAATGGGACGGGGCGGAAGCGTTGCGCCTGGTCAACCAGGAACAGGTAACCCGCTTTGTCGGCGTCCCGACAATGACGGCCGATATGCGCGAGGTGGCTGAAAGCGAAAGTATCGAAACGCCGAGCCTGCAGGTTCTAACCTCTGGCGGCGCCAAGCGTCCCCCCGCTCAGGTTGGCGAACAATCGACCGCTTTCCCAACCACCGCAGTCGCTTCGGGCTGGGGCATGACCGAAACCAACGCAGCCGGCATCGCAATCAGCGGCCCGGACTATGTTGACCGCCCCAACCAGGCCGGACGCATCATGCCACCGTTACAAGAGGCGCGTATTGTCGACAGCGACAATAAGGAAGTCCCTCGGGGAACCATCGGCGAGCTGAGCGTAAAAGGCGCCAACATGATGCGTTGCTATCACAACAAACCAGAGGCGACAGCGGAAACGCTGATCGACGGTTGGCTGTTGTCAGGCGATCTTGGGATCATGGATGAGGATGGCTATGTCACCATTGTCGACCGCGCCAAGAACATCATCATCCGGGGCGGTGAAAATATCTCCGGCCTCGAAGTCGAAGCCGCCATCCACCAACACCCATCTGTCGGCGAAGCAGCTGTCTTCGCCTGCCCCGATGATCGGTATGGCGAGGTCGTAGGCGCAATCATCTGGCTGAAAGACGGCGAGGCCATGAGCGGCGCAGACGTGAAAGCATTCCTTGAGGATAAGATCGCCAGCTACAAGCACCCCGCCAAACTGTGGTGGACCGACGCGCCGTTGTTAAAGGGCGCAACCGACAAAATTGACCGACGCGCGCTGAAGGACCTTTGTCTTTCAGGCGAGGTCGGAACCGAAGATAACTCGATTTAGGAGAAAGCCATGGATGTAATGGCGTACATCGAAGCCGCCGGAAACAAGGCATGGGAGGTTGACGGACTGGCCCCCGACGCCCGCCTGCGCGAAGTGAAATCCATCGGCATCATTGGCGCAGGCACCATGGGCGGCGGGATCGGCATGAACTTCGCCACCGCCGGCATACCCGTAACCATTGTTGAAACCAACCAAGAAGCGCTGGATCGCGGCCTCAGCGTCGTGCGCGGTAATTACCAGCGGTCGGCTGACAAGGGGCGATTCCCGCAGGCAGAGGTCGAGGCGCGGATGGGCCGCTTCACCGGCACAACGAACATGGAAGACCTCGGCGAGGTCGACATGGTCATCGAAGCGGTGTTCGAGAACATGAACCTGAAAAAGCAGATCTTCACACGCCTCGATGGCATCATGAAAAAGGGGGCGATCCTGGCGACGAACACTTCAGCCCTCGACATCGACGAGATGGCATCCTGCACCTCTCGTCCAGAAGACGTGATCGGCACACATTTCTTCAGCCCGGCCAACGTTATGAAATTGCTTGAAGTGGTCCGGGCGGAAAAGACGGCGGACGACGTCGTCGCAACCTGCATGGAACTGGCGAAGATGATCCGAAAAGTCGGCACGCTAGTAGGCGTTTGCCCCGGTTTTGTCGGAAACCGCATCCTGTTCCGCCGACAAGAACAGGCGCAGAAGCTGGTCTATCAAGGCGTCATGCCTTGGGATATCGACGCCGCCCTCAACACGTTCGGCTTTAAGATGGGGCCGTTCCAGATGTCTGACCTTGCCGGTCTCGACATCGGCTGGTCAAAAGGCGCGACGACATCAAACCCGATCCGCGACGCGCTGTGTGAGCTGGATCGCCGCGGCCAGAAGACCAAAGCGGGGTACTACGACTATGACGACGCGCGCACACCGATCCCGTCAGACGTGGCAGCCGGCATTATTCGCGACATCACGGGGGCTGAACCTTCGACGATGTCCGAAGAGGAAATCATCGCGACCTGCATCTACCCAATGATCAATGAGAGCGTAAAAATTCTTGAAGAGAATAAGGCCCAGCGTCCCTCTGACATCGATATCGTCTGGCTGAACGGCTATGGCTGGCCCGCCGACAAGGGAGGCCCGATCTGGTATGGCGACATGGTCGGCGCAAAGGCGGTTCTTGACGTGATAGAGCGTCTGGGCGCCGAAAACGAAATGTTCAGCCCAGCGCAAATCTTGCGCGATCTCGCCGCTTCGGGCGGCAAATTCATCGACATCGACACCGGAGGTCTGAAAACTGACCGAGCGGCATAAGGGAGACCAAAAATGTCCGAATACGAATTCGTCAAAACCGAAGTCGAAGGCAACATCCTCAAGGTCACGATGAACCGGCCAGAGGTCTACAACGCCGTCCACATCTACATGCACCAGGAAATGGACAAGGTCTGGAACGACTTTGAAGCCAATGACGACCTTTGGGTCGCGGTGCTGACCGGCGCGGGCGATAAGGCGTTTTCCGCTGGCAACGATCTGAAAGCGACGGCGCAGGGCATCAAGGGCGAGCAGCCGAAATCGGGCTTTGCTGGCCTGGCGAACCGTCTGGACCGGCTGAAGCCGATCATCGGCGCCGTGAACGGCTTTGCGATGGGCGGCGGCATGGAGACGGCGATTTCCTGCGACATCCTCATCGCCTCAGATACAGCCACATTCGCCTTGCCCGAAGTTAAAGTCGGCTTCTTCGCCGGCGCTGGCGGCGTACAGAAGCTCAGCCGTCAGATCGGTCGCAAGGCGGCGGTTGAAATGATGCTGTCCGGCCGCAAGGTCGGCGCGGAAGAGGCGCTGGCGCTAGGCATCATCAACGAAGTTGTGCCCGCAGCTGAACTGCAGGACCGGGCGATGGACAAGGCGCGCGAGCTGGCGTCGAATTCCCCATCCTCCATCCGCTCAACCATGCGCATTCTCGCGCAGCTCGATGAAGTGGAACAGACGCTGGAGGGTCTGCTGCTGTCGAAAGCTGAGCTCGATAAACTGCGCCAGACCTACGACTTTTCCGAAGGCGTCAACGCCTTCGTCGAGAAACGCAAACCGGAATGGAAAAACCGATGATCCTAGATACATTCCGCGCGGAAACCCGCGCCTGGCTGGAAGAAAACTGCCCTGCCGAAATGCGGCAGCCGCTTGAGAATGACGAGGCGGAGTATGTCGGCGGACGCAACGCCACGTTCGCGTCTGAGACTCAGAAAATCTGGTTCGAGCGGATGCGCGACAAGGGCTGGACCGTGCCGCACTGGCCGACGGAATACGGTGGCGGTGGCCTCGATAAGGCCGAAGCCAAGGTACTGCGCGAGGAAATGGCGGCCATCGGCGCGCGCCGTCCGCTGACCAGCTTTGGCATCGATATGTTGGGCCCGGCGCTGCTGAAATTCGGCAACGAAGCGCAAAAGAAAGAGCATCTGACCAAGATCACCCGGGGCGAAATCCGCTGGGCGCAGGGATATTCCGAGCCGAATGCGGGATCGGACCTCGCCTCGCTGATGACCAGGTGTGAGGATATGGGCGACCATTATCTGATCAACGGTCAGAAGATCTGGACGTCCTATGGCGACCTTGGCGACATGATCTTTGTGCTCGTCCGCACCGATTTCGAGGCGAAGAAGCACGAAGGCATCAGCTTTGTACTGGTCGACATGGATCAGCCTGGCGTCGAAGCGCGCCCGATCAAGCTGATTTCCGGCAAGTCGCCCTTCTGCGAGACCTTCTTCACCGACGCCCGCTGCGAGAAACACAACCTCGTCGGCGAGCCCGGTCAGGGCTGGACCATCGCCAAATACCTGCTGACGCATGAGCGTGAGATGATTGGCAACCTCGTCCAAGCCTGGGGCGCGACGCGCCTGACGTCTGAGATTGCGGCGATGCAGCTGGGCCTCGACGACGACGGCAAGCTGAACGACCCGATGCTGCGCAAAGACATCGTTGATCTTGAGATCGACGCACTGGCTCTGTCCGCAACCGTCGAACGCGTCGCGGACATGGCGAAGGCGGGCGAAGGCGTGGGCGCGGAAAGCTCCACGCTGAAATACGTCGGGACGGAGTACAACAAGCGCCGCTATGAGGTGCTGATGGACTGCGCCGGATCTGACGGCCTCGAATGGGGCGCCGATGATGACGTGGCCTCGAAATGGCTGCGCATGAAAGGCAACTCCATCGAAGGCGGCACGTCCGAAGTGCAGCTCAACATCATCGCCAAACGCGTATTGGGAATGCCCGCATGAAGCTGGTTCTCAATGATGAGCAGAAGATGCTCAAGGAGATGGCGGAGGGCTTTCTGAAATCCTCGGCTGGCGTCGAACAGCTGCGCAAGCTGCGTGACAGCGAGAACCCCGATGGGTTCGACTGTGAGACGTGGAAGAAAATGGCCGAAATGGGCTGGGCGGGCGTGATCACGCCCGAAGACCACGGCGGCGTCGGCCTCGGCTACGTCGAAGCGGGCGTGATTGCGGAAGAGATGGGGCGCAACCTCACCGCCTCTCCCTTCCTCTCAACCGCTGTTCTGGCGGCGACGGCGCTGAACAAATTCGGCTCAGACGCGCAAAAATCCGCTTGGCTCGCGAAGATGGCGGCGGGCGAGGCGATCATGACAGTCGCCACTGACGAAGGCCGCAAGCATCAGCCGATGACGGTGAAAACGACGGCGGCGCGCAAGGGAAACGGGTTTGTCCTGAACGGCAAGAAGACCTTCGTCGCCGACGCGCATGTAGCGGACGCCATCATCGTCTCCGCCCGTACCTCTGGCGATGAGGATGACGAGGCCGGTTCAACCCTCTTCCTCGTCCCCCGCGATGCGGCGGGCGTGGATGTTGAGCGGATGGACATGGTCGACAGCCGCGCCTCAGGCCGGGTGAATCTCGACAACGTGGAACTCGATGCGGACGCTGTGGTTGGCGAAGTCGACGAAGGTGCCGAGGCGCTGAAAGTCATCCTTCGCGCAGGCCGGGCTGCTGTGGCGGCGGAAATGTTGGGTTCAGCTCAGGAAAGCATGGAACGGTCACTGGAATACGCGAAAGACCGCAAGCAGTTCGGCGTCTCCATCGCGTCCTTCCAGGCGCTGCAGCACCGGGCAGCGCATCTCTATTCCGAGATTCAGATGGCGAAGTCGCTGGTGCTGAAATCACTTATGGCCCTCGACGAAGACCATGAGGATGCAGAAATCCTGACAACATCCGCCAAGGTGAAGATGAGCCAGGTCGCGCAGTTGGCGGCGCAAGAAGGCGTACAGTTCCACGGCGGTGTCGGTATGACGGATGCGGTGGATATCGGCCTCTTCATGAAGCGGGTGCGGGTGAGCGAGGCCTTCCTCGGTGACGGCAACTATCACGCCGAACAGTTCGCCCGGATGCGGGGCATCTGATGCGGCTGGCGGCGATCATCGCATTGGCGGTCGCCGCCAGCCTGACCACCCCTGCCCTCGCAGGGCCGATTGGCGAGCATGAGGCAGCGAAACTGCCGATCTTTGACGCCCATATCCATTACAAGGAACCCGCTTGGGATACCTATCCGCCCGATACGGTCCTGAAAATGATGGACCGTATCGGGGTTGCGATCGCGCTTGTCTCCTCCACCCCAGACGATGGCACGATCATGCTCTGGGAACATGCGCGGGATCGTATCGTTCCAGAACTGCGCCCCTATCTTGGTGATTGGGGATCGTCCAACTGGACTGAATATGACGGCATGGCCGACTAAATTCAGGACCGGCTGAACAAATACCCGCACCAGGGCATTGGCGAGTTTCACGTCCGGGCGATGGAGACGACCAACAAAGGCCTGCTGAAACTGATCGCAGTCATGGCCAAGTAACGGAACATTCCGATCCACATCCATTCCGCCGCTGCGCCAGTTGAATACTTCTATGAAATCGACCCGGACCTGACCATCATCTGGGCCCACGCAGGCATGTCAGAACCGCCCGAGGTGATCAGCCCGCTGATGGACAAACATCCAACGCTCTACGCTGACACGTCGTTCCGGGAATACGATATCCTCGATCGAACCGGCGGCATGGAAAAGGCGTGGGAGGTTTTGCTGCTAAGGCATTCAGACCGGTTCATGGTCGGCTCGGACACCTGGGTGAACAGTCAGTGGGACCGTTATGATGAACTGATTGGCAGCAACCGCGAATGGCTGGCCATGTTGCCCCGTGACGCGGCAGAGGCAATTGCATTTCGTAACGCCGAAAGACTGTTCGACATCAAAGTCTCGCCACAGCTCTTGGGTACCCGCTGATCCGGTAAATACGTACGGAGGATCGCGCCCATGCAAATCGCAAACGACTTTACGGCGTTAACGACGACGCTTGTCTGGGAAGATGAAAGCGGCGCACCGCGGCCAGACATCACCTATGGATTTGCAACCGAAACCTATTCGCATCATCGGTCTGAAAATGTAAAACTTCGGACTCGATCTGACGTACATCTCAGCTTGGATCGCTGATAGTGTGTTGCAAATTGCCCGATGGATCGTGCGTTTTGATCGTCTTATCTACCAAAAGTGTA
>CBFHXH010000133.1:0-10347 GCA_965659735.1 uncultured Pikeienuella sp.
CGCAGAAGATGACCGAGTCCTTCTGACCGCAATGGCGGTAGACCTCGTCGATGACCTCTCCAACTTCCTTCTTACGCAGAAGGCGGTTGATGACCGAGAACGGCACAGCGGCGTTCTTGGGAAGAAGCGCGCCGATTTTCATACGGCCCGGCGTGGTTTCCACACGCTCGGTCAAAGGATTGCCTTCGGCGTCCTTCGTCTCGCGACGGGTCAGGATCTTCGAATGCAGCGTGATGATCCCTTCATGGAGGCCATGCTCGATTTCCGCCATGTCAGCGAACATCATGCCTTCGCCCGGCTCACCCTCTTTATCGAGCGTGAGGTAGTAGAGGCCGAGGATCATGTCCTGCGAAGGAACGATGATCGGTTTGCCGTTGGCTGGCGACAGAACGTTGTTCGTCGACATCATCAGAACACGCGCTTCCAGCTGCGCCTCAAGGCTCAGCGGGACGTGCACAGCCATCTGGTCGCCGTCGAAGTCGGCGTTGAAGGCCGAGCAGACCAGCGGGTGAAGCTGGATCGCCTTGCCTTCGATCAGCACAGGTTCAAACGCCTGAATGCCGAGACGGTGCAGCGTTGGCGCACGGTTCAGCATGACCGGGTGTTCGCGGATCACCTCGTCGAGGATATCCCACACTTCGGGACGCTCTTTTTCGACCAGCTTCTTCGCCTGCTTAACTGTGGACGAATAACCCTTCGCCTCAAGCCGCGAATAGATGAACGGCTTAAACAGCTCCAGCGCCATCTTCTTCGGCAGGCCGCATTGATGCAGTTTCAGCTCTGGCCCCGTCACGATGACCGAACGGCCAGAGAAGTCGACGCGCTTACCCAAAAGGTTCTGACGGAAACGACCCTGCTTACCTTTCAGCATGTCGCTGAGCGATTTCAGTGGGCGCTTGTTGGCGCCCGTGATCACGCGGCCGCGACGGCCGTTGTCGAACAGCGCGTCCACTGATTCCTGAAGCATACGCTTCTCGTTCCGGATGATGATGTCCGGCGCGCGAAGCTCAATCAGGCGCTTCAGGCGGTTATTCCGGTTGATCACGCGGCGGTAGAGGTCGTTCAGGTCGGACGTTGCAAACCGGCCACCGTCCAGCGGGACCAGCGGGCGCAGTTCCGGTGGGATGACCGGCACAACCGTCAGCACCATCCATTCAGGACGGTTGCCTGAATCGAGGAAGCTTTCGACCAGCTTCAGACGCTTGATGATCTTCTTCGGCTTCAGTTCGCCTGTCGCCTCGGCCAGATCTTCACGCAGTTGATCGCGCAGAACCTGCAGATCAATTGCCGCCAGCATTTCGCGAATGGCCTCAGCGCCGATACCAGCGGTGAAAGCGTCTTCGCCGAAGCTGTCCTGCGCGTCCAGGTACTCTTCTTCCGTCAGCAGCTGGCCTTCGGTCAGGTCGGTCAGACCCGCCTCCATCACCACATACTGTTCGAAATAGAGAACGCGTTCGAGGTCGCGCAGCGTCATGTCTAGCATCAGACCGATGCGGGACGGAAGCGACTTCAGGAACCAGATATGCGCGACCGGTGAGGCCAGTTCGATATGGCCCATCCGCTCGCGGCGGACTTTCTGCAAGGTGACCTCAACGCCGCATTTCTCACATACGACGCCGCGATACTTCATGCGCTTGTATTTGCCGCAGAGGCATTCGTAATCCTTGATCGGGCCAAAGATACGGGCGCAGAACAGGCCGTCACGCTCAGGTTTGAACGTCCGGTAGTTGATGGTTTCTGGCTTTTTGATTTCACCAAAAGACCAGCTGAAAATCCGCTCCGGGCTGGCGAGACCGATGCGGATCTCGTCAAAGGTTTTCGGCGGCTGGTTCGGATTGAAGATGTTTGTGATTTCATTCATGGGATTATTCTCCTTCCGAATCCATCAACTCGACATTCAGGCCGAGCGAGCGGATTTCTTTCACCAGGACGTTGAACGATTCCGGGATGCCGGCCTCGAAGTTGTCGTCACCCTTTACGATGCTCTCGTAGACCTTGGTCCGGCCTGCGACGTCATCCGATTTGACCGTCAGCATTTCCTGCAAGGTGTAGGCGGCACCGTAGGCTTCCAGCGCCCAGACCTCCATCTCACCAAAGCGCTGACCACCAAACTGCGCCTTACCACCCAGCGGCTGCTGGGTGACCAGGCTATATGGTCCAGTCGAACGCGCGTGGATCTTGTCGTCCACAAGGTGGTGCAGTTTCAGGATGTACTTGTAGCCAACGGTGACCTTGCGGGTGAACTGTTCGCCCGTACGGCCGTCATAAAGCGTCGACTGCCCAGATTCGTCGAACCCGGCCATTTTTAGATGCTCGTTGACGTCAGCTTCCTTGGCACCGTCGAAGACCGGGGTCGCGATCGGCACACCGTTGCGGACATTGCCCGCCGCTTCAAGGAATTCATCCTCAGTCATGTCGCGGGTCGCATCAGCCAGTACATCTTCGCCATAGGCATTCGCCATAGCTTCGCGCACCGGATTGATGTCGCCGTCGCGGCCGTGCTGATCCAGCGCGGCGGCCACGGAACGGCCCAGCCCGGATGCAGCCCAACCCATATGGGTTTCCAGGATCTGACCGACGTTCATGCGCGAAGGCACGCCCAGCGGGTTCAGAACGACATCCACCGGGGTGCCATCTTCGAGGAAAGGCATATCCTCGCTCGGAACCACTTTGGAGATCACACCCTTATTGCCGTGACGCCCGGCCATCTTGTCGCCCGGCTGCAGCTTGCGCTTCACCGCAACGAACACTTTGACCATCTTCATGACGCCTGGCGGCAGGTCGTCGCCACGGCGGACCTTTTCAACCTTGTCTTCAAAACGGGCTTCCAGAACCCGCTTCTGCGCGTCGTATTGCTGGTTCAGCGCTTCGACCTCGGTCTGGTCTGCTTCATCCGGAAGCACGATCTGCCACCACAGGCCACGGCTCAGCTGGTTGTCGAGGATGACGTCGGTGATGACATCGCCGGCAGACACGCCTTTCGGGCCTTTCACAGCCTTTTTGCCCATGAGCATCTCACGCAGACGGGCGTAGATGTTCCGGTCCAGAATGGCCTGCTCGTCATCGCGGTCGCGGGCGAGGCGTTCGATTTCCTCCCCTTCGATCTGCATGGCGCGCTCGTCCTTGTCGACGCCGTGACGGTTGAAGACGCGAACCTCAACAACCGTGCCGAAATCGCCCGGGGACATTTTCAGCGAGGTGTCGCGGACATCCGAAGCTTTCTCACCAAAGATGGCGCGCAAAAGCTTTTCTTCCGGCGTCATCGGGCTTTCACCCTTTGGCGTGATTTTGCCGACCAGGATGTCGGCAGGGCCAACTTCAGCGCCAATATAGACAATGCCGGCTTCGTCGAGGTTACGAAGCTGCTCTTCACCCACGTTTGGGATGTCGCGCGTGATCTCTTCCGGCCCCAGCTTGGTGTCGCGGGCCATGACTTCGTATTCCTCGATGTGGATCGAGGTGAAGACATCGTCCTTCACGATACGTTCGGAGATGAGGATAGAGTCCTCATAGTTGTAGCCGTTCCAGGGCATGAACGCGACGAGCGCGTTTTTGCCCAGCGCCAGTTCGCCCAGATCCGTCGACGGACCGTCAGCGACAACATCGCCAGCGTTCACCCGGTCGCCCACTTTGACCAGCGGACGCTGGTTGATGCAGGTGTTCTGGTTCGAACGCTGGAACTTGCGCAGGCGGTAGATATCGACGCCCGGATCACCCAAATCCATTGCGTCGGTGACGCGGATCACGATCCGCATCGCATCCACCTGGTCGATGATTCCGCCGCGGCGTGCGGTGATGGCGGCGCCTGAATCGCGGGCCACAACGCTTTCCATGCCGGTGCCGACAAACGGCGCCTCTGCACGCAGCAGGGGTACAGCCTGACGCTGCATGTTCGAGCCCATCAGGGCGCGGTTGGCGTCATCGTTTTCAAGGAACGGGATCAGGGACGCGGCGACAGACACAAGCTGCTTTGGCGACACGTCGATCAGATCGATGTTTTCCTTCGGGCTCAGCATGAACTCGCCGCCCTTGCGGGTAGAAACGAGGTCGTTGATGAACTTGCCGTCTTCCGTCAGCGTCGCGTTGGCCTGAGCCACGGTGTAGCGCATTTCCTCAGTGGCGGAGATGTAATTCACATCATCCGTCACCTCGCCGTCCTTGACGGTCCGGTAAGGCGTTTCGATGAAGCCATACTTGTTCACACGGGCGAAGGACGCCAGCGAGTTGATCAGGCCGATGTTCGGACCTTCCGGCGTTTCAATCGGGCACATCCGGCCATAATGGGTCGGGTGAACGTCGCGAACCTCAAAACCAGCGCGTTCGCGGGTCAGACCGCCCGGTCCAAGCGCCGACAGGCGGCGTTTGTGGGTGACTTCCGACAGCGGGTTCGTCTGGTCCATGAACTGGGACAACTGAGAAGACCCGAAGAATTCGCGAACGGCGGCTGCAGCCGGTTTCGCGTTGATCAGGTCCTGCGGCATCACCGTGTCGATTTCGACTGACGACATGCGTTCCTTGATCGCGCGTTCCATCCGCAGCAGGCCAACGCGGTACTGGTTTTCCATCAGCTCGCCAACCGAACGCACACGGCGGTTGCCGAGGTGGTCGATATCGTCAACTTCACCTTGGCCGTCGCGCAATTCAACCAGCGCCTTGATCACGGCCATCATATCTTCTGGGCGAAGAATGCGAACCGTGTCTTCGGCGTCCAGCTGTAGGCGCATGTTCATCTTCACGCGGCCAACGGCGGAAAGATCATAGCGCTCAGGGTCGCTGAACAGTGTGCCGAAAAGCGTCTCGCCCGCCTCAAGGGTCGGCGGCTCGCCCGGGCGCATGACGCGGTAGATGTCCAAAAGGGCCGTCTCACGGCTCATGTTCTTGTCGATCGCCATCGTGTTGCGGATGTACGGACCAACATTGACGTTATCGATATCCAGCGTCGGAATGGTCTTGATCTTGTTTTCGATCAGCTTCTCGACGTTCTCTTCGGTCAGTTCTTCGCCGGCCTCGACCCAGATCTCGCCAGTCTTGTCGTTGACCATGTCTTCTGCGGCGTAGCGGCCGTAGATCGCAGTGAACGGCGCCAGCAGGCTGTCAACGCCTTCTTCGGCCCATTTCTTCAGCTTGCGCGGGGTCAGTTTGGACCCGGCATCGGCGAGCGTCTCGCCAGTTTTGGCGTCGACCAGATCAAAGACGGGCTTGGTGCCGCGCAGGCGTTCAACGTCAAGCGGGGCCGACCAGCCGTCCTTGGTTTTGACGTAGTTCACCTTGTCAAAGAAGTAATCGCAGATGCCTTCCTGATCGAGACCCAGCGCGTAGAGCAGCGTGGTGACAGGCAGCTTACGGCGGCGGTCGATGCGGACATATACGTTGTCCTTGGCGTCGAATTCGAAATCCAGCCAGGACCCGCGGTAAGGAATGACGCGCGAGGCGAACAGCAGTTTGCCAGACGAATGGGTCTTGCCTTTGTCGTGGTCAAAGAACACGCCCGGCGAACGGTGCATCTGGGACACGATCACACGTTCGGTGCCGTTCACGATGAACGTGCCGTTGTCGGTCATCAAAGGCAGGTCGCCCATGAAGACGTCCTGTTCCTTGATGTCCTTGATCGACTTCGCCCCGGTGTCGTCGTCGACTTCGAACACGATCAGACGCAGAGTGACCTTCAGCGGCGCGGAATAGGTCATGTCGCGCTGCTGGCATTCCTCCACATCGTATTTTGGCGGCTCAAGTTCGTATTTCACGAACTCCAGCACGGCGGTTTCGTTGAAATCCTTGATCGGAAAAACCGACTGGAACACGCCCTGGATGCCATCACCGTCGGTGGGCTCCGGCGCTTCGCCGCTTTTCAGAAACAGATCATAAGAGCTTTTCTGAACTTCAATGAGATTTGGCATCTGCGCGACTTCGCGGATTTTGCCGAAATGTTTACGAATACGTTTACGACCGGAATGCGTCTGAACCATGCTTGACCTCTGGCGTTCTCAGCTCGTCTCAACACCGCTGGGGCGACAGCGTTGAGGCGTCCAGTGACAGGGGATCATTCAATACCAGCCGACCGCCCAGATCGACTTCCCGAATGTTCCGCGTCTTCCAAGACCCTCCACCGATATTGGGAGGGCCTGAGAAGAAGCGGGCTGGACCCCCAAAGGTAGGAGTCCAGCCTTGATTTTCCATGTCTCTCAGCCCGGTTTCCTAGGAAACCGTTAAGAGAGAGCGGATTACTTGAGCTCGACTTCGGCGCCAGCCGCTTCGAGCTTGCCTTTGATCTCTTCGGCTTCGGCTTTCGAAGCGCCTTCTTTGACGGCTTTGCCGCCAGCTTCGACAAGGTCTTTGGCTTCTTTGAGGCCCAGGCCGGTGATGGCGCGGACTTCTTTGATGACGTTGATTTTCTTGTCGCCCGCAGATTTCAGGATGACGTCGAATTCGTCTTTTTCCTCAGCAGCGTCGCCGCCGGCGTCGCCAGCAGGACCGGCCATCATGACAGCGCCGCCAGCAGCGGGTTCGATGCCGTATTCGTCTTTGAGGATGTTTTTCAGTTCAGCAGCTTCGAGAAGCGTCAGACCAACGATCTCTTCAGCAAGTTTTTTCAGATCAGCCATTTTAGCGTTCCATTTCGTTTCAGTTGGGTTCCGGCGTCGGGTTTCACCCCGCGCCCCCGATTGCTTTCAAGCTCAGGCGCTCTCACGATCTTCCAGCGTCGACAGGATGCTGGCGATGTTCGAGGCAGGCGCCCCAATCGCGGAAGCGATGTTCGCAGCCGGTGCGCCGATACAACCGGCGATGGATGCGATAATCTCTTCACGAGACGGCATTTTCGACAGTGCTGCCACGCCAGCGCGGTCGAGGACAGTGTCCCCCATCGCGCCACCAAGGACGACGAGCTTTTCGTTGCCTTTGGCGTAGGCTTCGGTGACTTTCGCCGCCGAAACTGGATCTTCTGCGTAGCCAATAACTGTCTGCCCCACGAGCATGTCTTTCATACCCTCGCAAGGTTTGCCTTCAAGCGCGATTTTGGCGAGCCTGTTCTTGGCGACACGTACGGATGCACCGACTTCACGCATTTGCGCCCGGTAATCCTGCATCTCAGCGACCGAGAGACCGGTGTAGTGACAAACCACAACGGCGCCAGACTCATTGAAGATCTGACCGAGTTCTTCGATCACAGCTTCTTTCTGGGCTCTATCCACAGTCTTCTCCAAGTTTATGGAGGCATTGCTTGCGCGCCGCCTCCGGCTCCATTCCTTCCCTATACTCTGGGAAGGTCTTCGTCCCGATCCGGGTCAGCCAAAACCAGCGCCGAGGCGGCTGATTTTCTGCGTCTCCCGTCTATGGCGGGATTTATGAGGGACCTGATGTTCCGGGCCCTTACCCACCGTCTTTGACCGGATGAACCCCACCCGAAGGCGAGGCTCGCATCACGCCGAGCCGCCCCGACGCAAATTCTTATTCAGCCATCGCAGTTTCGACGTCGACCGACACGCCCGGACCCATGGTGGAGCTGAGCGAAATTTTCTTCATGTAGGTGCCTTTGGCGCCTGCAGGCTTGGACTTGGCGACGGCGTCGACAAATGCTTTCACGTTTTCGACCAGCTTGCCTTCGTCGAAGGACGCTTTGCCAACACCTGCGTGAATCACGCCGGCTTTCTCAACCTTGAACTGCACCTGACCACCTTTTGCGGCGGTGATGGCTTCTTTGACATCCATCGTCACCGTGCCGATTTTCGGGTTCGGCATCAGGTTGCGCGGGCCAAGAACCTTACCTAGGCGACCAACGATGGGCATCATGTCCGGGGTCGCGATGCAGCGATCAAAGTCGATCGTGCCACCCTGAACGATTTCCATCAGGTCTTCAGCACCGACGATGTCTGCGCCCGCCTCTTTCGCTTCGTCGGCCTTGGGGCCACGGGCGAAGACAGCGACGCGAACGGATTTACCGGTGCCGTTTGGCAGGTTGACCGTGCCGCGGACCATCTGGTCAGCGTGGCGCGGGTCAACGCCAAGGTTCATCGAAATCTCGACGGTTTCGTCAAACTTAGCGGTTGCATTCGCTTTGACCAGCGAAACAGCTTCTGCGACGGCCAGATCGGCCTTGCCTGCGAAAGCTTCGCGTGCGGCGGTGGTACGTTTTCCAGTTGTCGCCATCAGATCAGCCTTTCACTTCGATGCCCATCGACCGGGCGGAACCCAGGATGATCTGCATTGCGCCTTCGATGTCGTTGGCGTTCAGGTCTTTCATCTTCGCTTCGGCGATTTCACGAACCTGATTGACCGACACGGAACCAACGGTTTCACGGCTGGGCGTGTTGGCGCCGGATTTCACCTTGGCGGCCTTCTTCAGCATGTAAGACGCTGGTGGCGTCTTGATGTCCATGGTGAAGGACTTGTCCTGATAGTAGGTGATGATCGTCGGGCACGGGGCGCCGGGTTCCATCCCCTGAGACTTTGCGTTGAAGGCCTTACAGAATTCCATGATGTTGATGCCGCGCTGACCCAGCGCAGGACCGATTGGCGGCGAAGGGTTCGCCTGACCTGCTGGCACCTGAAGCTTCAGCGTGCCTACAATCTTCTTGGCCATTGTGGCCTCCTATTTATCCCACCGTTAGGATCGCGATCCTTCGGGCATGTGGTTAGTGGTGCGGGTCCCCTGGCGCGCCCGGATCGCCTCCCACGAAGTGACGATCAGGTTTCTTTCGAAACCTGGCCGTATTCCAGTTCGACCGGAGTGGCCCGGCCAAAAATCGACACCATCACTTTCAGGCGTGCATTCTCCTCGTCGACCTCTTCGACCGAGCCAGAGAAGCTTTCGAACGGGCCGTCGGTGACGCGAATTTCTTCGCCGATCTCGAAGGTGATCGTTGGGCGCGGACGATCGACGCCCTCTTCCACAACGTTCAAAATGCGGTTGACCTCAGCCTCGCGCAGCGGGCTTGGCTTTCCCTGCGGGCCCAGAAAGCCCGTGACGCGGTTTGTGTCAATGATGTGCAGATAGGCGCGGTCGGTCATGTCCATCTTCACAAGGACATAACCGGGCATGAAGCGTTTTTCGGTGACGACCTTCTTGCCGCGGCGCACTTCGATCACTTCTTCGGTCGGGACGAGGATTTCCTCAATCTCTTCCTCAAGGCCGTGCTGCTTGACGGATTCGCGAATACCTTCAGCGACCTTCTTTTCGAAGTTCGACAAAACATGCACCGCGTACCAGCGTTTCGCCATCTATCCGTCGCCTTTTACCGCCCGGCGGGTTTCCCCGCTCTTCGCGCCAGTCCCCTGAAAACCCAAGGAAAAAGTCGCGCTCCTCAAAACAAAGGGGCGCGCGATTTCGAATCGTCGCGCGCCACTATTCGGTGAAGTCGGGCTCAGCTACGCTTCAGCCCTCTTTAAGTCAAGACCCGATACGGAGAATCTGGTCAATCCCGATGCCGATGATCTGGTCGATCAGGAAGAAGAAAACAGCCGCCAATGCAGCCATGATGAAGACCATCACGGTCGTCAACAGCGTCTCGCGGCGCGTCGGCCAAACGACCTTGGCGGTCTCGGCGCGCACCTGCTGGATAAACTGGGCTGGATTGACTCTCGCCATCGTCGGCTCCTTCGATTCAATCCGCGCTGGCAGGGGCTGAGGGACTCGAACCCACGACCCTCGGTTTTGGAGACCGATGCTCTACCAACTGAGCTAAACCCCTAGCGCGGAGTGCGAGGATGTACGCAGAATCGAAGCAGGATGCAAGACACCCTGCACGGGTTGTTATCCGCGATCCGCAGCTTTTGATCTTGCGCAAGGCGCGGCGGCGGGATTTGGATATTTTCAGGATGAAGGATAACACGGTTAAGGAGCACCCAGGATGACGGTTCTGATCGCAGGCGGCGGCATTGCAGGATTGGCCCTGGGGCTGACACTGCATGAAATCGGCGTGCCGTTTCGCATATTTGAAAGTCGGCAGGTCGTCCGTCCGCTGGGCGTGGGCATCAACATTCAGCCCAATGCGTCGCGCGAACTGATTGCGATGGGTCTGGAAAGCGCGTTGGACGCGATTGGCGTGCGGACGCGGGAATACGGGTTCTATTCCAAGCATGGGCTTGAGATCTGGGTGGAGCCGCGCGGCGCGGCGGCGGGGTATGACTGGCCGCAATATTCCATCCATCGTGGTCAGCTGCAGATGCTGCTGTTCAAGGCCCTCACGGATCGGGCGGGGCTGGACAGCGTCGTCTGCGGCGCGCGGGCGCGGTCAGCCACGCCAACGGCGCAGGGCGTGCGGCTTCATACCGACGGCGGCGCCTATGAAGGCGATGTGCTGATCGCCTGCGACGGCATTCATTCCGCAATTCGGGCGGACATGCACCCTG
>CBFHXH010000134.1:0-10198 GCA_965659735.1 uncultured Pikeienuella sp.
GCCCTTGGCGTAGAAAAGATCTGGCTGATGCTCTTGCCCCACGCCATCAGTGACCTTCGCCAGCGCGTTGGCGCCCAGGCCAGCCGCATTGATCACCTGTTTTGCGCCCAGCGTCATCGGGTCGTCGCCGCCAACTTCAACTATATGCGGCACGCCTAGCTTGATCGACAGGACCGGGGCGTTTAGGGCCAGCATGGTGCCCCGATCCTCCGCCTCGCCCAAAAGCGATTCCATGAAACCGTGGCTGTCCACGACGCCAGTCGACGGCGACCACATAGCGCCGGCGCAGGCCAGCGCTGGCTCGCGCGCCTGCGCCTCTTCCCGGCTGACAAGAACGGCGTCATCGACACCGTTTGCCTGCGCCTTCCCAAGGATCGCGCCCATCGTAGGAAGTTCGTCATCAGTCGTTGCGACGACGAGCTTGCCGCAGCGTTTCGCTGTGACTTTGCGAGTCTCGCAATAGTCGTAAAGCATATGCCGCCCCTCAACGCAGAAGCGGGCCTTCAGGCTGCCCTTCGGGTAGTAGATGCCCGCATGGATTACCTCGGAATTGCGCGACGAGACGCCTGATCCGATCAGGCCTTCTTTTTCAACAATCACCACTTCGCGCCCCGCGCGGGCCAGCGCCCGGGCGATGGCGAGACCGACGACGCCTGCGCCAATGACAAGGGTTTCGACCGTCTCCATCAGCTTATGGCGGAAAGGAAGTCGTTCACTTCCTTCTCCTTCGTCTGGGCGGAGCATACAAGACGGCACGTCAGCATTTCGTCATCAGGACCCGCCGCAGCGTCGCCCATCAGCGCATAGACGGCGCCCTTGGCGCGCACGTCGCGGTGCACAGCGCGCGGCAGGCGCACAAACATCAGATTGGCGTCCACCGGGTGGACCAATTCGGCATGCCCGATCTTGCGCAGCCCATCGGCCAAATGCGCCGCCGTCGCATTGGCGTGGGACGCCAGCGTCAGCCAAAGATCGTCGGTCATCATCGCTTCGAACTGGGCGGCGAGGAACCGCATCTTGGAAAAGAGGTGCCCTGCCCGCTTGCGGCGCAGTTCAAATTCCCAAGCCAGTTTCGGGTCGAACAGAACTATCGCCTCTGCCGCCATGGCCCCGTTTTTGGTCGCGCCAAAGCAGAGTATATCGACCCCAGCCTTCCAGCTCAGCTCAGAGGGCGAACAGCCGAGCGCGGCTGTCGCGTAAGCAAAGCGCGTGCCGTCCATGTGGGAGCCTATCTCAACCGCCTTCGCCTGAGACGTCAGCGCGGCGACGGCAGCGGGGTCATAGATTGTGCCCGCCTCGGTCGCGTTTGTGATGCTGAGCGCGCCATGTTGCGGGCCATGAACATCGCCCTGAGTTGTTGTCGCAATGCGGGCCGCCAGGGTGTCGGGCGTCATAAGGCCATGATCGCCATCAACCAACCGCAGCTTGGCACCACCGGTATAGAATTCCGGCGCGTTGCATTCATCGACCTCGATATGCGCCTGATCGTGGCAGTAAATCGCGCTCCACACCGGTGCGAGGCAAGCCAGCGCCAAAGAATTTGCCGCAGTGCCGGTGGCGACAAAATAGACAGCGGCCTCGGGCGCTTCGAACCGGTCGCGGATCATGTCTGCAGCGCGGGATGTGGTTTCGTCATTGCCGTAGGCCATCGACCAGCCGTCGGCGGCGTCGGCCATCGCGCGCAGCACCTCCGGCGCGACACCGGCTGCATTGTCAGAACTGAACCACATCACCCAAATCCTTCGATAATTCTGTCTTCATAGTCTGCTTCATCGACTTCGTATTCCGGCGTGGAAAGACCTTTGACAGATATCCCCGCCTCTTCAATGCTGTCCTGCGTACCGCTGATTAGTGGGTGCCAGGGCTTCAGGTCCTGCCCCTCCGCCAGCAAACGATAGGCGCAGGTCGTCGGCATCCATTCCTTGTCGTCCTGAATGGTCGCAGGGGTCAGTTGCACGCAGCCCTTTACCAACTGACGGCGCAGCGCATAGTTCCCGCACTTGCAGGTTTCCGGGTCGAACAGGCGGCAATGGACATCGGTGTAATGCACATCACCGGTGTCTTCATCCTCCAGCTTCAGAAGGCAGCACCGGCCGCAGCCGTCGCATAGCGCCTCCCATTCCTGATTGGTCATGTCCTCCAGCGCTGTGGTGCGCCAGTAACCGGGCTTTAAACCATCGTTCATCAGATTTTCGTAACCCTGCCGTCATTCGCCTCGCTTCTGCCGCACTAGGGCACATAGAAAAGGTCTGATGACAAGAGTGACCCGAGGCCGACCCATGCGCATTCTTCCCTTTCTCGTCGCCATTATGCTGGCCGCGCTCGTACATGCATTTGAGCCGACGGTGAAGGGCGTCTTTAGCCAAAGGGGCATTTCGATTGTGGACGAGGTGCCCGCACCCGAAACCACTTTGGACAAACCCGGCGGCGATCGGGTCAGCCTGGTCGACTATAAATGTCAGGTCGCAGGTGTGACCTTGTGGGCGACCTGGTGCCATGTTTGCAAAACTGAGATGCCAGCTGTCGACGCCTCGCTGGTGAAATTGGTGGTGATAGCATCGTCTTTCTGCCTGTTTCAGTGGATGAAACCCCAGCGCTTACGAAAGTGGAAAAGCACTAAAAAACGCATCGGTTCAAGAACCTTCCAATCTTGGTGGATCGCCATCACGCACTGTCAGGCCGTGTTGGGCTACGCGGTACGCCCACAACGATCATCGTGAACAAGTTCAGTCAGGTCGTCGCCGCATTTGAAGGCCTCGCGCCATGGAATGACGCAGAAACCAGAGCCTATCTAGACGCGCTGACAGCGGCGGAAACCGCAGAACAGTCGCGGGAGATACTGGCAGTTCTGAATTAAAGCGAAAGCGGATCAGACCGGATCAGCCTGACCTCTAGACGGGCGGGCCTTCCAAGCAGGTTGCGCGCCTCTCTAGCCTTCCTGCTCTTTCGCTTTCCGATAGACGATATAGGCGGCGACAAATCCGGTCAGTCCGACCAGAGCAAACATCGCTTCGCGCGGGACGCCGACGATGCTGACCAGGATTAGAACGACCACCGCGGAAAACACCATGCAAAGCGCATCGATGACGTTTGAGCATGCGACGTACTGGCCCTTTTCCCCTTCGGGCGCCTTCACCTGATATTCGACGTTGAAGGGCGTGACGTAGAGGCCCGCCGACATCGCCATGAAGACCAACGCACCCAGTACGGGCCAGGCGTCGCTCCGCGACAGAAACTCACCAACAGTCAGCAGCTCACCCCCTTCAGCGATGTCCAGGCCATAGGCTCTGACCGCCAGCCAGAACAGGATTGCACCGACCCCGATGCCGACAGCGCCCCAAGGCGCCGTCATCAACGTGACCTTGCCTTTCACGATTGCCGAATAGATCAGCGCGCCAATCGCAACGCCGATGGAGAATGCAGTCAGCAAAACCAGCGCCGCATCTTCGGAAGCAAAAAGCGCATAGCGCGCCACCGGGAAGATCAGCGATAGAAAGGTTGCGCCTGCAAACCAGAACCAGCCAAGCGAAAGCATCGCGAACATCGCCTCTGGCGCTTTGCGGCAGCTCGCAATGATGCCGATCATGGCCCGCGGCATAATCCAGTCGACCTTGGGTTTTGGCCCCATCGGCAGCGCTGGCGGCGCGGCGAAGGACGCCGCCCAGCCAATGATCGCGATCACGACGACCGCAATCGACACGGTCAGCACGCCGCCATCCGTCAGCACCAGCTTGGCGCCAAAGATCTGGCCGAGCAGAATGGCGAGGAATGTCGCGCCCTGGATCAGGCCATTGGCTGACGGCATCTCATCCAGCTTCATGTATTGCGGCAGCACACCGTACTTGATCGGTGCAAAGAAGGCGGATTGCGCCCCCATCAGGAACATCAAAACCATCAAGATCGTCAGATTTTGCGTCATGTAAGCCACTGCAGCGATGACCATCAAGATGATCTCGACGAACTTAACCCAGCGCATCATCTTGGCCTTGTCCATGCCGTCAGCAATCTGCCCCGCCGTAGCCGCGCACAAGGCGAAGGGCAGGATGTATAATCCAGCCGACAGCTGAATGAACGTGTCAACCTGACCGTCTGTCAGCGCCAGACTATCCGCCAGGC
Organism: uncultured Pikeienuella sp.; assembly: GCA_965659735.1. GTDB lineage: Bacteria > Pseudomonadota > Alphaproteobacteria > Rhodobacterales > Rhodobacteraceae > Pikeienuella. The sequence goes on from CBFHXH010000134.1 coordinate 4,117, forward strand.
GATAGGTTAGCAGCGCAACAAAGGCGTTTTTGAAGGTCTGGTCGTTGAAAGCGCCGAGAAACTGGACCGAAAACAGAGGCCAGAAACGGCGCGTTCTGAACAACGCGAATTGGTTAGAGGCGGCCTCGCTTGGCCCATTGGTGTGGTCGGTCATGGTTGGCTCAGCTTCCTCGCGTTCAGTGCAGCGTGCGGCGGCGATGCGGCGTGGTCAAGACCTCGCGGCGTCGGGATGTTGGTCACTTGTGATATCGGTCATTCAGCCATCGCTAGACCGTCAGGCCAACGACGGCCGCGAAACAGAACGCCACGAAAAGAAAATCAGCCGCAAATGCGGCGCCACGGGCAATGCGCCAACCAGAGCCACACCGATGACAGCCAGCAATATGGCGATCAGCGCGCCCAAACGTTCGCGTTCGCGCAGCTGTTCATCGCCGGATGACAGGCGCGACAACGCCTCGCTGACGGGTTTGGGGCGATCTTTGTCGCGCCCCATCATATTACTCGTTGGCTGCTTTGCTGGCGTAGCGGTCTTCGGCCATGGCCAATTCTTCGCCTGTCGCATGCTCGCGGATCAGCGCTATGGTGCCTTCTTCGATCATGTCCTCAATTTTGGCCATGAATTCGTCTTTGCCAAGGCCTTGCTGTATCGGCTCCAGATACCGAATCGCGCCAGTATGACCGGGCTTTTTACCCCATTCGCGCTTGGGCCAGATGGCGCCAAGCGACTGGGCGATGGGCACGACAGGCGCGCCAGTGGCGTCATAGATGTTGAACACGCCCGATTTGTACCGTTCCCGCGCCCCCAACGCCATCAATTCCCCTTCCGGGTAGATGAGGATCGGACGTCCTTGATCCGCGACGCGCTTCGCCCCTTCGCGGATCATCTCAGTCAGACCTTGCGGCCCGCCTTCAACCGACACAGTGATCAGGTCGAGCTTTTCGATCAGCTTGCCAAGGAACGGTAAATCGGCGAGTTCCTGCATGACGACAGCGCCGCAGTTCGAATGCTCCCCAAATATCACGGCAACATCCAGTTCCGACTGGTGTTTTGGCGCAATGATGTACGGGCCTTCCTTTGGCAGGTTTTCGCGGCCCAGCTTCAACACCTTGCCGCCCAGCATGATGCCGACCCACCACTGGGTCCACCGACACCAAGTCTCAATCATGTAGCGGATCGTGTCACCAGACCTAAGGTAACACATGCCCGCGATGTACATCGCCCAGACAAAGGTGACGATATAGAACACAATGTTGAAGATCGTGACGCGGATCGCGTTCATGTCGCGTCCTCCGCCTGATGCTCCTTCAGGATGCGGCCCGCTTCTGCCTTGTCGTTGTCCATCTGAGCGATCAGCGCTTCAATCCCTTCAAACTTCACTTCAGGGCGTTGGTAGGCGACGAGGCCAACCGAAATGCGCGCGCCGTAGAGATCGCCCGAGAAATCGAAGATATTCGTTTCGAAATTCGGCTTGTTCACCCCGAACATCGGGCGTACCCCCAAGCTGGCGACGCCGTTGTAGCGCCCTTCATGTGGCCCTTCCTTCACAGTGATCTCCACTGCGTAGACGCCGAATTTCGGCGGCATCAGACCATCAAGCGACAGATTGGCGGTGGGATAGCCAAGCTCCCTCCCCCGTTTTTCGCCATGCTCGACGACGCCTTCGATCCGGTGAAGGTGGCCCAGCATTCGCGTTGCATCCGCGACCCGCCCTTCCGACAACGCAGCACGGATCGCAGTCGAAGATATTTCTTCCGAGGTGTCATTCACCAGATCCGCGATCGTAACGTCAAAGCCCAAGCGCCGTCCGGCGTCGATCAGATATTCGGTGTCGCCCACTCGTTTAGCGCCAAACCGGAAATCAGCGCCCACAACGACATGCGACAGGCTGAACTTGCCAACGATCACATCAGCGCAAAACTCCTCCGCCGTTAGCGAGGAAAAGTCTTTGTTGAATTCGATGACAAAAAGCTTCTCAACCCCCAGCTCCGCCAGCCGATCAGCGCGGGCTTGCAGGGTCATCAGCCGGAAGGGCGGCGCATCCGGCGCGAAAACTTCGCGCGGGTGGGGTTCGAAGGTGACAACGCTCAACGGGGCGTCACGTCGCGCCAGATCCAGCACCGCTTGATGGCCGAGGTGCACACCATCGAAATTTCCGATGACGGCGGAGGAACCTCTGTCCTCAGCCCCCAAAGAATCAAGACCCGAGATGATCTTCATACACGCCCGCTGCCTAACGCGGCGTTGGCGCCGCAAGTCATGGTTCGGCGTTCGTATCGCCCAGCTTTCCCTCGCAATCAAGCGCGGGACGCGCGATCAGTCGAATTTCGCGGACGGGGCCAGGACCATCGCCTCGCCTTTAAGCACGACGACATCGCCAACCTCGCACTTACACTGCAGTGTCACGCGGCGCTTGGCATAGTCCATATCTGACACCGTCACCGTCGCTTCGACCATGTCGCCGGGGCGAACGGGCGCAAGGAATGTCAGCGATTGCTTCATGTAGATCGTGCCGTGACCTGGCAGTTGTTCACCAATCACAGCCGAAATCAGGCCAGCTGTCAGCATCCCATGCGCGATGCGTCCGCCAAAAATAGTGTCGCGGGCGTATTCATCATCGAAGTGCACCGGATTACGGTCGGTGGAGACGCGGCCAAACAATTCAATATCGCTGTCGTCAATCACTTTTCGCAGATGACGCGACATGCCGATTTCAATGTCTTCAATGCAAATCGTCCCGACCTCAATGTCGTCGATACCGTTCGAATCATACATGGTTCGCATCCCTTGCTGCACATGCGAACACCTAGACAGCTAAGATTAATGAGGCAAGAACCGATTGAAAGAAATCATCGATTATTCGCCAAATATGATAATTTTGTTACCAAGTTTTTTTGAGAGACGCTTTCTCTCTCAGCGCAGACGGCCGATCGCATAGCGCGGGGACATCTGATGTTCCGCCAGATACGCATCCATCATTTCTTGTTCCGGATGTTCCACAACCGGACCGCAGTCCTCCGCCGCCAGGCCGCCTGTCACGAAAAGGCAGTCGATGCCCTCGCCAATTGCGCCTTTCACATCAGTTCGTATTCCATCGCCAATACAAAGAATGCGGGTATCATCGACCACCTTGCCCGCCGCATTTGCGATAACCCTGCGGGCGTAATCGTAAATCTGCGGATGGGGTTTGCCATACTCGGTCGCTGCACCGCCTTTTTCGCGATACAGCTGCGCCAGCGCGCCGGCGCAATACCGACGTTCTTCGCCTACGTCGACGATCAAGTCGGGGTTGGCACACAGGAAGGGAAGCTTGCGCAGGATCGCCTCGGAAAACTCATCGGCGTAATCATCCGGCGTTTCGTTGCGGTCATCGCGCAACCCGGTGCAGACGATGCTTTCAGCGTCTTCCATACGCACGCGTTCGACTAAAGCGCCGTCAAAGAAGGCCTCATCACGATCTGCGGCGCCGATGTGGTACACTTTCTTGCCCCAATCGCCATTGCGAACCGCGTCGCGTGCGGCGCCGCCAGACGATGCGATGGCGTCCCATGCCGCCTCATCAGCGTTCATCGCGCGTAGCTGGCCAAGGACAGAAGACTCCGGCCGGGGCGCGTTGGTCAGAAGGACTGAACAGCAGCCCTTGTCACGAAAGGCTTTCAGCGCGGCTTGCGCGGCTGGATAAGGGCTGACGCCGTTGTGAAAGCAGCCCCAAACATCGCAAAGAACGGCGTCATAGTTTTCGGACACGTCGCTTAGCGCTTGGATGATCTCTGTCACAGCTGCAGCTCCCTAGATATTGGCGGCCGCGCTTTGTCGGCAAATCTGCGCCGATTGTCGATGCGTCGAGACGTCAGTGCGGCGCGAAGCTTTCGTTGGCACTTTTTAACGCCCCTTTGATAATGCCCCAAACTTCAGCGTTCACCGCCATGGCGAGGTGTGAAACGCTGACCTCCACATGCCGTACATTCGCGTTCTGTGTATCCAGCACCGCATATTCGCTGACGATTCCATCGGTTTTTGAATACACAGCTGTCACCAGCTGGGTGATGGGCTTTATAGCGCGATCCTCGACAGCTGTTTCAATCCAGTGGAGATCCATTTTACGAGCTTTGAACAGCGGCGCCACCGTCGTATGCTTGGGCCCACCGTTCACCGGCTTGCGAAGGGTGATTACGGCCGCCACGTCGTCTGGCAATTCCTTAGCTGCTTAGCGGGCGACCACCCCCCCCCAAAAAAACTCCACCCGATTAGAACTACCGGGCGGCCAAGTTCGGCGCGGCGTTCCAGTGCGTGGTCAATGAACCGATCGCAGAGCGCAGGCACCTTGCCCTCGCCCGAATGCGGACGTGTACGGTCAATATCCCAGCGGTCGGACAGCTCGTCCAGAGAATTGATCGTACCTGCGCCGCCTCGATCCACTTCAAGCCCCAAGCCTTCGGCATGATATTCGCTGCGCCGCAGATAACCCTGCAATGGAGCCGTCGATAGATCACCCGCGCCACAGCCTGGCAAAACGATCACTGGCAACCAAGCCTTTGCGCTGGCCCGGTCTGATCCGGCCGTTAAAAACGTCGCTGGCGCCATAAGCGCGTTTAAGGGGGCGAAAAGCTCGCGAAGAACATAACGTTTGGGTGGGCTTATCTTCGATCACGAGGCATCGGGTGGCCTTTGAGAGATGGCTGACGCTGATAAAAAGTAGCTTCAATTTGCCCCTTAGCCATTTTTAGTTTCGCCATGGCGTGAGCAATCGGCGGCTATGGCGAGAAAATAGCCTTGACCTGCTCTGACAGCTTTCCTACATCCACGTCGTTATCACTCATGGGAGGTGAGTGCTAACAGCGCGATCCTCCCCAATCCGGAAACCGCAATTAGGAGCGTATTCCATGGCTTTTACTCCCCTGCACGACCGCGTGCTCGTTCGTCGCCTTGAAGGCGAAGAAAAAACCGCCGGCGGCCTGATCATCCCAGACAGCGCCAAAGAAAAACCCCAGGAAGGCGAAATCGTCTCTGTCGGCGCAGGCGCGCGTGACGAAAGCGGCGCACGCGTCGCAATGGACGTCAAAGCTGGCGACAAGATCCTGTTCGGCAAATGGTCCGGCACCGAAATCAAGCTGGACGGCGAAGATCTGCTGATCATGAAAGAAAGCGACATCCTGGGCGTGATGGCCTGAGGCCACTCACCAGAATTCGACCCAAATTCTTGAATAAGGAGCATCCAACATGGCTGCTAAAGACGTAAAATTCAGCACAGACGCACGTGATCGCATGCTGACCGGCGTAAACACCCTCGCCAACGCTGTCAAAGTCACGCTCGGCCCCAAAGGCCGCAACGTGGTTCTGGACAAATCTTTCGGCGCCCCGCGCATCACGAAAGACGGCGTTTCTGTCGCTAAAGAGATCGAACTGGAAGACAAGTTCGAAAACATGGGCGCGCAGATGGTTCGTGAAGTTGCTTCGCGCACCAACGACGAAGCTGGCGACGGCACCACCACTGCGACAGTTCTGGCACAGGCCATCGTCAAAGAGGGCATGAAGTCAGTTGCCGCCGGCATGAACCCAATGGACCTGAAGCGCGGCATCGACTCAGCAGTCGCCACCGTTGTTGCTGGCATCCAGGGCATGTCCCGCGAAGTCAAAGACAGCGCCGAAGTTGCGCAGGTTGGCGGCATCTCGGCCAACGGCGAAATGGAAATCGGCCAGCAGATCGCAGACGCGATGCAGAAAGTCGGCAACGAAGGCGTCATCACGGTTGAGGAAAACAAAGGTCTCGATACCGAAACCGACGTCGTCGAAGGCATGCAGTTCGATCGCGGCTATCTGAGCCCATATTTCGTCACCAACCCGGACAAAATGACGACCGAGCTGGAAGACTGTCTGATCCTGCTGCACGAAAAGAAACTTTCGTCGCTGCAGCCGATGGTTCCGCTGCTGGAAACTGTCATCCAGTCCGGCAAGCCGCTGATGATCATCGCAGAAGACGTCGAAGGCGAAGCGCTTGCGACTCTCGTCGTCAATAAACTGCGTGGCGGCCTGAAAATCGCAGCTGTCAAAGCACCCGGTTTCGGTGATCGCCGTAAAGCCATG
>CBFHXH010000135.1:0-10089 GCA_965659735.1 uncultured Pikeienuella sp.
CCGCGCAGGTGACGCGGTCACGATCGACAACATAAAGATTGCGTTCAATCAGCAAGTCGGGCTGCAATTCCGCCAACGCGGGCGCATGTTCCCAGTGAACTGTCATGCGCCGACCCTGCATCAGCCCCGCGCGCGCAAGGATGACTGGCCCCCCAGACACGCCGCCCAGCGTTGCGCCCGCCGCATCCAGAGCCTTAAGCTCTGAAAATAAAGCCTCATCGCGAAAGGCGAACGGGTCGCCGCCCGCAACCACCAGGGCCAGGTCCACCGGCCCGCTGTCTGCGCCAGCGCGAATGACAGCACCGCCGGAACTGATCGCCTCACCTCCAGATGCGGAGCGTGGGACGATCCTATAAAGTTCCTCCTCCGCCAACAGATTCGCAGCGCGCAACGGTTCCACAACCGATGCGAACGACATCAGGGCAAAGCCGTCGATGAGGTAGACAGCAATCGATTGAGGAGAGGCGGTTTTGTCCATTTCCGAGACATAAATGTCTCTTTCAGTCATATCACGCAAGCGCCGCGGCAAAGATACTGCACCCGATCTGACAGGAGCCTGCCCCCATGCGTTATTCCGCCCTGAAAATCCTCAGCGAGGGTCTGACCGGCAACAAAGGTTGGAAACCGGTCTGGCGAGAGCCGGAACCGAAACAGGAATACGACATCATCATCGTCGGCGGCGGCGGTCATGGCCTGTCGACGGCGTATTACCTTTCCAACAAATTCGGCATGAAGAACATCGCAGTGCTTGAAAAGGGATGGATCGGTTCCGGCAATATTGGGCGCAACACGACGATCATTCGATCGAACTACATGCTGCCCGGGAACGAGCCATTCTATGAGCTTTCGATGAAACTGTGGGAAGGTTTGGAACAGGACTTTAACTACAACGCCATGGTTTCGCAGCGCGGGATCATCAATCTCTTTCACACCGACCCGCAGCGCGACGCATATGTGCGGCGCGGCAACGCGATGCTGATGGCCGGGGCTGATGCGGAACTGCTGGATGAGGATCGCCTGCGCGTCGAATGCCCGTTCCTCGACTTTGACAACGCCCGCTTCCCGATTAAGGGCGGGCTGGCGCAGCGCCGGGGCGGCACAGTGCGCCACGATGCGGTTGCTTGGGGCTATGCCCGCGGCGCCGACGCCAAAGGCGTGGACCTCATTCAAAATTGCGAAGTGACAGGTTTTGATATCGTCGACGGCGTCTGCAAGGGCGTTGAAACCTCGCGCGGTTCGATCAAGGCCAAGAAGATCGCAGTTTGCGTCGCCGGTTCATCCAGCCGCGTGATGGCCAAGGCGGGCATGCGTCTGCCAATTGAAAGCCACGTGCTTCAGGCGTTCGTTTCTGAGGGGCTGAAGCCAGTTATCCCGGGCGTCATCACCTTCGGCGCCGGCCATTTCTATGTCAGCCAGTCCGACAAGGGCGGCCTGGTGTTTGGCGGCGATATCGACGGTTACAACACCTACGCCCAACGCGGAAACCTGCCCGTGGTCGAAGATGTCTGCGAAGGCGGCATGGCGATCATGCCGATGATTGGTCGGGCGCGTCTGCTGAGGTCCTGGGGCGGGATCATGGACATGTCGATGGATGGCTCCCCCTTCATCGACAGGACCCATATCGACGGTCTCTATTTCAACGGCGGCTGGTGCTATGGCGGCTTCAAGGCGACGCCGGCGTCAGGCTATTGCTACGCCCATCTGTTGGCCAAGGATGAACCGCATGAAGTGGCGACCGAAATGCGCCTCGACCGGTTCAAGCGCGGCGCCATGATTGATGAAAAAGGCGTCGGCTCGCAGCCGAACCTGCACTGAGGAGGATTAGATATGATCATCAACCACCCGCTCCTCGGCCCGCGCGACGCGGCGGAATTTTATGTCATGGGCGATGCAGACCTGATGAATCGCCCAGATCCTGACGCCGTTGGCGCTGCTGAGGCGTTCTATGAATATGCCTATCTGCGCGATAACCCAGCAGGCGAACATCGCGAACTTTGGTACCATGAACAGGGCGACCGCAGCTGGCTGGTCGTCACCCGCAATACGCTGACTCACGAAGTCACCAAGGTAGAGCTGGCCCGCGACGTCGCGGTCAGCAATGGGAGGGGCGCATGATCCAGCCCAATCGTATCGGCGGCGGTCTTATCGACCGTACAGAAGAGCTGACATTCCGTTTCAATGACAAGAAGATGGCTGGATATGCGGGCGACACGCTTGCATCCGCCCTGCTGGCAAATGGCCAGCGCCTGGTCAGTCGGTCATTCAAGTACCACCGGCCACGCGGCGTCTTTACCGCCGGATCGGAAGAGCCTAACGCGCTGGTCCAACTGCGGCGCGGCGCCGCGCAGGAACCCAACACTCGGGCAACTGTCGCCGAACTATTCGACGGGCTGGAGGCGACCAGCCAGAACCATCGCGGATCGTTGGAATTCGACCTGATGTCGATCACCGATCTTGCAGCGCCGTTCCTGAGCGCCGGCTTCTACTACAAGACTTTCATGTGGCCTCAGAAATTCTGGGAAAAGCTCTACGAGCCCGCCATTCGCGCCTCCGCCGGGTTGGGTAGGCTGTCGATGCAGGATGACCCGGACAGCTATGATAAAGGGTTTCTGCATTGCGACATGCTGATTATCGGTGCAGGGCCGGCTGGCCTGATGGCGGCGCTGACTGCAGGCCGCGCCGGGGCGCGGGTTATCCTGGCTGACGAAGACTTTGTCATGGGCGGCAGGCTAAATGCCGAAAGTCTGACCGTGGACAACATGGCAGGTTCGACATGGGCCGTAGCGGCGGTGGCTGAATTGGCCACGTTGCCAAATGTTCGGTTGATGCCGCGCACCAGCGTCTATGGCGCGTATGATCATGGCGTCTATGGTGCGTTGGAGCGGATGACGGATCACCTTCCTTCTTCCGGCGACAAGCCGCGTCAGGTTCTGTGGCGGATCTATTCCAAGCGCGCAGTGCTGACCGCTGGCGCGACAGAACGATCCATCGCGTTCCCGATGAACGACCGGCCGGGCGTGATGCTCGCCGGATCTGTACGCGCCTATGCGAACCGCTACGGCGTTGCGCCCGGGCGCAAGAACGTCATCTTCACCAACTGCGACGATGGCTGGCGCACCGCAAGGGATTTGCACAGCCAGGGCGTCGGCGTGGTCGCCGTTGTCGACACCCGCGATATTGATCCGCCAATGACGATACCAGGTGCCGAAATCGGCATGGGCGCCACGGTCACCAACACGTCCGGCTATCTCGCCCTGAAAAAGGTGCATACTAGTTCTGGAGCCATCTTCGAAGCGGACTGTCTGGCGGTTTCCGGGGGGTGGAGCCCGAACGTTCACCTCACGTGCCACCAGCGTGGCCGTCCGACATGGCGCGAAAATATCGCAGCGTTCGTGCCAGGCGGCGACCTGCCGGTTGGCATGTCCGTCGCGGGCGCTGGCAACGGCTCACTTTCGCTAGCTTCCGCACTGGCGGAAGGGGCGAGTATAGCGGCTTCGGTTGTGACCGATCTGGGGTTCAACGCCAAAGCCGCTTCGGCCGAGGCGGAGGATCAGTCAGTTGAGATTACGCCATTCTGGCATGCGCCCGGCTCAGGACGCGCCTGGATCGACCTGCAGAACGACGTAACCGCAAAGGACGTGAAGCAAAGCCAGGCTGAAGGCTTCCGCGCAGTGGAGCACCTGAAACGATACACCACGCTTGGTATGGCGACGGATCAGGGCAAAACGTCGAACGTTCTGGGGCTCGCCATCATGGCAGAAGCGACGGGCAAATCGATTCCCGAAACCGGCACCACAATCTTCCGCCCGCCCTATTCGCCCGTTCCGATTGGTGCGCTGGCGGGTCGTGCGCGCGGAAAAGACTTCCGCCCGTTCCGTTTGACGCCGTCCCATAAATGGGCGGAGGCAAACGGCGCAGACTTCGTCGAAGCAGGGGCATGGTTGCGGGCGCAGTGGTTCAAGAAGCCCGGCGAAAAAGGCTGGCGTGACAGCGTCGACCGTGAAGTTGAACAAACCCGCGGGTCCGTGGGCGTTTGCGATGTGACAACGCTGGGCAAGATTGACATTCAGGGGCGCGATGCGGCGGCCTTCCTGAACAAGGTCTATGCCAACGGCTTCGCCAAACTTGCGGTCGGCAAGGTGCGCTATGGCCTGATGATGCGCGAGGACGGCATCGTTATGGATGACGGCACTACGGCGCGATTGGGCGAAAACCACTTTGTCATGACGACCACCACCGCCAATGCGGGCCCTGTATTCCGGCACATGGAATTTTGCCGCCAATGCCTGTGGCCAGGGATGGACGTTCACCTCATCTCAACCACCGATGGGTGGGCCCAATTCGCTGTCGCAGGGCCGAATGCACGGAAACTGTTGGAGAAAGTCGTCGATATCGACATCTCGAACGAGGCGTTCCCCTTCATGGCTTGCGGGGAAACGACGGTGTGCGGCGGCACGCCAGCGCGGTTGTTCCGCATCTCCTTCTCTGGCGAACTAGCATATGAAATCGCAGTCCCCGCCCGGTATGGCGATGCGATGATCGCCAGGTTGATGGAAGCTGGCGAAGAATTCGATGTCGTTCCCTACGGGACCGAGGCGCTTGGCGTCATGCGGATCGAGAAGGGCCACGCCGCAGGGAATGAGCTGACGGGTCAGACGACTGCAGCAAACCTGGGCTTGGGTAAAATGGTGTCCAAGAAAAAGGACAGCATCGGTAACACCCTGTCCGAACGGCCTGAAATGAACAAAGAAGACGATCTGCGCCTTGTTGGGTTCATGCCCGCGGACCGCAAGACACCGCTGGCCGCTGGCGCGCATTTTGTTGACCAAGGGAAAGAAGCGGTCACCGCCAATGACCTTGGATGGATGACCTCGGTCGCCTATTCGCCGGAACTCGGCCATTCGATCGGGCTTGGGTTCCTGAAGAAGGGCGATCAGCGCAAAGGTGAACAGGTTCGTGCGGTCGACCTGCTGCGCGGCGGTGAAGTTCTGGTCGAGGTCGTCTCGCCACATATGGTTGATCCGGAAGGGGAGCGTTTGCGTGCCTGAGATGAGATTGAAAGCCGAACCGTTTCTGGGCGGTCATACGCTCGATCTGGGCGAAGTCGCTGTTAACGAAGTGACCGACATCGCAATCGTGTCCATCGCCAAGCCGCTGGATGACGGCGATGCGCTGGCAAGCGCAATTCAGGCGGCCTGGGGCTGCGCCCTGCCCGCCTCACGCGGGACAACGTCGTCATCCGATGGGTCAGTGACACTGATTTTCTCGACCCCTGATCAAACGTTGGCGATCATGCCCTCAGTTGACGGTCTCGCGGTGACTGGCGTCGCTGCGACACTGGGCGATGCCGGGTACTACACCGAACAGACAGACAACTGGGTTGGCCTGCGCTTATCAGGCCCGAAGGCCACCGCGGCGTTGGAACGGATTTGCCCGCTGGACCTGGCGTCTATGATCATTGGCGGCGCAGAGCGTACCGTTATGGAGCATCTGGGCGTGTTCATCATGCGCGAGGCGGATGAACAATTCCTCCTCCTCTCCGGCAGTTCATCGGCGCAGTCATTCCTGCATGCGGTTGAGTTATCGATGCGAAACGTCGCCTGACATTGGCGTCATGCTGGCGCGGACTGCGCGCCAGTGCTTAAGCGCTGTCCTAAACACAAACACGATTTCCGCGCATAAGAGAGGACAGATTGATACGAGCACATTTATTCGATTTGACAGGCCGCGTCGCAGTGGTCACCGGCGGGGCCACCGGGCTGGGCCTTGGAATGGTGGAGGCCCTGACGTCGATGGGCTGCTCTGTGTCCATTTGGGGACGTCGGCCAGACGTTGTCACCAAGGCCGCAGCCGCGACCGGCGCCAGCAGCCAAGTTGTTAACGTCGCAGATAAAGACGCCGTCGACGCCGCCTTTGCGGCAGAACTGGAAGCGCACGGCCGTGTCGACGGAATGTTCGCCAATGCAGGCATCGCAGATCCCCGCGCGCCATCACTGAACCGTTCGACAGAAGACTGGCGACGCGTCATGGCGGTAAATGTTGAAGGCGTGGCGTACTGCTTTCGTGCGGCGGCCGTGCATATGCGTGAACGCGCCAAAAACGGCGATCCTTTCGGCCGTCTTGTCGGCACCTCGTCCGTCGCGTCGATCATGGGCGCAGCCTACAATGAACATTACGGCGCATCCAAAGGTGCGGTGAACAGCATGGTGCGTGCGTTGGCTGTGGAATACGGCCGCTATGGCGTTACGGTGAATGCGATTTTGCCCGGCTTTGCCCGCAGTGATATGACGGAAGATCTGCTGAAAGAAGAAAAGCTGGTCGCCGCCGCCCTGCCCCGTGTGCCGCTTGGCCGGTTTGGCGAGGCTGACGATTACGGCGGTATTGCCGCCTATTTGATGAGCGACGCTTCTAAATATCATACAGGACAGTGCTTTACGATCGACGGTGGTTATTCAATCTTTTGATCGCAGCAAAAGATGAGCGCGCTCATTGTGCGCCCATCAACTTGCCGCTTTGCACGTTGTAATCGACTGCAAGGCCATAGTCTGGGTCTTCATCGGAACGCACAACCAATTGCCCCGCTCGGCTCAGCAAACGGTGGCAGTCTTTCGAAAGATGGCGAAGCTGCAGGGTCTTGCCTTCGGATTGGTACGATGCCGCGACGTCTTCAATCGCCTGCAGTGCGCTAACATCCACAACGCGGCTGTTTTCGAAGTCGATGATAACCACGCTTGGATCAGATTTAGGGCTGAAGAGCGCCTTGAACCCGGATGAGGACCCAAAGAACAGCGGCCCTTCCACGCGGTAAACACGTGCGCCTTCCGGCGTGGTGTGGGAAATTGCGTGAATACGGCGCGCATTATTCCACGCATAGACCAATGCCGACACGATAACGCCCACGACCACTGCGATGGCGAGGTCTTCAGCAACCGTCACTGCCGTCACAAGAACCATGACCAGTGCGTCAGACAGTGGAATGCGGCGGAGGATCATCAGGCTCCGCCAGGCGAACGTGCCGATGACAACCATGAACATGACACCGATCAGCGCTGCCAATGGGATTTGTTCGATCAACCCAGAGGCGAAGAGGATGAAGATTAACAGGAACAGCGCTGCGGAGATGCCCGCAAGACGCGTCCGCCCGCCGGACTTCACGTTGATCATCGACTGACCGATCATCGCACAGCCGCCCATGCCGCCGAAGAAACCTGTAATCAGGTTCGCGCCGCCTTGCGCCAGGCATTCTCTGCTGGCGCCGCCACGTTTGCCCGTAATCTCACCCACCAGGTTCAGGGTCAGCAGGCTTTCAATCAGGCCAATCGCCGCCAGGATGAAGGCGTAAGGCAGGATGATTTCAAGCGTCTCCAGCGTCAAAGGTGGGGCCGGAATGTGGAAGCTGGGCAGACCGCCTTCAATCGACGCCAGATCGCCCACGCGCGGGGAATCGAGGCCCAGTGCGATCACCAATGCTGCGACGCCGACAATCGCCGCCAGGGGCGCAGGGACGGCGTTGGTGACTTTGGGGACCAACCAGATCAGCGCCATGGTGAGCGCGACCAGACCAAGCATGGTGTAAAGCTGCCGACCATGCATCCACTGCAGCGCGCCATCTGCCCCTTCCACTTTGAACTGACCAAGCTGCGCCAGGAAAATCACGATAGCGAGACCGTTTACAAAGCCCAACATGACCGGATGCGGAACCAGACGGATAAACCGGCCCAGATGGAACAGCCCAGCCGCAATCTGGATAATCCCCATCAGAACAACGGCGACAAACAGGTATTCAACGCCATGTTGCGCCACCAGTGACACCATCACGACCGCCAAAGCGCCCGTGGCGCCCGAAATCATGCCGGGTCTGCCACCGAAGACTGCAGTGACCAGCCCAACGATGAACGCCGCGTAGAGACCTACCAATGGGTGCACGCCAGCGACGAATGCGAAGGCGACGGCCTCAGGCACCAAAGCCAGCGCCACGGTCAGACCAGACAAGAGTTCGGTCTTGATCCGGGACGGAGTCATCGAGATATCGGAATCGGAAATTTTGTCAGCAAAAGCTGCAAGAGAAGCTCGCATATGGGAAACGCCTGTCGCGAATGTCTAGTTGAGCGGGTCGTAGCCTAATTGGCGCTGCGCTGCAGCAACGCAATCGTCGCAGCAGTCAGCGCAATCTTGGTCTACCCGCTCACGGTTTACGAAGTTCTAAGGTAAAGCTCATAGGTAAGCCGATGCCTGATGCTTCCACTTTATACCAGGTGTTTGAGATATGATGTGGCAGCTCTTCAAACCGCTCGACCACCAGATCTGCTTCAAGCGCCGCTGTAATCACATCGGAAATCTTGTGCATGAAGCTGTTGTTGGGCGTTGCGTCGCAAGCCTCGCCGCCGTAATAATCGTGTCATCAACATGAGGCTCTTTCGAAAATACGATAATTCGAACGCCACCGGATCATTTGGGCCACCAACCTCCATCATCTCCAACACTGGGTGTTGTTCGTGAATGAAAAAGACGCCGCCGGGTCGGATAAGTCGGGCGACTATCCCGAAAAAGGCAAACAAATCAGGCATCCAGCTAAGCACGCCGATTGTGATCATGGCGATATCAAACGGCTCGCCCAATTCATCGCCCAACTCATAAATGTTCTACGCCACAAAGGTCGCGTCCACCCACGCCGCACGGGCAAGTTCGCCAGCTTGGTCGATAAACCCCTGTGATCCGTCCACCCCAGCAATACGAGCCGCACCAAGCCGCTGGGTGGAAAGGACTTCCTGACCGTTGTTGCAGCACACCTGAACAACGGACGCCCCATCGATACCAAGGGCCTTTAGCCGGGTAACATCGACTTCGTCCAAAGCCATGAAGTCAGGCTGCGCAAAGGCTTGTAGCAGCCGGGTCTGATTGTGCCGTGCATGGATGGGGGCGACTTCCTCCCACGTCTTTAAGTTTGCAGCGACCAAGTCAGACATGTGACACCTTTCTAGTCTAGCAGTGTGACCACCTGATAGACAGCGAGCGCCAGATCAGACAGCGTAACCTCGCCAAGAATTGCGTTGATATGCGTAAACACCGCACCGCTCGCGAAGTTTTTCTAAAGCGCGGCGTCCACCGCGAGGCGAAGCCGCGTTTCCCCCCGTTTCATCGTCAACGCTTAGGGTTCAAACGAAAACTGGTTGGGCAAGAATTTTAAAGGGATCGGCGGGCGCATTTCACCCAACTGGTATCGCAGGATCGCCTGGTCGCCGAAATAGGCTGAAACGCCGCCTTCCTGCAGCGCGGTCAGGCCATCAACACTTGTCTGATAAGTCTGGATCGTCAAATTCAAGCCGCGCGTTTCGCTCAGCTGACCAACGATGCCCTCGGTTGTTGTCCCGCTCAGCACTCCGACGGTTTCACCGGCGAGGTCATCCGCTACTTCAATATACCGGCCCGAAACACCAAACTGGAACCGTCGATGAAGTATGGAATCGAAAAATCCAGCGCCTGACGTCTGCTCAGTGTCGCAGTGGTGGGACCGCAATGCAGATCAACTTCGCCATTGATCAGTTTGTCGAAACGGATGCCGGCCGTAACTTCGACGTATTCCACTTGCATCCGCTGCAATTTCAACGCCGCCTTGATTTCCTTAGCCGCGTCGCGGCACGGCGATACAGCTAGCCCCGTAGGCTCGCCAAGCTCAGATTGATAGGAAAACGGCGTCGCGTCCGCACGCACGCCCAAACGGATCACGCCGGTTTCCGCGATACGATCCAAGACATCCGCAGTCGCCTGACCGCCGATGACTGCCGCCACAATGGCGATCGCCCATAATTTCATTCAGCCCTCCCCCAAAGGTTAGCGCCCCCGCAGCCCGGTGTGGAAGCGCTCTTATACCGTGCCGGCGGCATGCGGTAAATCGCTGGCGCGGCTCTTGTCCGCCGCTCTGTCGTTTCGTAGACAGTGCGCCGAGATTGACCGACGGAGCCACCCCATGTCCGAACTCGCCTTTACCGAACCAAAAGCCAAAACCATCCCAGGCGCCACAGGCGATTGGGAAATGGTCATCGGGATGGAGATCCACGCACAGGTCAAATCCAAGTCCAAGCTGTTTTC
>CBFHXH010000136.1:0-10032 GCA_965659735.1 uncultured Pikeienuella sp.
CACAAGGATGCTCGTCATGTCCACCGTCGTCGCTCACCCGTCCACTTATAACGACCCTCACTGGGATCTGCGCGTCGATATGGCGGCCTGTTTCCGTTGGACAGTGCGCGAACGCTGGCATGAAGCGGTCGCCAACCACTATTCCGCCGCGGAGAATGACGATGGCACGCAGTTCCTGATGAACCGCAATCAGGTGCATTTCAGCCGGGTGACAGCGTCCAGCCTGCTGTTGCTAGATGCGAATGATCCCGATGTGATGCACACGCCAGACGCGCCAGACGCCACGGCCTGGGGCTTGCACAGCGCCGTTCATCGCCATGTTCCGCACGCCCGTGTGGCGCTGCATGTGCATCCGAAATACGCAACTGTTCTGGCGTCTCTCGAAGACAGTTCCATGCCGCCGATCGATCAGAACACGGCGACATTCTATGAACGCGTGGTGATCGACAATGACTTTGGCGGCCTGGCCTTTGAGGAAGAAGGGGAACGGTGCGCCCGGTTGTTCGACGACCCGCGTAAAAAGGTCCTGGTGATGGGCAATCACGGCATTATGGTGCTGGGCTACACGCCCGCGGATGCGTTCAACCGGCTCTACTATTTCGAACGGGCCGCACAGACCCTTATTATGGCGTATATGACGCAAAAACCGCTGCGCGTTCTCAGCCATGGCATCGCCTCCAGCACCGCGCAAGAGCTTGAGGATTATCCCGGTCAGGCGGATCGTCATTTGGCTGAGGTGAAACTGATCCTCGACGAAGAAGAACCCACCTATGCCAGCTGATGACGATCTCATCATCGGGCCGCCGCTGCCGGGTGATCTGGGCTGGCTGATCGGTCTGCATGGTGCCTGGTACGCCGAACACAAAGGCTTTGACCTGACCTTTGAACACACCGTCGCAGGCATTGTCGCCAACATCGCGCCCCGCATTGCGCCGCCGCGCGTGACCATACTGGTCGCACGGGACGCCGCAGGGCCACTATCAACCCTGACCGCTGACGCTGACGACCCAGATACCGTCGGGCGCGGACATATCCGCATCGTGATCACGGAACCAAGGGCGCAGGGGCGTGGGCTTGCGAAGCGGCTGCTGGCGATGGGGCTGGACAACCTGCGCGTGGCAGGCGCGCCAGGCGCCTATCTCGACACCTTCGCCGGGCTGGACGCGGCGCGGCGTGTTTACGATAAAGCAGGCTTCAAGCTGGTGTCCGAAGCCGACGGTGACACGTGGGGCACGCGTGTCAGCGAACAGCGGTTTGAGCTGGATTTCTGAATGCAGCCCCGCCGCAGTCTGTTTGTCTTTGTCAAAGAACCGCATCCCGGCCGGGTCAAGACGAGGCTGGGTGCGGGTATCGGCATGGTTGGGTCGGCCTGGTGGTTTAGGCGTCAGTCACAACGACTGATCCGGCAGCTTAGCGCGGACCCCCGTTGGGACACCTATCTGGCCGTGTCCCCGGACCGGGAAGGCTTGGAAAGCCGCGTCTGGCCGGCAGCGCCGCGTCGGCCACAAGGCCAAGGTGATCTGGGCGACCGTATGGCCCGGACCCTGCGCAGCGCGCCGCCAGGGCCAGCGATGGTCGTTGGCGCGGATATCCCCGACATCACCCCAGCAGATATCGAGGCCGGGTTTCGCGCGCTCGGTGGTGCTGACGCCGTGGTTGGCCCGGCGGAGGATGGCGGATACTGGCTGATCGGCCTGAAACGCAGGCCCGCACCCGCCGGGTTCCTGGAAGGCGTACGCTGGTCAACCGAATATGCGCTGTCCGACACGATCGCCACGTTGGGCGATCTGACCGTTGCGCGGTTGCGCACGCTCAACGATGTGGATGAGGTCGCCGATCTGGCCTAGGGCGGTTTTCGATCAAACTGAATCAGTCTAATCGACAAACAAGACACGAACCGTCAGTGAAGATTGCGCTTTCCAATCAATCTGGCGGGCCAGATTGATCAGAAAACGCTCTAGCGATGACGTCCCGGTGCAAAGATCAGCATTAGGGTCATGCCAGCCCAGCCAAAGGCCAGCGCAGCCCAAGTGATCGCGTATTCGACGTGATTGTTCCGAATGTCAGCCGTACGCAAAGGGTCGGCCTTGGGCCATTCACCGACAGCAGTTGAGGTTTCGGCGATGATCAACACCTGCTCGGCCCCGAAGAGGCGGGCCATTGTCGACAGATCGCGGGCTGTCCAGACATTGTCTTTGGTTCCATAGGGCTGATCTTCGCTGACCTCTGGCCAGCGGAGCGCGCCGATGATTTCAACGACGCCTGAAGGCGCTGGCGTCGCGTGGGACGCGGCGCCGCCAACATTCTTTTCGCTGACCGGCATGAACCCGCGATCAACCATCACGCGGCGGCCATCCGTCGTATCGAACGGCTGGATGAGGCGATAGCCGGGGCCGACAAGTTTCTTCGATGTCAGCAAAGGCGCGTCGACAAATCCGTGACCACCGGGTTCAGTCACGAACGTCCCCTGCATGCGCACGCGGGAAAATTCCTGTCGCGGCGGTTCGTACAACTTGGGCAGCACCACAGGGGCTGAAGCGAGGCGTTCATCCAACTTGGCGATGATCCCCTCTTTCCAGGCGAGACGCTGCAACTGCCAGACGCACAAACTGATCAGGATCGCAACGCCAAGCACGCCGACAGCGATCAATCCCCATCGCCGAAAAGAGAAAGGGCGGCGCTCAGCGCCGCCCCCTTGTTTGGGTGAACTGGCGTTCATCATTCCGATCACGCGCCCCATATGTAGATCGCGAGGAACAGGAACAGCCACACGACATCAACGAAGTGCCAATACCAGGCCGCCGCTTCAAAGCCGATATGGCTTTCAGGCGTGAAGTGGCCTTTCAGCGCGCGCAGCAGGCAGATCGCCAGGAAGATGGTGCCAACGATGACGTGGAAACCGTGGAATCCCGTCGCCATGTAGAAGTTTGCGCCATAAATGTTGCCGTCAAAGGCAAACGCAGCGTGGCTGTATTCGTAAGCCTGCGTGATTGTGAACAGAACGCCCAGCAGAACAGCAATCAAAAGACCCCATTTCAGCCCTTCGCGATCGTTTTCCTGAACCGCATGGTGCGCCCAAGTTGCGGCGCAGCCCGATGTCAGCAGGATCAGCGTGTTGATCAACGGCAGGTGCCATGGGTCAAATGTTTCGATGCCGACCGGCGGCCAGACGCCATCAGCGCCATCCGCATAGGTTGGGATCGCGGCGGCCGCTATGATTGCGACATCTTCCATCGGGTAGATGGCGTGCTTGAAGAACGACCAGAACCAGGCGGAAAAGAACATCACCTCGGATGCGATGAACATGATCACGCCGTAGCGCAGCCCAATCTGAACCACTGGCGTGTGGTCGCCGACATGGCTTTCTTCGATCACTTCGGACCACCAGGCGTACATGACGTAGAGAACGCCAATCAGGCCGATGAAGAAGATGAATGGTGTGACGTCCTGCATCCACATCACACCGCCGAACAGCATAACAAAGGCGCTGACGGCACCAGCGAAGGGCCAGATGCTTGGCGGCAGGATGTGATAATCGTGGTTCTTTTCGTGGGCCATTGGGTCCCCCCTAACTCAGCGCGCGGGTCAGTTGACTGCGCGGTTCGGCTCCCTCTCAGTCAGCGCCGCTGCGCTTTCTTCGGGAAGGTCAATTTCGTGGAATGTGTACGAAAGCGTGATCGTATGAACAAGCTTCGCTTCGTCGTCCTCTACGATTTCTGGATCGACAAAGAACGTCACAGGCATCTGGACAGTCTCGCCAGGCTGCAGAATCTGTTCGGTAAAGCAGAAGCAGTCGATTTTTGAAAAGTAGCCGCCCGCACGGAACGGCGTGACATTGAACGACGCGCTGCCCGCCACCGGACGATCCGTTGGGTTTGACGCCTCGTAAAAGGCCAGACCAGTTTCACCGATCTTCATCTTCATGGTCGTTGCCACTGGCTTGAACTGCCAGGGCATGTCGCGTTCGGTCGCCGCGGCGAAACGAACGGTGATTTCCTTGTCCAGCACCTGATCAGACGCGCCATCGGCGACAGCGGTCGTGCCCCCGTATCCGGTCACGCGGCAGAACCAGTCATATAGCGGCACCGAAGCAAAGCTGAGGCCGACCATGACAAAGACGACGCCGACAAGCTTGAACATGGTGCGGGTGTTGTGACGCTCGCTCATTGTTCTTCGCTCCATTTCAGATCTGGTTTGATCACGGCGTCGCCCATCTTGGCGATGGTGACGCCGAACAACAGCACGACGAAGGCCAGCAGAACCCCACCAACAGCTACATTGCGGCCTTTGCGGCGCTTGTGCAGCCCATGTTCTTCGCGGCCTTCCATCAGACCAGCGCCCATTGGTAGCCGGCATTCGTCAAGGCCGCCTGAACAAGGATCGCCGTGAACAGCGCGAAGAGGTAGACCAAGCTGACCTTGAACAGCTTGATTTCCGCCTGATACTTGTCGGCGGCGGACTGTTCGTCGCTTCGCCGAGACACGGTCCAGGCCGCTTTCAGGAACATCGCGGACAGAACAACCGACGCTGCAAAATAGGCCGCCCCGCCGATAGTGGTGAAGGCGGGTGCAATCGCAATCGGGGTTAGCAGCACCGTGTACCACCAGATCTGACGGCGGGTGGAGGTGGTGCCAGCCGCAACCGGCATCATCGGCACGTCAGCGTCGACATAATCTTCGTTGCGGAAGATCGCCAGCGCCCAGAAATGCGGCGGCGTCCACATGAAGATGATGAGGAACATCAACACGCTTTCGACCGAGACTGACCCGGTCGCAATCGCCCACCCGATCATCGGAGGGAATGCGCCAGCGGCACCGCCGATCACGATGTTCTGCGGCGTGATACGCTTCAGCCACATCGTGTAAATCACAGCGTAGAAGAAGATGGTGAAGGCCAGAATGCTCGCAGACAGCCAGTTCGCAAACAGACCCAGCATCGCAACGGACATGATCGACAGACCAACGCCAACGCCGAACGCTTCGCCTTCAGTCACGCGGCCCGATGGGATCGGACGCTTCTGCGTGCGGGCCATGATGCGGTCGATGTCTGCATCCCACCACATGTTCAACGCGGCGGAGGCACCAGCGCCAACCGCCACACAGAGGATGGACGCCAGGCCGACAATCGGGTTCACGCCAACAGGCGCTACGATCAGACCGACAAAGGCGGTGAAGATCACAAGCGACATGACCCGGGGTTTGAGAAGTTCGAAGTAATCCCCGAACTCCGCATCGCGTGGTGCGTCTAGGTTGGTGTCGAGCGCGATGGCCATCAGTGGTCAGACCCCGCCTTATTCCGTCGCCGAGGCGAGCTTGGTCGAACCGCCGCCGTTCTGCGCAGCTTTGGATTCTTCCAGCCAGGACGCGTATTCGACCTCTGACACCACTTTGACAGTGATCGGCATATAGGTGTGATCCTTGCCGCAAAGCTCAGAACACTGCCCGAAATAGACGCCTTCCTGCTCAGCCTTGAACCAGAATTCGTTCATACGGCCGGGAATCGCATCCATTTTCACGCCAAAGGCAGGGATGGTCCAGGCGTGGATCACGTCTGCGCCGGTGACCAGCATGTGTACATTGGCGTTCACGGGCACGACCACCGCAGTGTCGGTCGCCAGCAGGTATTCATTGTCAGCGTAGCCGTATTCATCCAGTTCATCCTTCGCCAGCATCAGGGCGTCGAATTCAACTTCTTCATCCGGGTAGTTGTACGACCAGTACCACTGGTTGCCCGTCGCCTGAATGACCACATCGCTTTCTGGAACGTTGATCTGCTTGTACAGCAGCGGCACCGAGATGATCGCAAAAACGATCAGGATCAGAACCGGCACGCCGGTCCAAACAACTTCCAAGACCGAGTTGTGGGTGAACCGCGCCGGCGTCGGATTTTTCTTTTCGTCAAACTTGAAGATGACGATCAGCAAAAGCGCAGTCACGAACAGAACGATCAGTGCGCTGACGATGTGCAGAATGTTGTCGTACCAGACAATGTCGCGCATCAGTTCGGTCACCGCTGGCTGGAAACCGGTGCCATCCTGTGACGGGATACCGATGGTTTCGAGTTCCTGCGCAACAGCGGCGCCGCCGGACATGGCCGTCGCAAAAATCGCCGCGATGAGGTTTTTAGCTTTCAACATGGCGTTGTACCCCTAAATCCATAGTGTAGAGACGATACCCGACACTTTTGCAGAGTGTAAGACCATACGGACCCGGTCAGAGCAAGCTGGACCATTGCGTCATTCAGCCGCTAAACCCGAAGCGCAGCACGTTTTTACGGAGATTCCATGCCTGAGACCGACACCCCGTTCCGCCCTTTCGAAACCGACCTCGATCAGGAAGCTGCCCTTGCGGTCCTCCGCGATGCGACAGGGCGCGCCGATGACGGTGAATTGTTCCTTGAACGGCGGCGGGCAGAATCACTGACTTTCGACGATGGCCGCCTGAAAGGGGCGAGTTACGACAGCGCTAAGGGCTTTGGCCTGCGCGCCGTCGCAGGGCCGGTCGCAGGTTACGCCCACTCCACCGAACTGACCGAAGCGGCGCTGAAGCGCGCGGCTGAGACCGTAAAGTTGGCTGCCGCCGAGGGAGACCACATCATCGCGCCGCCGCCACCCGCAGCGAACCAGTCGCTATATATTCAGGACAACCCCCTGACCGGCTTCAGTTTTACCCACAAGGTCGACCTCCTGAAGGAAATCGACGACTATCTGCGATCACGCGATGAACGGGTTGTGCAAGTGTCAGCCTCGCTGAACGGCCAGCTACAGGAAATCGCAATTCTGCGCCCCGAAGGCGGCGTTTTAGCCGAAGCGCGTCCGATGGCGCGGCTGAATATCTCGGTCATCGTAGAAAAAGACGGACGGCGCGAAAGCGGAGCGTCAGGCGGTGGGGGGCGCACGGATTACGCTGCGCTGGTTTCGCCCCAGAACTGGAAAGCGCAGGCGGAAGAGGCGCTGCGCGTTGCGCTGGTTAATCTCGACGCCGAAGACGCCCCCGCCGGCTTGATGGAGGTTGCGCTTGGCGCAGGCTGGCCTGGCATCCTGCTTCACGAAGCCATCGGGCACGGGTTGGAAGGAGACTTCAACCGCAAGAAAACCTCGGCCTTTTCCAGCCTTATGGGCGAACAGGTCGCGGCGAGCGGCGTCACGATTGTGGACGACGGCACGATACCGAACCGCCGCGGCAGTCTTTCATTCGATGACGAAGGCACCCCAACGAATCGCACGCCCCTGATCGAGGACGGCATTCTAGTTGGCTATATGCAGGATCGGCAGAACGCCCGCCTGATGGGCATGGCGCCCACCGGCAACGGTCGGCGGCAGTCCTACGCCCATATCCCGATGCCGCGGATGACGAATACGGTCATGGAAAGCGGTGGCGCGAATCCTGGCGATATCGTCGCTGACGTGCGCGATGGCATCTATGCAGTCGGCTTTGGCGGAGGTCAGGTCGACATCACCAACGGCAAATTCGTCTTTTCCTGCACCGAAGCGTACCGCGTGAAGGACGGCAAAGTGCTCCACCCTGTCAAAGGCGCCACGCTGATTGGCGATGGCCCCACCGCGCTGAAACATATCCGAGCGGTCGGAAACGACATGGAAATGGACCCCGGAATAGGCACTTGCGGAAAAAATGGGCAGGGCGTGCCCGTTGGCGTCGGCCAGCCGACGCTGCTGATCGACGGGCTGACGGTGGGCGGCGCTGCCGCCTGACGTCAGAAAGCGGGTATCAGTGTAATTTCAGGGACATGCGGCGCGTTTGTAGAATTGTAGACGTGCCATCTTGTGTGATATTACCTATCGTGGGGGCGGAGACAATACGCCGTAAAGGCGAAAAGGGGTTAGAACGATGGCAGACTTTTCGGGGATTTCCCTGCTGGCTGACACCCCAGATGATGTCGCTAAGTGGGCAGTCGAAATGTGCCGCTGGAAAAGCTTCGAAGCGCATGAGTTGATCGTCGACTACGGCGATGAAACCAACGAAGTTATCTTCATCATTTCCGGCCAGGTTCGTGTTCTGATGTCCAGCGCCTATGGGCGGCATGTTATCCTCAACCACCTCGACCGGGGCGACTTCTTTGGTGAAATGTCCGCAATCGACGGGCGCAGCCGGTCCGCCAGCGTGGTGGCTTTGTTCACCTCTGAAGTTTGCATCATGCCGGGCGACGTGTTCGTGAAAATCGCGACGTCAGTGCCGTCAATCGCTCTCAGAACCATGGAAAAGCTGACCGAACGTGTGCGGACCATCAATGAGCGTCTTGCAGAACAAGCCTTCCTGACGGCGCGCCAACGCCTCTGTGCGGAACTCCTGCGCCAATCGCGACCCCGGTCCGGCCACCCGGATCAGCGCATCGTGTCGCCGCCGCCGATTCAAGAAGATCTCGCCAACCTGATTTCTTCACGCCGCGAGGTTGTCAGCCGAGAACTTTCTGCGCTGACCAAGGATGGCGTGATCGAACGATCGCGTGGCGGTTTGATCCTGACGGATGTCGAGGGTCTGTCCCGCCGGGTCGAAGAGGCGATGGGCCCAATTCGGCCCTGACCAGCATAACCTAAATTAACGCGTCGAACCGCTTAGGGTCCGAATCAATCCGGTGCCGCAAAAATTACGCCGCGCCGGCAAGACGTTGTGGTGATCTTCCACATATAACTCATAGTTGTCATTGACGGCAGCGTCATCCTGCGGTCCTGGCACTGTCTGAACAGCAACGAGAGCAAAGGGTCCGGTCCGATCATGGGGGCAGAGGGCCGGAGCAGGGCGATCAAAATCGCCATTCTGACCTTTGCCAGCATTGGCGCACCATACGTTCTGCTGCAAAGCGCCGGATCCACACTGTTCCTGCAGATCCATGGCGCGGATCGCTTGCCACAGGTATATCTCTGGGTCGGGCTTTTCACCACTGCGCTGGTCTAGCTGTTCGGTCAGTTCGGCGCCCATCTGAACCCCCGCCGCGTTCTCGTCGCGACGCTGCTGGTGCGCGCCAGCGTTGCTGTGGCGTTGAAAGCCGGGTCTACCCTCGGTTTTGCAGCGGAACTCGCCTTCGCCGCCACAGTGTGGAGCCGGGTCGACATCCTGATTGGCGGCCTGTCGCTGTGGACCTACACCCGCCGCACCATGGGCGGGGAGGAAGCGCGCCGATCCGTGCCCCTGCTTTCAGGATTTGAATACGCGGCCATGATCATACTGGGCCTGCTGATCCTGGCGATCCTTCCCCTGATCCAGCTGACCGATTTGTTCACTATGGCTGCGGTATCCCTGTGCCTGGCGGGTGCGCCGCTGATATGGGCGGATCGCAGGCGCGAAACTGCGCCCGCCCGCTATCGGTGGCCAAAAGTTAAGAACAATCGGCGTAATCGTCCCCTGTCACCGTCGTTTCGGCGCTATTTCGCAGCAATCCTGATGGTCGTTCTGGGTTTTGTGCTGTGCCACTACATTCTCGATCAGCTGTATTTTAACCAGATCAGCATGTCCTTCGCGGTGCCTGTCGAAATGGCAAGCTTCATCGCCTATGCGCTCGCCGGCGCCGGTTTGGTCGGGGTGTTCATGGCGGGCGGCGCAGGCGGATGGTTGATCAAGCGGTTCACAGCGCAATCTGGCATGATCAGCCTGCCTGCCGCTCTTTTACTCATTGCGCTGACAATGTCGGGCGCCTTGTGGGCGCTGGGTGAGGGATGGTTCTTCTTCGCCATCATCGTCGCCGCGAAAGTCTGCGAACGGGGCGTGCTGCACGGCGTCTATCGTCCCTCGTTTGAGACACTGTTCCAACCTCTGCCCACCACACACCGAGTCAGGGCGTTTTCGCGGATGGGGGGATTTTTCAGCCCGCAGCCTCTGTGGCGGCGGCGCTGACGCTGATCATCCTCGCACAGGGTTTTGGAATTTCAGGCGCCAAGCTGGCCAACGCGCTGGTCTGGTTCGCCAGCTTCTGGATCCTGGCGGTGTGGATCGCGCGGCGGGGCTATCTTGGCGCGCTGCAACGGGCGCTGACCCGACGCCAGACGCTGGAAACGGTCAGCCTGGGATCAGGCGACCG
>CBFHXH010000137.1:0-10026 GCA_965659735.1 uncultured Pikeienuella sp.
TAAACACAACGTCACGAGGCGGAGGAGGCATATCTGCGGCCTCTGGCGGGGTGATCTTGATCAGTTGGTGCGCATATCCGTCGACAGTTTCGCTATAAACGGAGATCTGTGACTCCGCCTCCGCCTGCAGTTCCCATGTCAGAACGAAATCGCGATCGGCTGGAACTGGATCAGTGAGCTCCACCTGGGCATTATTACCATCCCGCCGAATGTTAACCTCATGATGCTGGCTCTCAAGCCTCACGAGCGGGGCGCCAGGCGCTAGGTCGATGCTGATCTCGACAGGGTTGTGGAGCCCTAGGCTGTCCTGATCGTCCAGTCGGATAGGTGAGCCCACATCAGGTGTGGAGACCTTTGATAGATTTGTTGCGAACCTGACGTTTGTTACTTCATCGAGCGGTTCATACCGGGGAGCAACCACGAGCGGTAGGCGAAGCGAAAATACGCCATCCCTGCGCTCGAGGTGTTGTTGGTATTCGATCTGTACGACGACAACATCTCCGGGGCCAATATTGGCTACTGAGGTCTGAAAAACATTGGACCGGTTCTGCTCGAGGAGAGCTGCACGCCGGCCTTCTGCTCGTGCTGCCTCATAGGTTGCCTGAGCAGCCATGCGTTCCTGAAGTTCGCCTTCGATGAAACGTGAGCCAACGCGCATGCGCAGCGTATCGACAGCAGAACTCTCTGGCAGAGGAAAAACATAAACGCCTTCCATCCAGTCGGCAGAGGTGTTTCGAAAACGATGTGTAACGACTGCTCGCACGATCGGCCCTGTGACACTGACATCGATGTCCGTTGAGAGAAGGAGCGCCTTGAGTGGAAGTGCGTCTACATCTCGGATGAGTTCCAAAGTTGTAGCTCGTGCAGATTGCACAACAGTTAGATTTGCGAAGACGAGCATCGGTAAAAGGCAGGCACTTAGAAGTCGCATGTAGTCAAACCCGTCTATTTAAACAGTTTTGTGAGTGGGCCCCGCAAGCTGCTTCGCGGCGGGGAGCGCGCCATCACCGGCGGGGCCCTGAGGAATGAACACTGCTCACGCCTCAGATGAGGGTATCGACCTAGAACAGGGCTATCTCGCGACTGCGTTTCGCAATTACCGTGGAATTTGTGTGGCCAGATTGTGGCTGCGCTGATCGTAAGAGACGGAAAACTTTGATCAGGTTATTCGTAATAATTGCTTTGTCAGGAACTCCAACGCTGAATCCTCACGCCAGATCGAAGGGGATATTATGGAGGGGAGCAGAGGAAAACGGTATTGTTCCACTGCGGACTGCGAAGGCGATGTTGAAGGGCATAGAGGCGATCCAAACACTCAAACATTGGGCGTGTTCGCGGACCCAGTGATGGCATTGCAGGTGAAGTGTTATTTGTGAACGAGCTCTTCGGTTAGGCAGCGTAAAGCTCTCAGGTGATAGAGGCACTGCTCAGCGTCGCAAGCTTAGTGTAACGATCCCCTCTCAACTGGTTTCAAATGCAATCTCTTCTCCCAAAAGCTCCAGCTCCGCATATCTGCTCAAGCGCTCTCTATGAACCGCAGCATCTTCCCGAAACAGCTTACCGGCTATCGCCCGGGCCAGCCGCTCGGCGCCTTCCGTTGACTGTGGAATGTCGTTTGCCAGATTTCCGAGCGAAGGTTGCGCCGCGTGGGTGAAACAGCGGATGTTTTCAAGCGCCGCGGCGTTTGAATGCCCCTTTGATCGGAGCTCGAAACCTGGCCCCAGAGCTGGGCAATCGAGATACTCATCCTCCTGCGCCAGAGCGCTTCCTATGTCGCGCCAAAGAAGTACATCATCAGAAATTGCTGCCAGTAATGGATCGGCTGTGATATCGAAAGAAAAGCCTGTCCCAAGGATCACTTTATCGGCGTGATAGGTCGACCTTCTGGTGGTCAGCATCAATGTCTCGCCTTCAGGCTTTACGACTTGTGTTTCTTCATCCAAAACGACCTTAACACCGGCGCGCGCCGCCCTTTGAACGGTATGGCGCGGTGGCGCGGTCCGGGCTGCGGCAATGATCCTCAGCCAGGCGAGGCGTTCGCTATCCGGTAGGTCGGGAAAGCCATGCGCGAAGCCGGGGTACACTGTCTGCTTCATTTTATTGACGGTCGGCAGGTGCTTTGCCCGTCCCAATAGCGTGACGTCTGCGCCTGCCTCCGCCGCAGCGCTAGCGTTGTCGAAGGCGGAGGCCGAGAGCCCAATGACCACGACCTTACGCCCGGCCAGTCCATCGATAGAAAGTGGAGCAGAACTGTGCTGAACGCCCGCATGCAAGTATGGCTCAAAAGCCGCCGGGATGCGTTGGCTTGCTTGCCCCTCGCGCCCAGTTGCGAGCACCAGTTGACGGGCGAGGATTCTTTCCGGGCCGTTCGGGCCTTCGATGTGTGCGTCGAGGTATCCGTTTTCGATTCGAAGCGCCGTTAGTCTCTTTCGGTTTTCCACAGTTGCCCCGGTGACGTCGCCGTACCAGGCGAGATAGCGCGCCCAGTCTTCGCGCTGTATGTAGCCGAGTTCATCCCAACCGTTAGCGCCGTACTGAGCCTCCCACCACGCTCGAAAAGTTAGCGAGCTGAACCCTTGCGCCGGTCCTGTCAGATGCTTGGGCGATCGAAGATATTCCATCCGCGCATAGGTGAGCCACGGGCCTTCACGGCCAGCGTCTTGCGCATCAACGTGCCGGATGCGCGAGATCCCGAGGCGTCGCAAGGCCAAGGCCGCGCCCAACCCGTTCATGCCGCCGCCTGCGATCAAAACGTCAACAATGGGCAGGTCCTGCGGCCCCTTCCTTTCTGGCGTCCAGATTGCAGGCGGGTGGTTCAGGTAAGCCAGATCTTCCGCAAGGCGCGCTTCAAGCGCAGCGAGCCCCTGTGGCGGGTCCCGATCAACTACCTTGCTCATTCCGCCTTATCCGTCTGCGGGCGAATATTCAGTCGGTGTCTCATGCGCAAGCTCGAGCGAAGCGACGAAGTCATTGCTTTCCATTAGCGGGATGGTTTTTGAGTACTTCGCAAGGCCAAATGAATCCGTGAGGTGCAAGTTGGCGGCAAGTGCCTTATCATCCGGCATCTCGTAAATGTAGACCATGTCATATTCGCCGTAGGAGCCATATTGCGCGATAGGTTTTCCACCAAAATCGGCGATCGCCTTTCGGTGGATCGCAGCACGGTCACGGGTGCGCTCGGTAGCGACCATTGCGGCCTTTTGGTCACTTTCATACTTCACCATGTAAAGAACCAGAATGCCCATCGTGAATGTCCCTCCTTATAACTGAATGGCCTCTGAGCCGCTTTGTGTCTCGCCATCAAGACCTTCGGCAGCGTCTTCATCGATCAGCGCCTTGGACCTTTTCTCAGGTGGGCCATAGCCCCCGCCGCCGCCCGTTCTCACTACCAATAGATCGCCCTTTTGAACCGGACATCCTGTTTTGGATCTGAGGGCGATCCTGTCTTCGCCGCGTTCGATATGCGTTTCAGCCAGTGCGCCCGGGCCGGCGCCGAACAGGCCCTGTGCGGGCGAGGTGAAGCGGTCGCCATAGGTCGCGAACTCAACGCCATCTGCAAGAATACGATAAGACCTCTCGAACCCCAATCCGCCCCGCTGCGCCCCGCCGCCGCCTGACCCGGGGCGCAGGGCATATCTGACTAACCGCATGAACGGATAGTCCATCTCCAGCGACTCGATGGGGATGTTGGCGCAGTTGGATAGTGGGCTGTCTACCCCGTCGCAGCCGTCGTTCGCCTTCCCGGCACCGTAGCCGCCGCCGAGGATCTCAAGGTAGATATTGTATCCATCGGGTCCAAGATGGCTAAGGCAAACCGGTGTCGTGGTGTCATAGCCTTCGGCCATCACCGCATCTGGGACGACCTGCGCCAGCGCCTTCATCACTGCGTTGAACACGCGATAGCTGGGCAGCAGTCGCGCACGAACGGGCGCAGGCGGCTTGGGGTTCAGGACAGAACCATAGGGCGCTTCAACGGAGATAACACGCGAGACGCCGTCATTGAACGGTATGTCCGCATCGGTCAGCACCGACTTGGCGCAAGCGACCGCTGCTGCGAAGGTTGAGGCGAACGGATTGTTCAGGTTGGTCCTCACCTGGCCATCGGTCCCGTCAAAACTTATGCGAATTCCGTCGCCCTTGATGGCGACCTGGGCGCGGATCACGACAGGCGTGTCGCTGATCCCATCGTCATCCATCGCCGCCTCGGCGCAGTAAACGCCATCCGGCAAGTCGCGGATCGCCGTCCGCATCCGCCGCTCGGAATAGCTTAGCATTTCGTCCATTGCGTCGAACAGGCCGTCCCGCCCGTAGCGCGTAGCAAGCGTTTGAAGGCGCTTGGTCCCGATGGTGTTGGCGGCGAATTGGGCGTTGAGATCACCAATCGTCGCCTCGGGCATCCGCACGTTGGCGGCGATCATTCGTTGGAAAGAGCCGCCATTCCAGTCGCGGCTCAAATTGTATTTCGACGGAGGGAATATGATGCCTTCTTGATGCACATCCGCCGCATCTGGGTTGAGGCCCGGCGCGCCGCCGCCAAGATCGATGTGGTGAACGACCGAAGCGCTGTAGCCGAGCAACTCACTCTCATGGAAAATCGGCGAAAACAGGAAGATGTCCTGAATGTGCTGACCGCCGTGATAGGGGTCGTTGTTAATGAAGAAATCCCCTTCCTCCAATGTGTCCGGCGGATAAAGATCAAGACACGGCCTCAGCGTGTGGGTGATTGAGCCAAGCTGGATAGGGATCAACTCAGCCTGCGCCACGACCCGCCCGTCGCGGTCGATGATTGCGGCTGAGCAGTCTTGAGCCTCGCGGACAATAGGTGAATGAGCGCATCGGATCAGTTTAGTCCCCATCTCGTGCGCGGCGGCGATCAGGGAGCGGGTAATGACTGATTGTTCAACGCTGGATACAGCCATACTCTATTCTTCTCTCTTCAGGATCAGCGCATCGCCAGCATCGCGATGAACTCGCCAGCCGGGCGGGACATAGACGGTGGCGGTTTCGTCCTCGATCAGGAGCGGCCCTTGCTTCGGTGCTTCGCTGACGCCGCCGCGCGACAGCAAGAGGCATTCGCGCCGCGCGCCGCCTTCCATGATCTCGATACCGCGCGCTGGCTGGGCAGGGTCGGTCCCGTCCAGTTGCTGAAACACCGGGAACACTTCGGCCGCGGCGCTTGCGCCAATGCGGAACGAGACAATTTCCACAGGATCGCCCGGCGGCTTCGAGAACTCAAAGACGCGGTGATGCGCCTCGGCGAACGCGTTGGT
Source organism: uncultured Pikeienuella sp. (assembly GCA_965659735.1). Taxonomy (GTDB): domain Bacteria; phylum Pseudomonadota; class Alphaproteobacteria; order Rhodobacterales; family Rhodobacteraceae; genus Pikeienuella. The sequence goes on from CBFHXH010000137.1 coordinate 5,271, forward strand.
GATGGCCTTTGCGCTGAGCCCGGTCAGGTCCTCGCCAAGAGACACGGATACTTCAAAGGCCTGTCCGACATAGCGCATTTCGAGAATGTATTGAAAGCTGAGATCGCCATCGACGCCGGCGGCTCGCAGATAATCCGTGGCCTCCTGGCGCAAGCTATTCAGCCGATCAACGATGATGTAATGGGCGTCGCTGTCGACGCGCGTCAGCACAGTCTGCGCTCGGTAATGCACGTAATCGGACATTAGAAGCCCGACAGCGGACAGCACACCGGCGTTCGGTGGTACGATGACAGTGGTAATCCCTAGTTCCTCGGCGACCCTCGCGGCGTGAAGAGGGCCTGCGCCGCCAAACGGAAAGAGGGCGAAATCGCGCGGGTCGCGCCCTCGCTCGGTTGAGACCTGCTGGATGGCGCGAACGATATTGGATTCGGCGATGCGTATTATGCTGTCAGCCATTTCAGGCAAGGACAGACCCGTTGGCGCCAGATAACGGCTAACCGCGGCCTCGGCGGCGGCGACGTCGACCGCCATTCGCCCCCCGAGAAAAGACCCCGCCTGCAATGTGCCGCGCACGAGATGCGCATCCGTCACCGTCGGCGCCGTCCCGCCGCGCTTATAGGCCGCCGGGCCGGGGGTCGCGCCCGCAGATTGCGGACCGACCCGCAAGAGGCCACCATCATCAATCCAGGCTATGGAGCCACCGCCCGCGCCGACTGTGACAATGTCAATCACCGGCGTGCGCACCGGTAAGCCGTCGATTTCTGTTTGGGGGGAAAGGTCCGGCGCGCCGTTCGAAATTAGCGAGACATCGGTGCTTGTTCCGCCCATATCAAGTGAGATGATGTCCTGATACCCGGCCCGCGCCGCCAATCCAATCGCACCCACAACCCCAGCGGCTGGCCCGGAAAATAGCGCCGAAATGGCGTTTTTGGCCATCGCCTGCGCGGGCATTCTTCCACCGTTCGACTGCATGATCGAAAATCGGCCTTCAAACTTTCGCGCTTCCAGCACGTCGGACAGCCGGGTCAGATAACCTTCGATGACGGGCTGAACGTAAGCCGCCAGGGCGGTGGTCGAGGCCCGCTCATATTCCCTGAATTCGCGCGAAACATCGCTGGAGTAGGTCACCGGCATTGTTGGCGCAAAGCGCTTCACCGCATCGGCGACAAGCCGTTCATGGGTCGGGTTGGCATAACTGTGCAGAAGGCAGATCGCGACGGCGTCGAACAGACCACCTTCAAGAAACGTCTGTATCTGTTGGTCCAGCCGGGATGTGTCCAGCGTCTCGACAACCGAACCGTCGGCGGACAACCTCTCATCCAATTCGCAGACATCACTTCGCTTGGCGATCGGCGTCGGTTTACGGTAGTGCAGATCGTAAATCGCCCGCCGATCATGACGTTGCAACAAAAGAATATCGCGTGTGCCGCGGGTGACGAATAATGCTATGCGCCCGCCCTTGCGCTCAAGCACCGCGTTGGTCGCGACGGTTGACCCATGGACAAGCTCATCCACTGCGGAGAGGTCAATACCTGCGGTTTCGACCGCGTTGATCGCTCCTCGATCGGGCGCGTCTGGTGTGCTGGGCACTTTAATGGCGCGAACGGCGCCGTCCCGGACTTCGATCAGATCGGTGAACGTTCCGCCAACCTCGATCCCAACGCGCATGCCTTCTCCGATTTAGCCTCTGATAGGATAAACACGCTGGTGGGTGTTTGAAGTCAAGGATCAGCGCGCCCGCAAGCCGATTACCTAACGTCTGCGATAAATTGGGCATTGTGCGCCCAATGGCTCCCAGCAGCCGCATGCAGCGGGGGGCTCTTCATCCGATCTTGTGCATTCACTGCCCACCGTCAGAGTTTTTGGAACCAAAAAATGCCGCCAACGCCCTGCCGCGCTTTGGACGGATGGGGAAGGAGGCGGATCCGATGATCCGCTGCCTTCCTTTACTGCGCCTTGTTAATTGGACGGTTTTCAGTCCAGTCAAACGTGCCCCTGTCACGCTCATCCACCGCCCGTTTCCACCCGACATCCTCAGCACGCGCTTTGAAGTTCAATCCCTCAGGTGAATGCCGCGTGATCCCGTCGAAAACTGTGGCAAGGCGCTGGGTCTGTTGCAGCCCCATCATCTCAACCGCTTGATTGATCACCATCTTCTGCATCATCAATTGGTTCAGAGGAACAGAAACCATTCGTTCTGCCAAAGCCTCCACTTCCGCATCCAATTGATCGGATGGGACAGACTTCAGGATGAGACCCATTTCGGCTGCTTCGACCCCGGTGATCTTGTCGCCGGTAAACATCATTCGCTTGGCCTTCTCTGGCCCCAACCGGTAGACCCACATCGCTGTGGTTGGACAGCCCCAGACGCGGACAGGCATGTAGCCGATGCGCGCAGCGTCCGCCATCACTACCATGTCCGAACAAAGTGCAATGTCCGACCCGCCCGCGACGGCATAGCCGTGAATCTTGCAAAGCACGGGTTTCGGACACCGGAAGAGCGACATGAACTTCTGAGTGTTGCCCATCATGAAGGTATAATCCTCCATCGGATCCCAAGGCATTTTCTGCGTTACGCTGTTATCCGCGCCGTTCCGTTCGGCATAATAGGAGAGGTCGTAGCCTGCACAGAATGCCGGACCATTACCGGACAGGATGATGACGTGGAGGGGCGGACCAATTCAAAGGGGGAGGCTCAAGGAAACATTACAACACCAAACGACCCCATAGTGCATTGGGCTACCGCCCACCTGCGCCAGAGGCCATCATCCCGAAAGACCGAAGGCCGATCATGCACTAACTTTCAAGTCGGACCACTCAAGTGGGGCTGCTTACGTTTGCAGGTTCTGGGCGGCTTGGATGATCCAAAAAGAGATACGCTAATCGCCAGTTTGCGAAATGCTGTACTCAGCTACACGCAGCAGCCGTTCCAGCAAGAATGCAACAATCAAGTAAATGACCGCCGCTGAGAGGTAGACCTCGTAGGGCGCGAAGGTTTCCGCGGCGATGGTTTCGGCAATCCCCGTCACCTCGGCCAGGGTCACCGTGCTGGCCAGCGCTGTCGTTTTCATCATGCCGACTACCTCGTTCGAATAGGGCGGCAGGGCTAGGCGCAGTGCCTGTGGCCAGACAATCAGACGGAAATTCTGGACGGGGCGCAGGCCCAGGGCCCGGGCGGCTTCGGATTGTTCCGCTGGCACACCGTTGACCGCGCCCCGAAGGATCTCGGCCGTGTAGGCGCCGGAGTTCAACGAAAACGCCAGGATGCAGCACCAGAACGGCTCGCGCAGCAGGGTCCAGGCAGCAGTCTCGCGCAGCCATTCGAATTGCGCCAGACCGTAATAGATGACGAACAGCTGTACCAAAGCAGGCGTGCCCCGAAACATCCAGACATAGACCCGGGCCGGGGCCGCAATGGCCCGGCGCCGGTGCAGCAGCATCCATGTTGTCGGGGCGGCCAGAACGGCACCCCCCAGTAAAGACACGGCCAACAACACCAGAGTCAGCCACAGCCCATCCACCAAGCGGGGAAAGGTCTCGGCGATCAAGGCGAAGTCGAAGCTCATTTGATCAGATGCCGATTGGCGCGATGTTCGAGCAGGCGTAAGCCGGTGCTGAGGGCCGTTGTGAAGGCCAGATAGATCACTGCGACCACGGCGAACATGGTAAAGGGTGCTTGGGTGACCGAGGTCGCCATCTTGGCCGTGAACATGATCTCGTTCAGACCGATCACGGATACCAGCGCCGTGTCCTTCATCAGGCTGACAAGGTGGTTGCCGAAACTTGGCAACGCGATGCGCCACGCCTGCGGCAGTCGCACGAACAGCAACACCGCCCATGGGCGTAGGCCCAAAGCGCGGGCGGCATCCAATTGTCCATGATCAACTCCCAGGAAGGCCCCACGGAAGCTTTCCGTCGCATAGGCCCCGGCGATCAAGGCGATGGCGAGGGAGCCCGCCCAGAACGGCGGGATATCCACGAACCCTGCGCTCGGATCGAAGGCCCGCGCGATGGCGGTCAACGCCACGGCGCTGCCGAAATAGAACAGCAACAACACCAATAATTCCGGTGTGCCCCGGAAGAACGTGACATAGGCCCCGGCAAGCCGCGACGGCCAACCGCCCGCCAGCCGTGCCGCCGCGCCCAGGACCCCGAAGATCACGGTCAGAACCGCAGCAACCAGAAAGACGCGCAGGATCACCCACGCGCCCCAGGCGTATTCGTCCAACCAGCCGACAACGTCAGACATGGATCAAGGTGCCCGGTGTCCGGGCACCCCTTGGCCGCGAATGATCAGCTTGCGCCCTTCCACTCTTGCGGGTGGATGGTGAACGGGAAGTACCGCAGGCCGAACTCGGACAATGTGCCGTCTTCGGTCATGCCTTTCAGGGCTTCGTTCAGGCGGCCTTTCAGCGCGTCCTGACCTTGACGCAGGCCGATGCCGACGCCGATGCCGAAGTATTTCTCTTCCGCGATTTGCGGGCCCAAGACAGCGAACTTGTCATTGCCTTCCTTGGACAGGAACTTCAGGTAGGCCTTCATCGGGTTGGTCATGATCGCGTCAACGCGGCCCGCGGACAGGTCCAGGTACATGGCTTCGTTGTTATCGTAATAGGCGACTTCGGCGTCCGGGATAGTCGCCTTGATCCACTCTTCATAGGTGGTGGCGCGCTCCAGGCCGATCTTAACGCCCTTAAAACCGTCCGGGCTCACGACGCCGTCCTTGAAAAGCTCCAGGTCGGGCTTGCCGACGAAC
>CBFHXH010000138.1:0-10016 GCA_965659735.1 uncultured Pikeienuella sp.
TGATGGCGGCCTCGGCCCAGCCGAACGGTCCGCCAGGCGTGACGATTTCGATGTTCCTCGCCGGCGGTATTGCGCTGGCGCTGGCTCTTCAGCCCGACTTTGGCCAGGCGATGCTGGTGCTGGCGGCCTGGGGCGTGATGTTCTTTATCTGGGGCGCGTCAATGTTCCTGATCTTCGGTCTTGGCGCAGCGGTGATTGGGGGGCTTTGGTTTGCCTATCACAACTCAGAACACGTGACCCGGCGGATCGACGCCTATTGGTCGACAGAACTGGATCCGACAACCCAGCTTGGCTACGCCACGAACGCCATTCTTCAGGGTGGGCTCTTTGGCGTCGGCGCGGGTGAGGGGTCTGTAAAATGGTCATTGCCGGACGCGCATACCGATTTCGTGATCGCAGTGGCGGCAGAAGAATATGGCCTCCTTCTCTGCCTGATGGTCATTGGCCTGTTCATGTTCATTACGCTCAGAGGCTTTTCCAAGTTGATGAAGGAAAAGGACATGTTCGCCCGGCTTGCTGGCGCTGGCCTGGCGACGCTGTTCGGGCTGCAGGCGATAATCAACATTGGCGTGACGCTGCGGCTGTTGCCGGCCAAGGGCATGACGCTGCCGTTCATCTCTTACGGCGGCTCGTCGATGCTGGCGGTGGCGCTGGGCATGGGCATGCTTTTGGCGCTGACGCGCAAGCGTCCGCAGGACCATGTCACAGACATGATCGGCAGACGGTGACGTAGAGATGGGCAAGTTATTGGTCATCGCCGCTGGCGGCACCGGCGGGCACATGTTCCCGGCGCAAGCGCTGGCCGAAGAAATGCTGAGCCGCGGCTGGCGCGTAAAGCTGTCCACCGATGCGCGCGGCATGCGCTATGCGGGCGGGTTCCCGGAAGAGGTGCCGTGCCGGGCGCTTTCAGCCGCCACCTTTGCGCGGGGCGGGGTTGCGGTCAAACTGATTGCGCCATTTCGCATCGCCTGGGGCGTGATCGAAGCCTGCAAATGGTTCGCCCATGATCGCCCGGACTGTGTGGCGGGCTTTGGCGGATACCCGGCGTTGCCTGCGCTGGCGGGGGGAATGTATCATTCCATCCCGCGGCTGATCCACGAACAGAACGGCGTGCTGGGCCGGGTCAACAAGGCCTTCGCTGCTCGGGTCAATGCGCTGACCTGTGGCGTCTATCCTGTATCAAACCCGCCACAGGGCGCGAACATGATCGACATGGGCAACCCGATCCGCGACGCGATCCGCACGGCGATGGCGGCGTATTACGCTGCGCCAGATTTGGGTCAGGGTCAGGGGGATATCAACCTACTGATCTTTGGCGGCAGTCAGGGCGCCAGCGTGTTCGCAAACCTGATCCCCGCCGCGCTTGCGGCGTTGCCCGATGACCTGCGCGCGCGTCTTCGCATCACGCAGCAAGTGCGCCCTGTGGAACTGGCGGCGGTTTCGGCTGTCTACAAATCGGCAGGCGTGCAGGTCGAATTGGCTGAATTCTTCCATGACATGCCCCGCCGCATCGCCGAGGCGCAGTTGGTGATCTGCCGTGCAGGCGCCTCCACCGTGTCCGAACTTACCGCGATTGGCCGCCCATCAATCCTCGTGCCCTATCCATCCGCGATGGACGATCACCAGACGGCCAATGCCAAACCCCTTGCGGACGCAGGCGCGGCGGTTTTGGCGCAGGAGGCGGGGTTGACGGGCGCCACGCTGGCGGAGCATATCCGCGCCATTCTCGAAGACCCTGAAAGAGCAACCGGCATGGCCGCCGCCGCGCGCCAGTTGGGCCGCCCGAACGCAGCGTCCGATCTGGCCGATCTGGTTGAGCGCCTGGCCCAAGAAAAATGACGAAAGACTGACCCATGATGACCACCGCGATGCCCCTCGATATCGGCCTGATCCACTTTGTTGGCATTGGCGGCATCGGGATGAGCGGGATTGCCGAGGTTCTTTTGAACCTAGGTTACCAGGTGCAGGGGTCGGACCTGCGCGAAAGCCCGATCACTGAGCGGCTGAAGGGCATGGGCGCACAGATTTTCATAGGCCAGAAGGCGGAAAATATTGATGGCGCGCGCGTCGTCGTCATCTCCTCCGCAATCAAGCGAGGTAATCCGGAACTGGACGCCGCGCGCGCCGCGGGTCTGCCGGTCGTGCGCCGGGCCGAGATGTTGGCCGAACTGATGCGCCTTCGGTCAAACGTCGCCGTCGCGGGTACGCATGGCAAAACAACGACAACCTCAATGGTAGCCGCCTTGCTGGACGGGGGCGGCATCGACCCGACAGTCATTAATGGCGGGATCATCCAGAACTATGGCTCGAACGCGCGTCTGGGCGCCGGCGACTGGATGGTCGTCGAAGCGGATGAAAGCGACGGCACCTTCGTCAAACTGCCTGCGACCATCGCGGTGGTCACTAATATCGATCCGGAGCATATGGACCACTACGGCGATTTCGACGCGCTGCGCGACGCCTTTTGGACCTTCACGACGAACATTCCCTTCTACGGCCTTGCCGTCTGTTGCATCGATCATCCCGAAGTGCAGCGCCTGGTTGGCCTGATCGGTGATCGCCGCGTGACGACCTATGGCTTTTCCCGTCAGGCTGATGTCCGCGCTGAAAACCTGCGCTATGATGCGGGTAAGGCGGTGTTTGACGTGGTTCTGCGCGACGGGGCGCAATGGGAAGGCCTGGTTCTGCCCATGCCGGGCGAGCACAATGTCCTGAACGCGCTCGCCGCCATTTCTGTCGCCCGCGAACTGGGAATTGGCGAGGCTGACATCCGCGCCGCGCTGGATGGTTTTGGCGGTGTGAAGAGGCGGTTCACCCATGTCGGGGAATGGAACGGTGCCGCGATCATCGACGATTACGGCCACCACCCGGTAGAAATTTCCGCCGTTCTGAGGGCCGCACGCGCGGCCTGCGACAGCAAGCTGATCGCCATCCATCAGCCGCACCGGTTTACGCGACTGGAAAGCCTTTTCGAAGACTTCTGCGGCTGTTTCAACGATGCTGACGTCGTCGCTATCACAGACGTTTACGCGGCTGGCGAAGCGCCGGTCGAAGGCGCATCCCGCGACAGCCTGGTCGAGGGCATGATCGCCCACGGCCACCGTGCTGCTGTCGGTATTGAGGGGGAAGAGGCGCTGGCCGCCTTTGTCCGTGAGCATGCTGGCCCGGGCGACATGGTCGTCTGCCTTGGGGCAGGCACGATTTCCGCCTGGGCGAACGCACTGCCGGAGCGGTTGAAAGCAAGCTGATGGCTGCGGCGGGCCTCAAACGTCGGCTTGGATTGGGCCTGCTGACCCTTTAAGCGATCGGCGTCATGATCGGCGCCGGGATCTACGTTCTTATCGGCGCCGTCGCCGGCGAGGCCGGATCGTACACTCCGCTGGCGTTTATTCTCGCCGGTGTGATCGCTGCGTCTACGGCTGTTTCTTATGCCGAACTGACGTCTCGCCTGCCGCAAAGCGCGGGCGAGGCCGCTAATGTTTCCGAAGCCACCGGGTCCCACATACTGGGCGCAATCCTTGGCTTTGGCGTCGCGATGATCGGCGTCATTTCCGCTGCTGCCGTTTTTCAGGGCGGCGTTGGGTATCTGATGGCGCTGATTGATGCGCCAAGAACGGTTTTGATCGTTGCAGGTGGGTTCACGCTGGCCGCCATTGCGATCTGGGGGGCGGTTGAAAGCCTGGTTTTTGCAGCTGTGATGACAGTGATCGAAGTGGTCGGTCTGGTTATTGTGATCGGAGCCGGAGTGTCTGTCGGAGCAGTCCCATTCACGCCTCCCGCCGGTGATCTCGCGCCAGCGCTGGCGGCTGGCGCGCTTTTGGCTTTCTTCGCCTTTGTCGGGTTCGAAGACATGGTGAACATGGCAGAGAAAACCAAAGAGCCCGAAAAAAACCATGCCGCGCGTAATTCTTCTGGCGGTCGTGGCGACGACGGCGATCTATGTTCTGGTCGCTTATGCTGCGCTGAACGCGGTCAATCCCGGCGACCTGGCCAGTTCTGACCGGCCCCTCGCCTTGGTCTTTGAAACGACCACCGGTCGCGGCGCTGGATTTTTAGCGTTGATCGCGGTCGCGGCGGCGTTTAACGGCATTCTGGCGCAGATCGTCATGGCGGCGCGGGTGCTCTACGGCCTTGGCCGTATCGCAGGGCCATTCGCGATATTCCACAAGGTGCACCCGAAATTTGGAACGCTAGTTCTGGCCACGACCTTGGTGATGTCGGTCGCGGTGATCCTTGCCCTCAGCGCCCCGATATCGGCGCTGGCTGAGGCGACGTCATCGCTGTTGCTGTTTGTCTTCATCATCGTCAACGGTGCTCTGATTGTCCTGCAGCTGTGCGACCCGGTTTCACCCTGCTTCCGCGCGCCCTGGGTGGCGCCTGTACTGGGTGTCCTTTTTTCGGCCGCGGCCCTGATTGCGCCCCTGTTCTGACTGATCGGTTGCGACCGGCGGCAGCCCTCTGACGCAATGTCGTCGCCCATCGGACCAGTTTTGCTGCTAAACCAGCCTCAGATGAACCGGAGGTCACTATGAGCAACCATCTGCGCGAGGCCCGCGAAGACCTTGCAGCCGCCCTAATCTATGCTGACAAACTTGGCTTCAGCGAAGGCATTTGCAACCATTTCTCTCTGGCGGTCTCGGATGACGGGTCAGAGTTTCTGGTGAACCCGCAGGGCCTGCATTGGTCAGAGCTGACCGCGTCAGACATCATCCTCTGCCACAAGGACGGCCGCGTGCTGGATGGTAAACACCCGGTCGAGGCGACGGCCTATTTCATCCACGCGCCAATCCATGTTGGCCAGCCCGCAGCGAAAGCGGTGCTGCATACACATATGCCCTACGCCACCTCGCTGACGCTGGTCGAAGAGGGTCGTCTTGAAATGGTTGAGCAGGGCGCGCTGCGGTTCCACAACCGCATCGCCTATGATGACGACTATGGCGGACTGGCGCTGGACCATCAGGAAGGCGACAGGATCGCCATGGCGATGGCGGACAAACCCATCGCATTCCTTGGCCACCACGGTGTGGTGGTGACTGCGCGAACGATGGCGAAGGCGTTTGACGATTTGTATTATCTTGAGCGTGCGGCGCAGGTGCAGACGCTGGCGAAGATGCACGGCAAGCCAATGCGCGCGATCCCGCAGCAAGTGGTGGAACAAACAGCGCGTCAGATCCTTGAGGAAAGCGACGCAACACAGGTGCAGTCGCATTTCGATGCGATCAAGCGGATGCTGGATCGGGATAATCCAGGCTGGCGCGACTAAGTTGGGTTCAGGTCAGGCCAGCGCATCGACCTTGGCTTGCGAGCGCGCTAGGTAGCAGGACAAGACGCAACAATCGGACGAGCGGATGAACGGAGACCTCACAGCCCTCGACATGGCCCTCGTCCCCAGCTTCTTCATCAGCTACGGCATTATCGGTCTGATCCAGCTGAACGCCTTATTCGGCGCAGCGTACCTTCGCTATGCCGCGATATCCGCCGCTGTTCTGATCATCGCCCACGCCTTCTCGTGGATGTTCTCTGGCGGCTGCGCCTCTCATTACAGCTCCCTCATCTGCGCGAATGATGCGCAGGGCATCTTCGGGTTCGCCTTTGTCTGGACCTATGTTTCGGCTGCAATGCTGGGGATGTTCCTGTTCAACCGATCCATTCACGCGCTAAGAAACCGCTAACATGCCTTTGATTGATGATCTTCCGCCTGTTCGGGGCCGCTATGAAGCTGCGCGCAATATGGCTGGCCTGACCTGGCTGCGCGTCGGCGGCCCGGCCGAGGTGCTGTTCACCCCCGCCGACGCCGACGATCTCGCCGGCTTCCTCAAGGCGTATCAGGGCCCGCTAACCGTGGTGGGCGTCGGCTCAAACCTGATCATCCGGGATGGCGGTTTGCCCGGCGTGGTTATCCGCCTGTCCCCCCGCTCGTTTGGCGGCGTAGACGCGCTGGAAGGCGTGCGCATGCGTGTAGGCGCGGCTGCGCTCGACGCGCAGGTCGCCAAGGCCGCCGCCAAGGCTGGGATCGCGGGGCTGGAGTTTCTGCGCACGATCCCCGGCGCCATTGGCGGCGCGCTGGCGATGAATGCCGGATGTTACGGCGTGTACACTGCTGACGTCTTTGAAAGCGCCACGGCTGTCACCCGCACGGGCGACGCCATCATGCTCACAGGCGATGACATGAACTTCGCCTACCGGTCCTCGGCCCCGCCGCAGGACGTGATCTTCATTGAGGCCATTCTCAAGGGCCACCCGGACGATCCTGCCGCAATCGATGCGCGGATGCAGGACACTCTCGACAAGCGTGAACGATCCCAACCCACGAAGGATCGCACGGCCGGCAGCACGTTCCGCAATCCGGCCGGCTTTTCCTCCACCGGCAAGGGCGATCATTCGCAGGATCTGATGGCCTGGAAACTGATCGACGAAGCAGGATGTCGGGGAATGAGCCTTGGCGGCGCCATAATGAACGTCAAACACTCTAACTTCCTCACCAACGCCGACAATGCGACGGCGGCGGACCTCGAAAATCTGGGGGAAGAGGTCAGAAGACGGGTTCTCAAAACCCATGGAATTGAGCTAGAGTGGGAAATCAAACGTATCGGGGTTCAGGCAAAATAAGCCCCAGACGCGAATGCCCCCAAAGAGGGGTGGCCCATAACGGGTAGAAAGAGGCGCGGATGTCAAGCAGGGCAACTCGTGTCGCAGTACTTTTAGGTGGCTGGTCGGCTGAGCGTGAGGTTTCTCTCGTCTCAGGCGCTGAATGCGCTAAGGCGCTGCGCGAAGCGGGATTTGAAGTCGTAGAAATGGATGCAAGCCGGAATCTGGCTGACCAGTTGCGCGACGCTGCGCCTGATGTGGTGTTCAACGCGCTGCACGGTCGGTGGGGCGAAGATGGGTGCGTTCAAGGCGTTCTGGAATGTCTTGGGCTGCCCTACACCCATTCAGGCGTTCTGGCGTCGTCTCTTGCGATGGACAAGGAAAAGGCCAAGGGCGTGTTCGCGGCGGCTGGCATTCCTGTCATGCCCTCCATCCTCGCCAGTCGTGCAGAGGTTGAAGCGGCGCACCCGATGGCCCCGCCTTATGTCGTGAAGCCCTATAACGAGGGTTCGTCTGTCGGCATTTACATCGTTGATGATGATGCGAATGGCCCCGCCAAGCTGGATGCGAATGCGCCAGACTCCCTGATGGTCGAAGCCTTCGCGCCCGGGCGTGAGATGACTGTGGCGGTGATGGGTGACCGGGCGTTGACGGTGACTGACATCGTGTCAAACACCGGCTGGTACGATTACGACGCCAAGTACAAGGATGGCGGGTCCACCCATATCGTGCCTGCGGATGTCCCGCAGGATGTCTTCGACGCTTGTCTGGATCTCGCGCAGCGTTGTCATGACGCGCTGGGTTGCCGCGGCGTGTCGCGCACCGACTTTCGCTGGGACGACACCAAGGGCGTCGACGGGCTGATTGTGCTTGAAGTGAACACCCAGCCCGGCATGACGCCCACATCGCTCGCCCCCGAACAGGCGGCTGAGTGCGGCGTGTCGTTCCCTGAACTGTGCGCCTGGATTGTTGAGGACGCCTCATGCGAACGGTAAAGCCGCAGCGGGAATACGCGCCGACCCGCACCGGATTCCGTCTGCGCCGCCTTCTGCGCGACAAGGGCTTTCAGAAATTCGCGACCTTCTGGGCGCCATTGGCCATGATCGCGGCGGGGGCGGGTTGGATCGCCTTGCAGACTGACATGCGGGCCGCCGCCATGGCCAAGATGGACGAAATGAAGCGCGATGCGCTGGACCGTCCTGAATTTGCAATCCGGACATTGCTGGTCGAAGGTGCCGATCCGAAGGTTGAGGCTGCTGTGCGTCGCCGCCTGACCCGGGCGATTGGCGTGTCCTCCCTCGCTTATGACGCAGATCGCGCGCGGCGTCGGGCGCAGGCGCTGGGTTGGGTTGCGACCGCCCAGGCGCGGCTTGAGGCGCCAAGCACCCTGCGCATCACCATTACCCAAAACAAACCCGCGCTGATCTGGCGTCGGGGTGAGACGCTGACCTTGCTGGGCGCGGACGGCGCGCCGATCGAACGGGCCCTGGTCCGGTCAAATCACCCGGACCTGCCTCTGGTCGCCGGGGCAGGGGCCGACACCCCCCGGGCCGTGCGTGAGGCGCTGGCGATCTTCGCATCATCTGGGCCACTGCATAACCGGATGCGCGGCCTTGTCAGGGTTGGGGAACGGCGCTGGGACATCATCCTGGCTGACGGGCCTGTGGTGATGCTGCCTTCGCAGGATGCGCTGGATGCGCTGGCCTATGTCACGTCCCTCGAATCCGGGCCCGACAAGTTGCTGACCAAGGATGTGACTACAATCGACCTTAGGCTGGCTGACCGCCGCGTCCTGCGCCTTGGCCCGGATGCGTTGCAAAGTCTTGAGGACGGACGCGCAGAAAAGACAGACGGGGAAGACGCGTGAATACCTATATCTCTGACATGCGGGCGATGCGTCTGCGCCTCAAGGCGGCCCTGAAACGTGGCCTGATCGCGGTTCTGGATGTCGGCACAGCCAAGACGACCTGCTTCATCCTGCGCATCGACCCTGCCGCGCTGGATCAGGCGATGGGCGAGGGCGCCCAGCACGCCGCCTTTGGCGCGATGCGTGTCGTGGGCGCTGGGGTCACCCAATCGCGCGGTGTGCGACTGGGCGAGATTAATGATCTGGAAGAGGCGCAGAAAGCCATCCGCACAGCTTTGGAGCGGGCGGAAAAAATGGCTGGCGCCCGTGTTGATCAGGTCGTCGCCTGCGTGTCTGCGGCCCGGCCCGAAAGCTTTTCATCCTTTGGCGAAGTCGAAATCGACGGCGACGCCGTCACCCCTCGCGACATCAGCCGCGCGCTTGCCGCCTGTGATTGGCCGGAACAGCGCACCGGACGCGAGGTGATCCATTCCATGCCAGTGAACTTCACGCTGGACGGCACCACGATGGTGTCTGATCCGCGTGGAATGTCGGCAAAACTGCTGGCTGTTGACCTGATGACCATGTCGGTCGCAACTGCGCCCCTGCGCAATCTGGCGACCTGCGTGCGCAAGTGTGATCTGGAACTTGCGGGCGTCGTCGCTGCGCCTTACGCCGCAGCGCTGTCGGGCATGATTGAAGATGAACACAAGCTGGGCGCCGCCTGTATCGACTTGGGCGCAGGCGCAACCAATGTCTCCATCTTCCTGCGCAATCATCTGATTTACGCCGACAGCGTGCGCATTGGCGGCGACCATCTGACCAACGACATCGCGACAGCGCTGTCGATGCCGACCCAGTCGGCGGAACGGATCAAAACGCTGCATGGGGGCGCCGTCGCCACCGGGCTTGATGATCGCGAGCTGATCGAAGCGCCGTATATCGGAGCTGGCGGCGCACAGGATCGCAGGCGCATTTCCCGCTCTGCCCTGATCGGTGTCATTCGCCCGCGTCTGGAAGAAGTGTTCGAAGACGCCAAGCGCAGCCTCGATCGCGCGGGCTTTGACAACCTGCCGGGCCGTCGCATCGTGTTGACTGGCGGCGGTGCCCAATTCACAGGGGTGGAAGAGGTCGCTCAGCGCGTTCTCGGCCGCGCCGTCCGTATTGGCAAACCGTTACGCATCGCTGGTCTGCCCGAAATCGCCACCGGCCCTGACTTTGCCGCGGCGGTTGGACTGGCGCTTTACGCCGCTCGTCCACAGGATGAATTGTGGGATTTTGATCAGGTTGGCGGCTTTTCATCACGCGCCCGCGTGGCGAACGCTTGGCGCTGGTTCCGCGATCATTGGTGATCTGTGGGTCCACGCAGCCTAAGTAATTGAGGTCAAAATGTGGAGCGCTACGGATAAAAATCTGAATAATCCATTAAATCAGGCACTTATCCGGGCTTGAGGAGGTTGATATCTAAGTAATTTAGTGCAAACCCTTGTTTTGCAACAACAACCGGCGATTACAAGTGATTTAAGCTGTCGAAAACCTGCCAAGTGACGGAATTTTCAGCATTTTTCTGGTGACAGCCTTT